>NZ_JACGUX010000001.1:0-307815 GCF_014076915.1 Colwellia sp. MB02u-14
TTCTTTAACAATTAGTTATCATGCAATTTGTGTGGACACTCACATTACATTGATTTTACATAGTCGGTTCTTAATTCTCTCACGAGAGGCAAGGAAAGACGTAAAACAGTTTAATAATGATGTCACACAGATTAAGTATTAATCATTAATTTGATTAGTACGTTTTATGTAGTTATTAGCTTCGGCTAGTAACACGACAGAATTCATTGAGCAGATGTCTTGGTTTCGACTAAGCATCACAAACGATTTTTTAATTGAAGAGTTTGATCATGGCTCAGATTGAACGCTGGCGGCAGGCTTAACACATGCAAGTCGAGCGGTAACAGAGATAGCTTGCTATCTGCTGACGAGCGGCGGACGGGTGAGTAATGCTTGGGAATATGCCATATGGTGGGGGACAACAGTTGGAAACGACTGCTAATACCGCATAACGTCTACGGACCAAAGAGGGGGATTCTTCGGAACCTCTTGCCATTTGATTAGCCCAAGTGAGATTAGCTAGTTGGTGAGGTAATGGCTCACCAAGGCGACGATCTCTAGCTGGTTTGAGAGGATGATCAGCCACACTGGGACTGAGACACGGCCCAGACTCCTACGGGAGGCAGCAGTGGGGAATATTGCACAATGGGCGAAAGCCTGATGCAGCCATGCCGCGTGTGTGAAGAAGGCCTTCGGGTTGTAAAGCACTTTCAGTTGTGAGGAAAGGGGTGTAGTTAATAGCTGCATCCTATGACGTTAGCAACAGAAGAAGCACCGGCTAACTCCGTGCCAGCAGCCGCGGTAATACGGAGGGTGCGAGCGTTAATCGGAATTACTGGGCGTAAAGCGTGCGTAGGCGGTTTGTTAAGCAAGATGTGAAAGCCCAGGGCTCAACCTTGGAACTGCATTTTGAACTGGCAAACTAGAGTACTGTAGAGGGTGGTGGAATTTCCAGTGTAGCGGTGAAATGCGTAGAGATTGGAAGGAACATCAGTGGCGAAGGCGGCCACCTGGACAGATACTGACGCTGAGGCACGAAAGCGTGGGGAGCAAACAGGATTAGATACCCTGGTAGTCCACGCCGTAAACGATGTCAACTAGCTGTCTGTGGACTTGATCCGTGGGTAGCGGAGCTAACGCATTAAGTTGACCGCCTGGGGAGTACGGCCGCAAGGTTAAAACTCAAATGAATTGACGGGGGCCCGCACAAGCGGTGGAGCATGTGGTTTAATTCGATGCAACGCGAAGAACCTTACCATCCCTTGACATCCACAGAAGAGACTAGAGATAGACTTGTGCCTTCGGGAACTGTGAGACAGGTGCTGCATGGCTGTCGTCAGCTCGTGTTGTGAAATGTTGGGTTAAGTCCCGCAACGAGCGCAACCCCTATCCTTATTTGCCAGCGCGTTATGGCGGGAACTCTAAGGAGACTGCCGGTGATAAACCGGAGGAAGGTGGGGACGACGTCAAGTCATCATGGCCCTTACGGGATGGGCTACACACGTGCTACAATGGCAAGTACAGAGGGCAGCAATACCGCGAGGTGGAGCGAATCCCACAAAGCTTGTCGTAGTCCGGATTGGAGTCTGCAACTCGACTCCATGAAGTCGGAATCGCTAGTAATCGTAGATCAGAATGCTACGGTGAATACGTTCCCGGGCCTTGTACACACCGCCCGTCACACCATGGGAGTGGGATGCAAAAGAAGTGGCTAGTTTAACCTTCGGGAGGACGGTCACCACTTTGTGTTTCATGACTGGGGTGAAGTCGTAACAAGGTAACCCTAGGGGAACCTGGGGTTGGATCACCTCCTTATCTTGAAGTAAAAACAGTTTAATGGAAACCTCGGTTTCACGAGTGTCTACACAAATTACATGATAACAAATTAGAAGAATCCCGATGGGGCTATAGCTCAGCTGGGAGAGCGCCTGCCTTGCACGCAGGAGGTCTGCAGTTCGATCCTGCATAGCTCCACCACCTCGATTCTTCATTAAAGAAAAGACCAAACTTAAACTGTTCTCATGAACACGTTAAGTTTGGTTTTTTAAACCACGTTTTTAACCGAATGCGCGTTAAGAATGAGTTCTTTAACAATCTGGAAAGCTGATATAAATAAGATATTTATAAAGCAATGAACGGTGTCGCGCTGTGATTTGCACATTTTATAACTATCTACAAAAGCGATTAATAGTGAAAGCTGTTAATCAACATTTGTTTGCTCTTACTCAGAGTAAACATCTTATTCAAGACACATTTATTTGTGCGTGAAAATGTCAGACTTTACAATTGCCTTGGATTAGTCTCCGAGGTGTACTTCGTGTCGAAAGACTACTTAGGGTTGTATGGTTAAGTGACTAAGCGTATGTGGTGGATGCCTTGGCAGTTAGAGGCGATGAAGGACGTGTTAATCTGCGATAAGCATTGGTAAGGTGATAAAAACCGTAATAGCCAATGATTTCCGAATGGGGAAACCCACTGACATAAGTCAGTATCATTAAGTGAATACATAGCTTAATGAAGCGAACCAGGAGAACTGAAACATCTAAGTACCCTGAGGAAAAGAAATCAACCGAGATTTCGTTAGTAGCGGCGAGCGAACGCGAATCAGCCCTTAAGCTTATTGGGCGCTAGTGGAATGTACTGGAAAGTACAACGATACAGGGTGATAGTCCCGTACACAAAAGCAACCTTTAAGTGAAATCGAGTAGGACGGAGCACGTGAAACTTTGTCTGAATATGGGGGGACCATCCTCCAAGGCTAAATACTACTAACTGACCGATAGTGAACCAGTACCGTGAGGGAAAGGCGAAAAGAACCCCTGTGAGGGGAGTGAAATAGAACCTGAAACCGCATACGTACAAGCAGTGGAAGCCGGATTTAGTCCGGTGACTGCGTACCTTTTGTATAATGGGTCAGCGACTTATATTCTGTAGCAAGGTTAACCGATTAGGGGAGCCGTAGCGAAAGCGAGTGTTAACTGCGCGTTTAGTTGCAGGGTATAGACCCGAAACCCGGCGATCTACCCATGGGCAGGTTGAAGGTTGAGTAACATCAACTGGAGGACCGAACACACGTATGTTGAAAAATGCGGTGATGACTTGTGGGTCGGAGTGAAAGGCTAATCAAGCCGGGAGATAGCTGGTTCTCCCCGAAATCTATTTAGGTAGAGCCTCGCACGAACACCATTGGGGGTAGAGCACTGTTAAGGCTAGGGGGTCATCCCGACTTACCAACCCTTTGCAAACTCCGAATACCAATGAGTGATATGCGGGAGACACACTGCGGGTGCTAACGTCCGTTGTGAAGAGGGAAACAACCCAGACCGCCAGCTAAGGTCCCAAAGTACTAGTTAAGTGGGAAACGATGTGGAAAGGCATAGACAGCTAGGAGGTTGGCTTAGAAGCAGCCATCCTTTAAAGAAAGCGTAATAGCTCACTAGTCGAGTCGGTCTGCGCGGAAGATGTAACGGGGCTAAACTAGTCACCGAAGCTGCGGATTCATAATTTATTATGAGTGGTAGGGGAGCGTTCTGTAAGCCGTTGAAGGTGAGTTGTAAAGCTTGCTGGAGGTATCAGAAGTGCGAATGCTGACATGAGTAACGATAAGGGGAGTGAAAAACTCCCCCGCCGAAAGACCAAGGTTTCCTGTCCCATGTTAATCAGGGCAGGGTAAGTCGGCCCCTAAGGCGAGGCGGAAACGCGTAGTCGATGGGAAACAGATTAATATTTCTGTACTTCTATATATTGCGAAGGAGGGACGGAGTAGGCTAAATGAGCACGGCGTTGGTAGTCCGTGTGAAAGTACGTAGGTGGTTAACTTAGGTAAATCCGGGTTTTCATTCAACACTGAGATACGAGACGAGATTCTACGGAATTGAAGTCATTGATGCCATGCTTCCAGGAAAAGCTTCTAAGCTTCAGATATATAGGAACCGTACCCCAAACCGACACAGGTGGTTAGGTAGAGAATACTAAGGCGCTTGAGAGAACTCGGGTGAAGGAACTAGGCAAAATAGTACCGTAACTTCGGGAGAAGGTACGCTACTCTCGGTTAAACCCTTGCGGTGTAAGCTAAGAGTAGTCGAAGTAACCAGGTGGCTGGAACTGTTTATTAAAAACACAGCACTGTGCAAAATCGAAAGATGACGTATACGGTGTGACGCCTGCCCGGTGCCGGAAGGTTAATTGATTCGGTTAGCGTAAGCGAAGCTGATGATCGAAGCCCCGGTAAACGGCGGCCGTAACTATAACGGTCCTAAGGTAGCGAAATTCCTTGTCGGGTAAGTTCCGACCTGCACGAATGGCGTAATCATGGCCACACTGTCTCCACCCGAGACTCAGTGAAATTGAATTTGCGGTTAAGATGCCGTATACCCGCGGCTAGACGGAAAGACCCCGTGAACCTTTACTATAGCTTGACAGTGAACATTGCTCCTACATGTGTAGGATAGGTGGGAGACTATGAAACCATGTCGCTAGATGTGGTGGAGTCTACCTTGAAATACCACCCTTGTATGCGTGATGTTCTAACCTAGGGCCCTTATCGGGCCTGGGGACACTGTCTGGTGGGTAGTTTGACTGGGGCGGTCTCCTCCTAAAGAGTAACGGAGGAGCACGAAGGTTGGCTAAGTATGGTCGGACATCATACGGTTAGTGCAATGGCATAAGCCAGCTTAACTGCGAGACAGACACGTCGAGCAGGTACGAAAGTAGGTCATAGTGATCCGGTGGTTCTGTATGGAAGGGCCATCGCTCAACGGATAAAAGGTACTCCGGGGATAACAGGCTGATACCGCCCAAGAGTTCATATCGACGGCGGTGTTTGGCACCTCGATGTCGGCTCATCACATCCTGGGGCTGAAGTCGGTCCCAAGGGTATGGCTGTTCGCCATTTAAAGTGGTACGCGAGCTGGGTTTAGAACGTCGTGAGACAGTTCGGTCCCTATCTGCCGTGGGCGTTTGAGAATTGAAGAGGGCTGCTCCTAGTACGAGAGGACCGGAGTGGACGAACCGCTGGTGTTCGGGTTGTTATGCCAATAGCATTGCCCGGTAGCTACGTTCGGAACTGATAACCGCTGAAAGCATCTAAGCGGGAAGCAGGCTTTGAGATGAGTTCTCACTGGAGCTTTAAGCTCCCTAAAGGGTCGTTGGAGACTACAACGTTGATAGGTCAGGTGTGTAAGGACTGCGAGGTCTTGAGCTAACTGATACTAATTACCCGTGAGGCTTAACCATACAACACCCAAGTAGTTTTACTGCGAAGTGTTTGTAGAGACTGACAGAATAAATCACGCACTGTAATGCATTGAATAAGAAAACGCTTTTATATTTATTGCTCTGTTGAGCAACAGCTTTCAAGATTGGCTTATTAATTTAAGCAAAAGTTTTTGTCTAGCGACAATAGCACTGTGGCACCACCTGATCCCATTCCGAACTCAGAAGTGAAACGCAGTAGCGCCGATGGTAGTGTGGGAGTTCCCATGTGAGAGTAGGACATTGCTAGGCGCCTATTAAGTTTGATAGTGATCACTTATAGTGGCATTGTTAAGCGGCTGTTTAAGACATACCAACTCTATGTTGATATGTCGGCCCCGTGGAGGGGTTCCCGAGTGGCCAAAGGGACCAGATTGTAAATCTGATGGCTCAGCCTTCGGTGGTTCGAATCCACCTCCCTCCACCACTTCTTTCCTTATTAATAGCACCCAAAAAATTCATAAATAGTTATTCATACATTAATACCACTTCATTAATATTATTTATCCTCTGCTAAATCTTTCTTTATACTTATATATTTATCATTTAGTTTCATAAATCGTTTATACGACTCACTGTCTGATCTTAACTTACTAAACTCTTTAATTAACTCTTCTGCGAGTACTAAGTCACTATTACGTTCATTATTTGCATCAAATGAAACCAGTAATACCTGCAAAAGGTTGAGCTTGATCCCAATGTGATTAGGAAAATGTACTAAGGCTTTGTTCAGCTTATCAATTGCCAAGCTATAATGATTAACTCTATATAGGTTATTACCAACTTCCAAAGCATTTTGAGCGGCAATTTTGTCACTTTCACGTAAAGGCTTACCTAACAGAGCGGCTATTTGTGAGAGTAGCTCGGTATTGTCTGGGTTAGCTTGAGCTAGTTCATTAAGTAAGTTCTGTGCATAAGCTGCTCTTTGCAATGCGATTAGTGATTTCGCAATAGCAATAGTCCCTGATGTCGATAATTGGTATTTAAATCTACTTAATAGACGTTCTGCATCCTTAAGGTTTTCTTTAGCGAGTTGAGCTTCATTTGCCTTATGATGTAACCTTGCCGTTAATAATTGGCTATGGATTTTTAACTCAGCAGAGCTAAAATCTTTCACCATATCTGTAAGCGCTTTAAAGCCTTTATTATTTAATTTACGTACTTGAAATGTACTTAGGTTTTCTGCGTATTCAAGCAAGGCTTCGACAAAAAGTAATGCATTTTCAGGCTTTTTATGAACAGAGTGGTAGGCCAACTCATTGGTTTTAGAGAGGGCATATGTTGCTTTATCAAAGTTCTCGTTACTAACACATAAATCAGCATAATTTTTTAATCGTAATACAGAACGTGGTGATATCAATAAGGCTTTTTCTAGAACATCTTCAGCTAAATTAGGTTGCTGTGTTAATTTATAAGCTTTAGCCAACCAGTCGTAAGCTGATAAATAAAGCGGATTACTATCAACAACAGCACTGAAATAATGTATCGCTAAGTCGAAGTCGTTTTCAACTAAGGCTATTTTACCTAAGCCAATTGCTGCCCATTGACAATTAGGAGCACCGAGGTAAGCATCGTAAATCTCTCTTGCTTGATCAAATTGTGCTAATTCAAAATGTTGTCGTGACTTTATTCCTAAACATTCTGTTTTATATGTAGAATTTTGTGTAATTAATCGTTCACAAAGCAATAAGACCTTTTGAAAATTATCTGCATCCATCGCTTTATAAATGTTGAGCATTGCGTCTTTTTTTTGAAAACACCTTGACAATCGGGTACTTAGGTCATTGAGGGTATAAGGCTTTGCTAAATACTCATCAGGTTTATGCTCCAGTGCTGCTAGCACCATCGCTTGAGATACCTCTGCAGTGATCATTACTATCGTACAATGGCGTGATATCATTTGCCTAGCACGTAATTCTTCAAGAATTTGCTGGCCATTTTTTTTATCTTCACCCAGATCATAGCCTAACAAAATCACATCGAACTTTATCTCATCGCATAGAGACATAATTTCAGGCGCATGATGACTGCTATCAACCTTCATTGCACCTAAACTATATGCGAATATCTTTAATGTATTGCGCGATTGTTCAATATTGTCGACAACGAGAAAGTGCTTGTTGCCGTAATCAATATTAGTCATAAATTCCCTTTCAAAGTCTCATTACCACAGTGACTTTTAACGGAAAACAGAGGGCTTGTCTAGTTTTGTCAGTAACTAACATTAAATATTTGTATTTTAATAAAATTCAACGGTCAATACGACGACTCGTAATTGCACTTAACATAGCTATACTGTATTCTGCAACGCCGCTGTACATTGGCTAACTTCCACTTTTTATAAAGAGATTTATCTATGGGTTTTACCTCGTTGGGCTTATCTGCCCCGATTCAAAAAGCGATTGCTGAGAAGGGTTATACCGAACCATCTCCAATTCAAGCACAAGCTATTCCTGCCGTATTAAGTGGGCAAGATGTTATGGCTGCTGCACAAACGGGAACAGGAAAAACAGCAGGATTCACTCTACCAATTTTGGAACGCTTATCCGGTGGAAACAAACCACAAGCTAATCAAGTTCGTACCCTTATTTTAACGCCTACACGAGAGCTCGCTGCGCAAATATACGAAAATGTGGAAATGTACGGTAAGTATTTACCTTTAACGGCCACTGTTGTTTTTGGTGGTGTTAAAATTAATCCGCAAATGATGCGTTTACGCCAAGGTGTCGATATATTGGTAGCAACGCCAGGTCGTCTTCTTGATCTTTATAATCAGAAAGCGGTTAGTTTTAAACAACTTGAAATACTCGTACTCGATGAAGCGGATAGAATGCTAGATATGGGCTTTTTACGCGATATTAAAAAAGTTTTATCGGTATTACCAAAACAACGCCAGAACCTTTTATTTTCAGCAACCTTTTCAGAAGATATCCGTGATTTAGCACGTGGATTAGTAAATAACCCTGTAGAGATCTCAGTTAGCCCAAGAAACACCACGGCAGAAAAAGTTGCACAGGTAATATATCCAGTAGATAAAAAACAAAAAGCTGGACTATTAACCGCATTAATAAAAGATAATGGTTGGCAACAAGTTTTAGTGTTTATGAAAACTAAACATGGAGCGAATAAATTAACAAAGCAACTAGAAGCCGAAGGTATAAAAGCAGCTGCAATTCATGGCAATAAAAGCCAAGGGGCTAGAACAAAAGCCTTAGCAAATTTTAAAGATGGTACAGTGAATGTTTTAGTTGCCACTGATATTGCGGCGCGTGGTATTGATATTGACCAATTACCGCAGGTTGTTAACTTTGAATTACCTAATGTAGCAGAAGACTATGTTCACCGAATCGGTAGAACAGGTCGAGCAGGTGCTAGTGGTAAAGCTGTTTCTTTAGTGTGCTCAGATGAAATTGATTTATTGAATGATGTAGAACACCTTATACAAACCCATATTCCTCGTGAAGTTATCGAAGGGTTTGAACCTTTTAATGTTTTATTGGAGTCACGCCCGTTAAGACCTTTGAAAGCAAATAAACCTAAAAAGGCTAAATCCGAACACCATGACGGACAGCGTTCTGCAGATAATGCTCGAGGCCATAAGCCACAAAGTAAAAACCCTCGTCATAGAAATGATAGTAACGCGAATAAAGATTCAAATGCAGGTGGCCGTCGTAAAAACCCAGCAAGTAACGCCCCTAAAAATAGTAGCGACCCGTATTCAGCTTCACGCTAATTAATAAACTAAGGCTCTTAATGAGCCTTAAATTCTTTTAGCTAATAATTTATCAAGGTTATTTGCAAAGGCTTGTCTGTCACCTTGACTAATCGGTGGTACGCCACCCGTTTGAATGCCGCTAGAGCGCAACGTATCCATAAAGTCGCGCATGTTGAGTCTTTGCCTAATATTACTTTCGGTATAAAGTTCACCTCTAGGGTTTAGAGCCAGACAACCTTTTTCTACGACTTCTGCCGCTAACGGGATATCTGCAGTGATCACTAAGTCATGTGCAGTACAGCGTTTAACAATTTCATTATCAGCCACATCAAAACCTGAACTTACTTGTACAAAGAAAATAAACTTGGACGGTGGCATTTTTAGAAAATGATTGGCAACTAAAATAGTTTCAATTTTTGCACGGTCAGCCGCACGAAATAAGATATCTTTAATTACCGCAGGACAAGCGTCGGCATCGACCCAAATTTTCATTATATTCCTCTTAGATTTATTGATTGCGATTGTTTGGCGGATATATTTCTATTTTAATATCATGATTGTTGGTATACCTAGTAGAATATATACAACGGTAAAATTTTAAATTGAAAGGGTATCCATCCACAAGGATAACCCATTAATATCTTTTAAGAGAGTTAAAGCATGAACAAACCACAAAGAGACATCACCCTTAGATTTTTAGCCGAACCACAAGATGTAAATTTTGGTGGTAAAGTTCACGGTGGGGCGGTAATGAAATGGATCGATCTAGCTGCTTATGCTTGTTCAGCTGGTTGGAGTGGTCGCTATTGTGTAACTGCTTATGCGGGTGGTATACGTTTTATTGCTCCGATTCATGTTGGTAGCTTAGTTGAAGTTGAGGCTAAGGTGATCTACACCGGTAATTCATCAATGCATATTGCATTAGAAGTTAATGCCTGTGATCCAAAGTTCCTTAATCGTACATTAACCACTCATTGCATTGTTATAATGGTAGCAGTGGACGAGAACGGTAAGTCTGAAAAAATACCAACGTGGATCCCAGAGTCACCAGAAGATATTAAACAACATGAGTCAGCGATAAAGTTGATGGAAATGCGCAAACTCATTGGCGAAGAAATGCAAATTTTTGTGGAATAGTCATGCTACCTAATACAAAATCTGATAGGAATATTTTATAGTGCAAGCTCTAGACGAACAACAAATCAAACTCGTTTTAAATTACGATGATGCTCAACGAGCAAATTACTTTCTGAAAGAAGTTGTCGCAAATAATGAAATTTGGATATTAAAAGACGAGCACGGCTGTGTGATGCTTAATACCGAAGATGAAGATTGCGTACCTGTCTGGCCAAATAAAGAATTTGCGCAAGCTTGGGCCACAGATGAATGGCAAGAATGTCAGGCAGAAGCTATTTCATTAAGTAAATGGTTTAGTCGTTGGTCACATGGGCTAGTAGAAGATGAGTTAGCTTTAATCGTTTTTCCAAGCCAAAATGAACAAGGGTTAGTTTTCTATCCTGAAGAACTTGAACAAGAACTAAAAAACAAACAGAAAAATCAATCAGCCGTAGGTGAGCGTTAATTACATGAGTTTTACTTCTTTAGCATTAGACAAAAGCTTAACCGATGCTGTTAACGCTCTCGGTTATACCGAAGCCACCCCCATTCAGCAAAAGGCTATTCCTGTTATCTTAGCAGGAAAAGACATTATGGCTGGAGCACAAACGGGGACAGGTAAAACAGCCGCGTTTGCTTTACCTATTTTACAAAAGTTAATGACTGAACTCCCTGAAAAACGTCCAGTTCGCGCTTTAGTCTTAACGCCAACACGTGAACTTGCACAACAGGTCTATAAAAGCTTTATTAGTTACGCAGAGAATACTGAGCTCAATATTGCCGTCGCTTATGGTGGTGTGAGCATTAATCCACAAATTACCGCATTAAATAAAGGTGCTGATGTCTTAGTGGCAACCCCTGGACGATTGCTTGACCATATTATTAATGGCTCTTTGGCGTTAACGGAACTGGAATGTTTAGTCTTTGATGAAGCTGACCGTATGTTAGACATGGGCTTTAAAGACGAGATTGACCGCATCTTAAATCGTGTTCCATTAAAACGCCAAACGCTTTTATTTTCAGCGACCTTCGACGATGCAATTTTTAAACTCAGTAAAAATTTATTAACCGATCCTGAGTTAATTGAAGTTAGCGAGCGAAATGCTGCGGCGGCAAAAGTAGAGCAAATTCTTTATACCGTTGATAGTGATCGAAAGCGTGAATTAACCTCATTTTTAATCGGTTCAAAGAATTGGAAACAAGTCCTTATTTTCACCCGTACTAAGGTAACGGCTGATGCATTAGCGAAAGAAATGTGTAAAGACGGTATTAAAACGCAATCGATTCATGGTGATAAATCTCAAGGCGCAAGAGAAAAAGCCTTAGCAGAATTTAAAGAAGGAAAAACCCGTGCTCTAGTGGCTACTGATGTTGCTTCTCGTGGTTTAGATATTGCAAACTTAAACTATGTCATTAACTACGAACTCCCTTATATCGCGGAAGATTATATTCATAGAATAGGAAGAACGGGTCGAGCAGGTAATGAAGGGGTGGCTGTTTCGTTGATGAGCCCTAGCGAAGAGTGGTTATTAGAAGCGGTTGAAAAAGTACTTGATACGCGCTTATTACAGCAATGGTATCCTGGTTATGAACCTGACTTAACAAAAACAGAAAAGCCGGCAAGAAAAGGTGGACAGAAACAGCGAGATAGAAAAAAAGCGTTAGGTCAAAGTGCACGCTCGAAAAAACGAACAAGCACAGAAAGTAAATATGGGCGCCGTTAAACTTATCTTTGTCAGCTAAGCTAAATACTAACTGACAATGGGCCAACTCATTAATATGCTAGCGCCAACAATGGCGCTTTTATTTTTTCTGTTCTCGACACTAAGCTGGCCAAAGTGATTTTTTATAATTTCAGCACATAACGATAGACCTATGCCAGATCCTCCAGGTTTAGTGGTATAAAAAGGGGTTAATACATTGTTGAGATTAGCAAAACCTGGCCCGTTATCTTCAACTTCAATTATTTGTTGCTCTTGTTTATAAAATGCTTTTATGACTATTTTAGTTTGGATATTTTCACTTGCTTCTTGAGCATTCTTCACTAAATTTATAATCACCTGAGCTATTTGTTCTTCATCGCCGAAGCATTGTTGATTACCTTGGAATTCAATAAGACAAAGCTGCTCATTAACTAATAATTTCGTTTCATCAATAATTTCACTTAAATCAAACCACTCAAGCTTAGGTAATGGAAGTTGAGTTAATTTGCTGTATTCACTAATAAAAGACAATAATCGATTACTACGTTTATGAATTCGAGAAAGTACTAAACGGGTTTGCTGTTCATTTAATTCATCTGCTGATAAAAGAGTATCTGTCATAGAAGCCATGGGGGTTAACGAGTTACGTAATTCATGCCCTAAAACACGAATTAAGTTTTGCTGAGTTACGCTGCTATTTTTATTTAATAATTGAGAAATGTTGATAGCAGAAAAAAGCCAATGATCTTGGTTCTCTTGCTTGTATTGAATACTTTGACACTGCCATTGTTGATCAAATTTGGGGTGGGTTAACTGTCCATTTTGATGTTTAAAACCTAAGTCGCTTGCAAAACTTCCTACTAGCATAGGTTGTTGGATCTGTTCATTCATTGCTGTATTACGATAGGTGAGTTGTAGGTTTTCGTCGAACAAGCATACAGGTACAGACCAAGCATCGAGAATGTGATTTAATAAATTGTCTAAGCTTTGATGATTACGTGATTTGGTCAAATTTACTTGAGCTAATCCGGTAATTTCTTTTTGTAAAGCAAGCAGTAAATTATCGGGATGTTGTTGTTTAAAGCGAAGGTTCTGTTCACCCTCCTTAAGTATTTGGGTGAAAGTAGTCAGTTGCCTAATGGCTTGGCACCAAAATGAATAACAACGCCATGCTACCCAGATTAATGGGTAGGCAAGTGCAAATAATAATGTGGCTATACCGAGCAAGCTCCAACCTAAAGTTAAGGTGAGTGCGGCAACCAAGCTTATTATTAATAAAACCACAACACTTAGCGCGATGACTAAGTTTTTTTCATTGCTCACTTAACCGTACCAGCTTTCATATGCTTACTCTTTAGAGATGTTTTCATTATTAGCAAATTTTTCTAAGCGTCGATAAAGCGCATTACGCGAAATATCCAAAATTTTAGCAGCTTCAATAACGTTACCTTGTGTAACCGTCATCGCCTTGTCGATAAGCTGCTGCTCGGCTACTTCTAACGGTTGCAGAACAATATGATTTTGTTCATTTTGTGGAACTTCAAGTAATAACTGTAAATCGGTTATTTCATTACTGGTTGCCATTAATATGGCTCGTTCAATAACGTGACTCAATTCGCGTATATTACCCGGCCAGTTATGTCGATTAAGTTTAGTTAAAGCAGAGTCAGATAAGGTTATGGGATCCTTCTGATATTTTTTACAAAACTTATTAATAAAGTTTACTGTTAATAGCGCCATGTCAGCAAGGCGTTCTCGCAAAGGTGGTAAGGTGATTACGAACGTATTTAATCGGTAAAGTAAGTCTTGTCTAAAGCCACCCTCGGTAACCAAATAGTGTAAATTAGCATTGGTTGCGCTGATCAAACGAACATTAGCACTTTGTGTTTGGCTTGAACCTAATATTTCATATTGACCCGTTTCTAAAACGCGTAATAACTTAGGCTGTAAAATAAGGGGTAAAGAGCCTATTTCATCAAAAAACAAACTGCCTTGATCTGCTAATTGAAAACGGCCAATTCTATTTTGTTTCGCATCAGTAAATGCACCTTTTTGATGACCGAATAATTCACTTTCAAATAAATTTTCAGGTATCGCTGCCATATTAACTGAAATTAAGGGGTCATTATGGCGTGTTGAAAGTTGATGAATACGTTCTGCAAGCAGAGATTTCCCTGTACCGTTCTCACCTAGAATAAGTACATTGGCATCAGTCGGGGCTATTTGCTTAACTAGTTGCTCGATGGCAATCATAGCAGGTGATTGGCAAATCCATGTCGATGGCGTTTTATTTTCTACTGCTGAATTTAATAAAGCACGATAGCCTTGATTTTCTTGCTGAAGTTTAGCCACATTAAGCTGCTGGTGAATGCTATTGAGGAGCTTGTCTTTTTGCCATGGTTTTTCAATAAAATCGCCCGCACCTTGTTTTAAACCTTTAACGGCAAGTTTAATACTGCCCCATGCGGTCATTAAAATAACAGGAATATTACTTTTTTTAAGTTGAGTGAGTATTTCTAAGCCTTCTTTTCCGCTGGTGGTATCGCGGCTAAAGTTCATGTCTAATAAAATTAAATCAGGCTTTTGTCGTTCTGCTTGAATAATCACTTCTTTAGGATTTTCGGCTTCAATGATACGAAAGCCATTCGCTTGTAATAGTAACGTTAGGGCTAACCTAATATCTTCATCATCATCGGCGATGAGAATCGTGGCATTATTTTTATAATCCAACAAAAAATCCTTAACTATTTATATTGTTAATGTTGAGGCAGTAATAGACATAAACAAAGTGAGGAACTCTTGGTCAACCCTCACTTAACTTTATCAATTTACCTAATGATAACGTAATTTTAAGTATGAAAAAATATTACTCTTCACGTAATGCTTGCATTGGGTCAGCACTTATTACGCGCCAAGCAGGAATAATGACAGACAAAAGCACAATAAAAATTAAACCTAAATCTAATATCGACATAGCGACGCCATTAAATTCAGGTAACATCGTTATGTGCTTTTGAAGTTGCTCATAACCAAAAACTGAAAATGCAAAGCCTAGCCCTAAACCCAATACCAACATCCACAAAGCATCTTTCAAAATAAAGCGCACTAATAGTGACTGTTTCGCGCCAGTCGCCATGCGTACGGCTAATTCATACTTACGATTGTTGGTGGTCATTTGAGTCAAACCTGCGACACCAATAGCGGCAAGTATTATGGTCAGTAGGGTTACCGTGACTATTATCCATAAACTAGTACGATGCATTTGAGTCATTTCAGCCCACGTCTCATTCAATGCGGTAATTTCTAAGTTTTTGAACAGGGGGAATTGCGCTTTGAACTTATCTTCTATCATTGAAGTCGTTAGTTTTTTTCCTTCAGGCATCATAATCGTATAAGTTAAATAATTAGATGAACTAGGTTCTACATTATAAACAATGGGTAGTTGATGTTTTTTCAAGTGTCCTGGTAGGCTTTTAAGTGTTGGCACAATACCTTGGATAATAGCGTCTGAAACTCGTGATTTTTTACCAATAATTTCATTAAATGAAAGCTTGGGGTACATGATTTTTGCCATCGCGGTGTCCACAATAACTATTTGTTCATCATTTTCTATTTGTTCTTTTGTAATGTTTTTCCCAGCTATCAAGGGGATTTTAAAGGCTGAAAAGTAACTTTCGTTGAAATATTTTTTTTCATAGCTTAATGAAAAATTAGTATCCTCATTTTTATACGTTTGAATTGTAAATCTTCCATTAAGTGGCCCAGACGAAGGAACAATAACTTTGCTTTCACTTACATTGCTTTCAATAAACGTCATCATTGTTGTGTCATGATTACTTAATACCTTAGTTTCAAGGTGTTCAGCTAGAATGTTTTTATTTTTATTATCAATAGGTTCCATAGTGATCTGATAGCTATTACCTAATGTATAACCGACCTCACCAAAGACCTCTTCATAACTTTGCAGTGCGAGCATTACGCTTGATGTTAATAAAATAGAAGCTAAAGATAGCTGAAGTACCATTAATACTTTACTCAATGTTTGGTTGTTTTGTGCCTGTATACCTTTACCACTGCTATTTAGATTATCTACTAAGCTATGTTTATTAACGTCAATAGTCGCGAGTAAACTAAAAATTAGTGTCAATAACATTACAATTAATAAAGCGGCGATCACCGTTGGAAAATCAAGACTTATGGTTGCTAATAAAGGTAAATTGTTGCCAGCTAATATAGGCAAGAGTTTGATTATCCAGCCTGCTGACAATAAGCCAGTCATGGCTGCTAAACTGAAACAAGGGAGGTTTTCTAAAAAAATTAATAGTCGTAATTTATTTAGGCTGGCACCTAAACTTAACTGAATTGCAAATTCTTTACTTCTCGCCTGATAATGTGCGATAAACAAGTTCAATAAATTTAGCGCCGCCATTAATAATAAACCAACAACCGTTACCAATAAGGTGACAATAAGTGATACTGAAGAGCCTAGTAAGTTTTCACGGTAGCTTTTATTACTAATGTTTAGTTCGAAGTTTTTACTAAACATTTTGAATGTGCCTGCTGCCTCAGCCGTAAAATTGTTCTCTACGTATCTTTTACTCCATTCTTTAATTTCATTGTCAGTTAAAATTCTACGGTTATCTTTTTGTAAAACAATAATATTTTCTAAGTCGCCATTAAGGGCGTTTGACTCAGGTTCAGACTTTTTTTGTGGTAAGTTGCTTATCTTCCACACTTGGTTTGAATTGATAACACCCGTACTCTTTATTGCTGATACGTCTTCAATAACACCTGCAATGGTATAATTTTTCTCTTCTAGTTGAATGATTGAGCCTAGGGCAGAATTTTTGTTCGAAAATGCACTTTGCCATAAACTATTTGAGATCCAAACAAACCGTTCAGGTGAAGTAATATTAACGTCTTGGCCTTTAATTAATTTTGATCCTAATACGGTTAGAATGTTACTAGACGCTTTATGCTTATTTACCTCATATTGAGTATTATTGATGGAAATCTTGGCTGTTTGGGTGGAAATACTTGCCCATTCACCTAATGCCGAATAATCCTCATAAAAGTGAGCTAGACGTTTCATTTCAAAAAAAGGCACAATAAAATCATCACTAAAAGGAACATTTATTGAGTAAGTATGAAGCTTATCCTCATTAGGTACACCTTGTAACGGCTGGAAAAAAAGAGTCGATGAAATAGCGATTACCGTTAACACCGCACCAAGTGTTAGCCCTAAGGTTAGAATAAGCGGTACACTTAAACGAGGTAAAGAAAATACCCGTCCGATGCCGCTATAGAAAGCTTTACTGACTAAGCTCATGCAACCCCCTGTAATTCTCTATTTTTTTCGGCATGGTTTGGGTTGTTTGTATTTGCTTGCGAAACTATTTGTCCATCAAGTAGCTGAATTTGGCGACTTGCACAACGTGCATAGCGAGAATCATGGGTTACCATTACAATAGTAGAACCTGCTTTATTCAGTGTTTCTAATAAAGCCATAACTTGGTCACCATTTTTACTATCTAGGTTACCGGTGGGTTCATCCACTAAAATTAAATCAGGTTTCCCAACTAACGCACGAGCGATGGCAATACGTTGTTGTTGACCACCTGATAACTGATTAGGTCGATAACTTTGACGGTGTGCCATATCAACTTGCGCTAATACTTCTTCAACACGTTGCTTAATTTCTGCCTTTTTTACTTTCCTGTGTTCAAGTGGCAAAGCGACATTTTCAAAAACGGTCAAACTGTCGATTAAATTAAATGATTGAAATACATAGCCAATATGCTGGTTTCTTATTTGTGTTCTCTGGTCAACTTTCAAACCTTGGGTATTAATATCTGCTATTATATATTCACCTTCGCTGGCGTTATCCATTAACCCCATAATTGATAATAATGTTGATTTTCCGCAACCAGAAGGTCCGGTAATAGCAACAAACTCACCTTGATGAATATCTAAAGACACGCCTTGCAGTGCATGCGTTTCAATTTGTTTGCTATCGAAACGTTTATGAACGTTATTCATGTTAACTATAGTTTTCATTATTATTTCCTTATTTTTATGATTGTTTTAATGACTACATTTTTATAATAAATACTTAGAATTACGTTAATAAGTAAGGGTTAATTCTTTGAATCTTTCATAATGGCGAGTATCACTGCTAATAATTTCATCGCCAATACTTAACCCTCCAATTATCATCAATTTGTTTTGAGAAAGTTCTCCGAAAACAACTTCTCGTTGCACAACAGTATTTTTGTTAGTTTTTACGAATATACTTTGTTTTGAACGAGGGCGAAGACCCGATGTTTGCTTGATAAAAGTGGCATTGGCTTCGTGTTTTACAAATACTTGTGCAGACACTGACAGAGAGGGGCGAGCGTTCGAAGTCAGTTCGCTGTCAATTACCGCCTCAGCTAATACAGAGCCATTCGTTACAATACTTTCAATACGGCTTATATGTGCTTTGACTGAGCCTTTTTGAGTGTTAATCGTGACGAGGGCACCAATATCAATTTGATCTGCTAACTGTTGAGGCAAGCGTAAACGCGCGATTAACGCTAAATCACTACCTACTTTCGCAAGTGATTGGCCCAACTGAACACTTTGGCCTAATTCAACTTCTAAACTTTGTAATGAACCGGAAATCCCACCTTTTACATGCATGTCTTCAAGTTGTTTTTCTAATAAAACCACTTGAGATTCTTGCTGAGTAATCGTGATATCGCGTTGGGTTAATTGGTATCCTTGCATTTCAACAAATTGTATTAATTTTTCATTTTCAAACTTTAATCGCTTGGTTTGTTGTTTCACTGATAATTTAGCGCGTTGCAAATCTATTTGTGAGGAAACGCCTAAATCCATTAAGTTTTCATTAACAGAGAGTTCAAGCTGAGCTTTTTCAATTTCGGCCTCAATATCAGCGATACGACCTTGATAATTTAAGCGCAGACTTTGTTGCTCATATTTAAAGGCTTCACGTTGCGCTTGTTGTTGTGCTAACAAGCCTTTAGCTTGGTTAACTTCTTGCTCAAGTTTAGGGTTTGTTAATAATAGTATGATAGTTTCAGTTGTTATTTTTGTCCCTGGGCGAACTAAGATCTCAGCGACTTTACCCATTGCTGGCGCCGTGAGTAAACGCTCTTTGGCAGAATAAAACTCACCATAAGCATTTGTGTAAACATCAATAGCACCTTGCTCAACTGCTTGAAAAGTTAACGTGCCATAAGCTACTTCTTTGATCGCTTTACTACTCACAGCGAAAGCAGCATAACCAATAAGTGCAATAAATAAACTAAAGGCTAACCATTTTTTCCAAGGTTTTTGTTTTAATAATTTTATTTCCATTGAACGTCTATTGCTATAAGTATAAAGTTGAATAGTGTAATGGAAGAGTTATGCCAATAATTAAATTGTATATATATCAATTGAATATGTATTTTAATTTAATACAGAGGTGAGTAACTGTTCGTTTTTGATAGGCGTATGTTCGGAAATGTAAAATCTATTAAGTTCACCTTAATAGATTTTTATAATGGAGAAGGTAAATAATTGACCATTAAAGCGTAAAGAGGTGAGCAACTAATGCGGTGTAATCAGCGAAAAAGTTTTTATCATCTAATGCTTTTGAATTTATCACATACTTGCCATTAACAACCATCGTAGGTACCCCTGTTAAATAGCGAGCTTTTGATAACTTATCTTGCGTTTGTTTATTACGCTTAGCTTCGCTAACAATACTAAAGCTTTTCATGCCTTTATCAAACTTAGCGCCATTACCACCACTTAATATAAAAATCTCACGAATATCTTGTTCAGTCTCTATTGTTGATCGATCCGTTTGTAAATATTTAAAAACAGCAGGTGAAAACTTTTTAGCTATCGCTGTTTTTTCAGCAATGATAAGTGACTTACTCAACATAAATTGAATATCAGGCGTTGTTTGTCGCATAAAATCCACATGGGTTTTTTCTAGCTTTACCCCTTCAGGCAATACTTTTTCGAATTCAGTTAAGTAAGGTTCGTAAGCGCGACACGCAGGACAGTAATAAGAAAAGTATTCACGCAGCTCGGGTTTGTTAGTGCCTTGTGCGGAAATAACCGTATAGTGCTTACCTTCTTCAAATTTACTGTCTTGTGCTGCAACTGCTGTCGCAGCGAATAAGGTCAAGGCGATAAATCCGCCAAATAGTGTTTTAAGAGCTTTCATGGTTATCCTCAGAGAATCATTTATTAATTTTTATTGTTGCGAGTATAGACCAAAGTAAAAAACGTTGGTTCATCGTAAAATGTAAAAGTTTATTACGAAACTTTTTATCGAAAGCCATTATTTAAAATGAATTAACAAACATAAGTTTAAATTATTTGAAATGATAGCTAAACGTTGTTGAAGTTTAATTGTTTTATTTTTTAATCTATTACTCTTTTCATCAGTAAGTTTTTCATTAGTTTCTTTATTATCAGTAGTTAATGTCTTATTTTGCTTTTCCATTATCTATCCTTATTTATGGGTGTAACACTATTTTGTCAAAACAAAAAATGACAAACCAACGATATAAACTTACACTTAATATAAGTAAAACTTATGACTAATAAGTAAAGATGGATCAACGACTCAAGTATTTAAATGCAATGCGTACCTTTGAAAGTGCTGCTCGGCATAAAAGTTATAGTCAAGCGGCAGAAGAGTTGTTTGTTTCTCAAGCGGCGGTTAGCCAACAAATGCGGCAATTGGAAAATGTTCTATCCATAAAGTTATTTGTTCGTACGGGTCGTAAAATGTTGTTAACGCCAAGTGGCGAGACCTTGTATGAGTCGACACATCAAGCGCTTAATATCTTGATAAAAGGGCTTAACAGTATTCAACATGAAGATATTGCTGGCGATTTAACGATTACGTCAACACAAGCATTTTGTTCTTTATGGTTAATGCCTCGTTTATATAAATTTTCTCAAGTACATCCGGATATTAATGTACGTATATTAGGCTCAAATCAAAAAGAAGATTTACAACAAAAACATATCGATGTGGCGATACGCTTTGGTGTTAACAAACAAGTGTTCAACGCTGACAACCTCGTCATGGAAGATTTTGGTGAAGACGTTGTTTATCCTGTTTGCTCCCCAAAATTATTACAACACATGTGGCTTCAAAGCCCCAAAGACCTCCTAGACTGCACCTTAGTTAGCTTAGCTAATGAACAGGTAGTTACTTGGGATAAATGGTTTGAACATGCAGGCGTCAAAGGCTTTGAAAACATGACTAAGAAAACTGAAGTTACCTCGAGCGACATGGCCTTAAATGCGGTATTAAGCGGTCATGGCGTAACGTTGGCTGCTAGTGCAATGTTTTCGCAATATATCCCTACAAAACAATTGGTTGTGCCTTTTAAAATTAAGCATCCAGTGATTTGGAAGCGCTATATAGCCTATGATCCTAATTCAGCGAAGCGCAAACGTATTCAGGTTTTTATTGACTGGGTGCGCGCCGAGATGGCAAGCTCATCACCGAAAGTATTATTAAGATAATTTTGCTTTCGTTACATTTATCTAAGGAATATTAGTAGATGCCCTGTATTTTAGTTATTGATGACCGTCCTGATATCCGTCTAAGTTTAGCGGTATTGTTAGAAGATCACCACTACACCGTTATTGAAGCCGACAACCCTCAAATTGCACAAGTGAAATTAAAAAATCATGCTATATCCTTGATATTGCTTGATATGAACTATCAACTAGACACGACATCTGGTGAAGAAGGTTTAGCTTTTCTTACCTGGTTACAAAACTCTTCACTTGCACATACACCAACAATAGCAATGACCGCTTGGTCAAACACCGACCTAGTCGTAAAAGCAATGAACTTAGGTGCTAACGATTTTATTGAAAAGCCTTGGCGTAATAAACATTTATTACATACTGTGGCACAGCAGCTCGACCTCTTAAATCTTTCAAGTCAAAATAAAAAATTAAAACAACAACTTATCAATGAAAATTGTGACGATTATGTCTGGCAATCACCGGTTATGACGCAATTATTGAAAAAAGTAAAAGCGGTGGCAAATACTGATGTCAGTATTTTATTAACCGGTGACAATGGCACAGGTAAAAGCGAACTTGCTCGTTTTATTCATCAAGAATCACAGCGTAATAATGAAGCTTTTATTGCTGTCAATATGGGCGCTATCAGCGAGTCACTGTTTGAAAGCGAGATGTTTGGCCATAAAAAAGGCGCTTTTACTGATGCCAAACAAAACCGTATTGGGCGTTTTGAACTTGCTGAAAATGGCACTTTATTTTTGGATGAAATCGCCAATATTCCACTTTCCCAACAAGCTAAACTACTCCGTGTATTAGAAAATGGAGAATACGAAACCCTTGGGTCAAGCCTGACAAAAAAGACAAATACTCGTATAATATCAGCTACTAATGGTAACTTCACTCAGTTACTAAGTACTGAGTTATTTAGAGAAGATTTATATTACCGTCTTAATACGATTGAATTTAGAGTACCGTCGTTAAAAGAACGCACGGAAGATATTTTATTGTTAGCGCAATTCTTTGTTGATAAATTCACTAAAAAATATCAACGGTCTGCTCGCTCTATATCGCACGGTGCACAGCAAGCTATGCTTGATTACCATTGGCCAGGGAATGTGAGGGAAATGAGCCATTTAGTTGAACGAGCAGTATTGTTAGCTGAACATGAACAGTTATTGGCAGAAGATTTGCACATTAGAAATATCAGTCCCATGGGGGCAGTCGAAAAATTAGCCAACAATGCGCTTCAAAATAATGAGCAGAGTAATCAATTACCATTAATGACATTGGCTGAAGCGGAAGTTGCTATGGTTAAATTAGCGCTCAATAAAAGCGCAGGAAATGTACCTCAAGCGGCGTTATTGCTGGGTTTAACAAAAGCGTCGATGTATCGACGTGTGGAGAAATATGGCCTTGCTAAAAACTAATTCTCTAGAAAGCTTTATACAAAAAAAACTTGCCATACTATGTACCGTCATTTTGTTGTTAAGTGGTTGTATTTCATGGCTTTTAACGATAAGGTGGCAGTGGATCGTTATTATTGAATTAGTGCTTTTTACGATTTGTTTTGGCTTTACGTTGTCAATAAAGCAGCGCGTGATGCGATCTTTTACCCGTGCTTCTTTACATTTAGATGCCATTACTCAGGAAGATTATAACCAATTTGGAAAATCAACTTTCCCAAAGGGTAAAGTTAGTGAATTCCATCAGCAATTGAAACAACTGAGTGAAAAGTTACAAACACAAAAGTCTCATTATGATCAGCAGGCTTTTCTGGTTTATCAATTGATCTCGCAATTAGACACACCAGTTTTAATATTTAATGAAAAACAGCAGCTTACGCTTGGTAACGAAGCGTTTTATTATCTATTTAAGCAACCATGGCAAATGTTTCGTCACGCCACTGCCGATTTATTGGGTTTACATTACAATGATGGACACTGGAAGTTCATAGAACAAGCGAAACAAAATCGCTGGCAAATACGTCACAGTGAATTTATAGATGACGGTGAAAACCATCAACTGCTGCTTTTTATTGATATTGAACCCGCATTACGAGAAAGCCAATTAAATGCCTGGCAACAAATCATTCGCGTACTCGGCCATGAGATCCGTAATTCATTAACACCGGTATCTTCAATGGCAGAGACGCTAGCAGATAAAGCAAGCAACGAAAGAGACAAAATGGTACTTGGTGTGATTACCGAGCGTTGTTTGCATTTACAATCTTTTGTGAACCGTTATTCGTCGTTATCACAAAAACTACAAATAAACTGCCAGTGGTTGTCTGTAGAGCATGTTATTAGGTCTGTTTCAGGTTTGTTCACTGATATAAACATTACCCTCAACGCACGTGTTAATGAATTTTGGGCAGATGGCGAATTTATAGAACAAATTTTTATTAACTTATTTAAAAATGCTAAAGAGGCAGGCGCCACTGAAATAGCGGTTAGCCTTACTTTAGAAGATCAATATTACATTATTGAAATTACCGACGATGGCCATGGATTCTCTAACATGAACAACTTATTTGTTCCGCTCTATTCAACTAAACCACAAGGCCAAGGAATAGGGTTAAGCTTTTGTCGTAATATCATTGAACAGCATCATGGGGTAATGGAACTGCATAATAATAACGAGAGTGATCAACCGCAACAAGGCGTTAACGTAATGATGATACTACCTAAACCCAACATCAATAGGAGCTAGCAGTGGGTTCAATTATGAACTAGGCGCTAGTTCGAAAATGAACTTTTGTTTATTTGAGTAAATTGAACCGATGAAACTGTTTGTAACAATATGTTGATTTGTAAATAATATTTATTGTCATTTAATAGAGAAGTTTTGCTATAGTGATAAAAATTACCATAAGGACAATAAATAAAATGAAATTATTTACAAAAGTAGTAGCCGCGAGTATTTTTACTGTATTAGCGACAGGTGCAATCGCTAACTCAGCAAGCTCTTTAAAACATGCAGAAAAGGCGACTGACTTACGCCAATCAATATTTAGTTTATTGGGCAGCAACATGGGTCCTTTAGGCGGTATGGCTAAAGGAAAAATTGAATTTGAAGCGGAAAAAGTATCAACGCATGCTTTACGCATTAATCAATTATCACTGATGATCGCAGATTATACCCGCACGAACACTTCGGCACATAAAGTGAAGACTGAAGCACTCGACAAAATTTGGGAACAACCTGACGCATTTTCAAAACGTATTGACGATTTAACACAAGCATCGGCTAATTTGCAAAAAGCAGCTTTAAGCGGAGATGAAAGTCTTATTAAAAAAGCGATTGGTGGTGTAGGTAAAACCTGCGGCGGCTGCCATGATGACTTTAAAGCAGAATAGTGCTTAACCCGCCACCATTTAAACGACTTTGGTACTTTGAAGTCTGATGGTTTCGGGTTTAATTAACATAAATTCATAAGTGATTTCAGCGGTGTAAAACAGCCTGTAATCACCTATTGTTAAAATAACAAAGGTATTAGTAGTAATATTCTTCTATGACAGGTGCATTCAGCACAACCAGCCAATAAACAAAACCCACAGCCACTATTACAATTAAAAGCGCAATCGATAACTTAGAGTGTTTGATTACATTTTTCTTATCAACTTTAGCGGCAAGCTTTTTTCCTGTGATCATCGGCAGTATTATCGACTGTTTTTTTACTCGCTCATAATAGGCTATTGCCAATAGGTGCATAGCAATGGCTGCAATCATAAAATCAAAGACATTGTGATGTAAAAACATCATAACTTGTTCTACTTCTTTACTAACACTATCGTAGTAAGGTCCAGAAGAAAATACATCGTCATTGATAAACAAGCCACTTATTGCCTGTAAACTGATGAGAAAAATCATCAAAAAAACCATCAAACTGCCTAATGGATTATGACCACTACTATCTTTAACTTGATTGTTTTTTAGATCCTTAATGTAGTTAATAAGGCCCTTAGGTGTTGGAAAAAAAGATCTAAACTGCGAGTGTTTAGTGCCAACGAATCCCCACAAAACTCTGAAAACAAGTAAACCTAAAGCGAAATAGCCAAGTTTCATATGAATATCAATCAAATTATTGTCTTGATCAGAAGTGTACCAAGAGGCAATAACGGTACAGGCAAATAGCCAATGAAAAAGTCGTAAAGGTAAATCCCAAATAAGAACATGTTTCAGCAAGAGTCTATCCCAAATAGATATAAAGTATTAATTGTAATGGCTACAAATTATGAAGTAAAAAGGAATCACCGAATTATCTTGTACCAATAACGAAATGTTTTTAGTTCATTATTGAACTAGTACGAAAGTAGGGTTGCCGATTTAATGTTTCGTATTGATTTCTAAGGAAAATATTATTGGCACGAAATTAGCTATATAAATATATATATAGAAAGACGGTTAAGCAACAACCAAGAGAATAATGTGGATATTTTAAAACAAAAGCCTAAAAAGACATTGCTCAATAACAAAGGAGTAATAGCAACGATCGCCGTTGTTATTGTTATTATATTGGTGAGTTATGCGAAAGCGTCACTTAATAATGTCAGCCTAGCGAGAAAAGATCTGTTACTCGCAACAGTCAAACAAGGAGATATAGACGTTACCGTGGAAGGATACGGAAAGTTAACCTCAGATAAGTTGCAATTAATTACCACACTCACCAAAGCAACGGTTGAAGAAATCGTATTAAAACCTGGCGCGACCGTTACCAAAGAAAGCGTAATCGTAAAATTAGCGAACCCAGAACTGCAGCAACAAGTGCAAAGTGCTGAATATTCAGTAGCTGAGTTAAGAGCTAACTTACGCCAACTAAAATTAAACCAAAGACGCGAAACACTCACCGAAAAGTCAAATTATTTAGAACTTGTATCACAGCATAAAGGGGCTCGTTTAACGTTAACCGCACAAAATAAATTGGTAAAAAGCGGTATTGTCAAACAAATAGACTATCAAGAAAGCATATTGCGTGAAGATCAGTTAAAAGAACGAATTGAAATTTTTAAAGAACGTAATGAACAGCTTAAAGAAGTGCATAAAGAGGCGATAAATATACAACTAGAACGTATTAAGCAAGTCGAACAAAGACTAACAATCGCTAAAGACCGGAAAAATAAATTAGTGGTAAAGGCCGGTTTTGACGGTGTGCTACAACGTTTATCTGTAAATTTAGGGCAAAGCTTGTCTCCAGGGCAAGAAGTCGCCCTAATTGGTAGTGTTACTGAATTAATTGCGTTGATCCGCGTGCCACAAAACCAAGTGCAATTAGTTAACATTGGTCAGAACGTTATCGTTGATACCCGACAAGAACTCATTAAGGGGAAAGTTAAGCGCATTGACCCTATTGTTGACCAAAACACCGTCGAGGTGGAGATATCATTCCCTGGGGAACTCCCTAAAAGTGCAAGGCCAGAACAAAGTATTGATGCGGTGATCACGGCTAAAGTGCTGAAAAACATTTACTACATCGACCGACCTGCCAATGTGCAAGCGCAGAGTGAAACTGCGCTGTACCGGCTTAATGAAGGAATGTCCGAAGCTAAAAGAGTCGACATAAGTTTTGGAGAAAAAACGGGACGATTTATTGAAATAAGTGCGGGAGCCAACTTGGGCGACCAATTTATTATTTCAGATTTAAGTAACTATAAAACAGCAAAAATCTCGATTCTATAATTGAGTCATAAAATTACAAAAGGATAGGTACATGAGCACAGCCATTTTATTATTAAAAAATATCGGTAAAATTTTTGAAACCGAAGAACTTGAAACACATGCTTTGAAATCAATTAACTTAACCGTTAATAAAGGAGACTACGTTTCAATATCTGGTCCTTCTGGCTGTGGTAAATCAACACTTTTATCAATTATGGGCTTACTTGATGTAAGTAGCAGTGGTGAGTATTTCATTGAAGGTGTCAATGTTACTGACCTATCGCTGGATCAAGCTGCAGAAGTTAGAAATGCAAAGATTGGTTTTATATTTCAATCGTTTAATTTAATAGACGAGCTTTCAGTTTTCGACAACGTGGCTTTGCCACTGCGCTACCATGCCGACAAGCCTAATAACGCGACAATCAAAAAACGTGTTATAGAATGTTTAGAAAAAGTAGGCCTGTCACACCGTATTAGTCACAAACCAAACCAACTTTCTGGCGGTCAACAACAACGTGTTGCTATTGCTCGTGCCCTAGTCGCAAACCCTGCCGTCTTATTAGTCGATGAACCTACGGGTAACCTTGATTCAAAAAGTGCTGACCAAGTTATGGATGTACTCGACCAATTAAATAAAGTGGGTACAACTATTTGTATGGTAACGCATGACCCGCGCTATGCAGATATGGCGCGTACTAAAGTACAACTTCTTGATGGCGCTATTTTACACTCACCGGGTGTAAAACTAGTCGGGTAAATCGGCTAACTCAATAAGTACTTTGTACCGTCATACTGAATTTATTTCAGTATCTAAAGTTGTTGAAACGTTTAAAAACCAGATCCTGAAACAAGTTCAGGATGACGCTATTTTAGACCCGCTGGGTGTAAAACTAGCGAGATAACTCACCCTGAACCTTATTTAGGGTGATGGTCAGAAGATAGGGTCATGAAAAATGAACAGTTATTTAATCAAACAAGCGTATTTAAGCTTAAAGCAAAAACCGATTTTTGTGCTTAGTGTGGTTTCTACCATGGGCGTAACCTTAGGTGCTTTACTATGTGTGCTGACCTTAGCGTATGTCATGTTAATAAAACCCTTACCGTATCCTGACCAAGAGCGTTTATATAATGTTGAACATCAATTAATCAGTAATGAAAATGTTATTGATGGCCGTGCATTTACCTACCCTAATCTAATGCATTTATATAACCAGCAATCGTTATTTGAGCAAAGTGTTTTAATGTATGTTGATGGTGGGGTCATTACTTCCTTGCCAAGCGAACCCATGGTGGCAATATCATTTATAACGCCGCAATGGTTTTCATTGTTCTCTGCCAAAATGGCGTTAGGGAAAGGATTTCAAGAAAGTGAAAAAGTTAACAGTTATAACCCCGTTGCCGTTTTAACTTATGAAACATGGCAAAATAAGTTTCATGGTGACATTAATGTGCTTGAAAAAAGCCTGACGTTAAGCGGAAATAACTACCGAATTATTGGTGTACTCGCAGAAAAAAACATTGAAGCGCCACTCGCCGGCGCTGGTTTTAAAACCGAGTTATATCTTCCATGGGATTATAATTCGGTAAGTGAAAGAGAACGAAAACGTTGGGGAAATGATGATAGCGGTTTGATATATGTTGGTAAGCTGAATAAGCAATATGCGGAATATTCCAAGCCACAAATTGATCAAATACTAACAAAGGTTGTCAATGAAAATTGGCAAAGTAAGGTATCGGGTCATGATTTTTTTAAAAATTGGTCGATCGTACTCGAAACACAAACATTAAAATCTTTTATTGTGAGCGATGGTGAACGTAGTGTTTACTTATTATTGATTGGATCATTAGGGTTATTGTTTATTGCTTGTGCTAACATCGCCAATTTATTCGTTTCTCGAACAGTAGAGCGTCAACAACAACTTGCGATTTCTGCTGCTGTTGGAGCTTCTAAAGCACAATTATTTCGCAATATTTTAGCTGAAACAGGGCTATTAATGTTTGCTGCTATTTTACTCGCGCAGGTTGTTATTTTTGTTGGCTTTAGCGTTTTACAATATTACCTTGGTGACTTCCTACCGCGCATTAATGAACTTGAACTGAATGCATTTTCATTTTCCGCCTCTATTTTACTCTTAATATTGTTAACACTTACCTTCTCACATTTATGTTTGAAAATGATTAACTATCATGCGCTTAACGCTACTTTGCAATCAGGTGGCAAAGGCATTGGTATTCAAGTGTCAAAGCGTGTGCGAAACATCTTAATTAGCAGTCAAATAGCGACAGCAACCGCCTTAGTCTTTATTAATGTCGTTTTGTATAAAGACGCCAGTGAATTAGTAAACCAACCTTTGGGTTATCAAACAAATAACATTACCTCGGTCGTATTGGCATTACCCAATGTTGAAAGCGAGATAAAAGCACAAAAACTCACCGCCCTTAAAGCTGAGTTATTAGCTCATCCGAAAATAAAAAAGGTAAGCCAAGCGATGCGACCTACAGGCTTTGGTACTTTGGCATTAACGGCTATGGAAACAGACAATCGTTATACCGTGCTAGGGAAAGATATTGATGATCAATACTTTAGCATGCTCAAACAAGCGGTTATTGAAGGTGACAACTTTAGTGCGGCAGATATTAAAGACGACAGAAGCGTGATGATTGTTAATGATGTTTTTGCGAAAAAATTAGCACCAAAAGGCAGTGCAATTGGCTTTAAATTTAAAAATGGTGTTGAAGTCATTGGCGTTGTAAAAAGTATTAATATGCCTGGCATACAGAGAGTAGAGTCTCGTTTTTATTACCCCGCAAGTTTGGCAAGAAATATGTTGCTAATAGAACAGCATCAAGGGCAAATATTTAATCGTGATGAAATGATTAGTGCGATGAAAAGCGTTGATAAAAAATTAAGTTTATTCACCTTCACATCACTCAATGAATATAAAGACCGTCGATTATTTTCTTCAGTAACTACAGCCGTTACGACACTAGTATTGGCTATTTTAACGTTATTACTCTCGGGTTTAGGTTTGTACGGTATTCTTAACTATTCTAGCCAAATGCGTCGTTTTGAAATTGGTACTCGCATGGCTATTGGTGCAAAGGGTAAAGACATTGTTAGCTTAGTCTTTAAAGATAATGCTGGCGCATTAGGCATTGGTTTAGCGGTAAGCTTTATTGTATTACTTGTTTTGTATTTTGGTTTCAGTGATACATTAAATGCTTATATTAGCTTAGAGCTTCTCCCCTTATTTATTCTCACAGTGGGAGCAATATCACTGCTTTCATCACTTGCCTGTTATGTGCCGTTACGCCCGTTTATTAAAAATCCCGTTATTCATGCCTTAAAGGGGAGTGAATAATGTACCTGTTTATTTATCAACTAAAACAAGCGTTTTTAAGCTTAAAGAAAAAGCCAGGTTTTGTCTTAAGTGTTGTTTCAACCATGGGCGTTACCTTAGGTGCGCTGTTATGTGTATTAACGCTGGCTTATTTATTGTTGATTGAGCCATTGCCTTACCCCGAGCAAGATCGACTGTTTGTTGCCGAACATAAGGTTCTTGGCGATAAAAAAGAGACCAAAACAGTTGCTTATAGTTATGCTGGCTTGGTGCATTTATACAAAAGTAAAGTGGCCTTTGAACAAGCGGCAATCATGTATTATGACCAAGATGTGATCCTTTCTCACCTTAGCCAACCACTGGTTAATACCACTTATGCCACGCCGGAGTTACATCAACTGTTAGCGTCGACTATGGCAACAGGTCGAATGTTTGCGGCGAGCGAAGCCTTAGATACCAATAACCCAGTAGCTATGCTCAGTTATAATACTTGGCAGCAAAAATATGATGGCAGTGCGGATATTCTTGAACAAAAAATCAATGTCAGAGGTGTTAGTTATCGCATTATTGGTGTATTGGCCAAAAACTTTGTTGAACCCGAATTGGCTGAAATTGGGCGTGAAACGCAAGTTTGGCTGCCATGGGATTATAATCAGACTGACCAAGTAAGCAGAAAAAGTTTTTTGAGCATAAAAGGTAACTTTAAATTTATTGGTCAATTGAAAAAAGGACTTAGCAAAAGCCAAGCACAACAACTTTTAACCCCTTTAGTGAGTAAACGCTGGCAAGAAGGTGTTGCTGATATGGAGTTCTTCAAGGATTGGTCAATCGAAATGCGAGTCCGCTCAGTGAAGGACGTTATGCTCGGGGATAGTGAGTCTATTGCGGTAATGCTGTTAGCGGGTGTGATTGGTTTAGTATTGATTGCCTGCGCAAATATCTCTAATTTGTTTATCGCACGTACTGCAGAAAAGCAACGTCAAATGGCGATTCAAGCAGCGATTGGTGCCACTAAGAAACATTTATTTAAAGCGATGTTGGCTGAAACCAGTTTACTGATGTTGATGTCGATCATACTCGCCTTGATACTTGCCAAGGGCGGGTTTTATCTTATGCAGCAATATTTGGGTGCGGTATTACCGCGAGTAAACGAGTTATCGCTTAATCGGATAACTCTAAGCTGTGCGGCGCTGATCACCATTATTTTTGCATTATTTTTTGCTAAATTAAGTACGCGTATTATCAATTATCGTGAGCTCAATGCTAGCTTACAAAGTAGTGGTAAGGGCAGTGGTTTACGGGTATCAACAAAGACACGCCAAGTATTAATCGCCAGTCAGGTGGCATTAGCGACGCTATTAGTATTTGCCAACTTTAGCTTACTTAAAGATGCCGTTAAAACCATTAATACCCCGATAGGTTTTACCACTAATAATATCTCAACGTTAACGTTAAACTTCTCTTCAACCCCATTATCTAGTGAGGAAGAGGTCATAGCCATTATGGCTGAGATCATAGAAAAGCTTAAAACCTTACCACAGGTGGAAGCCATTGCGCATGGGAGTTCACCTTTAGATGGCTTTGGTATTAAATTGCTAACCAAACTTGATGATAATGAAGGGCATTCACCGTATTTAAAAAGAATTGATCATAGGTATTTTAAACTAATTGAACAACCGCTATTACAAGGTGAAAATTTTACCAAGCTAGATAGCCGAGATAACAACTATTCGATGATTGTTAACCAAGCGTTTGCTAAGCAGTTAACACCTGACGGTGATGTCGTAGGTATGCGACTAGTATCGATAAATGAGCCTGAATTTAAAATAATAGGTATTGTTAAAGATATTGTTATTCCTGGCGATACTCCGTTTGGCAGCGATGATGTAGCTGCGCCTATACCAAGGGCCTATGTGCCCGATAATCTAGACGACAACAATTTTATACTTAAAATAAAGGCTGGCCAGTCTATTAGTCGCCAACAACTGGGTAAATTGTTAGCCGAAGTTGACGCTAGATATTCTGTATTTAGCTTCAAATCAGCAAATGAAATGCTTACTCAAAGCCTGTTTACTCAAATTACAACCGCGGTGACAACGACAGTTTTAACGTTAATCACTTTTTTCCTCGCGGGCATTGGCCTCTATGGCATTTTAAGTTACAGCACCCAAATGCGCCGTTTTGAGATTGGAACACGTATGGCAATAGGCGCTAAACGTGGTGACTTAATATTACTGATTATAAAAGACAATGCGAAACCGATTATTAGCGGTTTATTGCTTAGCTTGGTTATTTTATTGAGTGTGTATTTCTTTTTTAGTGTTGAGCTTTCAACCTATATCACCCTGCAATTAGCGCCACTGTTTGTCGCGACACTCCTATTAATTTCTACTCTTTCGTTATTGGCTTGTTATTTACCCTTAAGACGATTTATTAATTCTCCTGCGATAAGCAACTTACAAGGAAGTGAATAATGAACTTATTTACCTATCAACTAAAACAAGCTTTTTTAAGCCTTAAGAAAAAACCGGGTTTTGTTTTTAGTGTTGTTTCTACCATGGGCATTACCTTAGGCGCATTGCTGTGTGTTTTAACGCTAGCCTATTTATTGTTGATTGAGCCATTGCCTTACCCAGAACAAGACCGTTTATTTGTTGCAGAGCATCAAATTGTTGGCGAAGAAAAGGAAGATCAAGGTAAATCTTTTAGTTATCCAGGGTTAGTGGATTTATACAAAAGTAAAGCAGCATTTGAGCAAGCAGCAATGATGACTTACGGTCAAGGTGTGATTATTTCTCATAATAGTCAACCGCTTGTTAATACCGCCTATGTTACATCTGAATTACATCAGGTTTTAGCTTCACCAATGGCGTTGGGTCGTATGTTTGAGTCCAGCGAAGCGATCAATACCAATAACCCTGTCGCTATGCTGAGTTATCACACTTGGCAGCATAATTTTAATGGTAGCGCTGATATCCTTGAGCAAAAAATTAACCTGAGTGGTGTGAGTTATCGCATTGTAGGAGTGTTGGCTAAGCATTTTGTTGAACCAGCATTGTCTGAAATTGGACGAGAAACGCAAGTTTGGTTGCCATGGGACTATAACCAAGAAGGGGAATGGCGCAGACAAAATTTTGGTGAAGTAAGTGATAACCTGATGTTCATTGGTTTATTGAAAATAGGCGTTAATTCTCTTCAGGCACAACAACTTTTAACACCTTTAGTGAACGAACGTTGGCAGGAAGGTGTTGCTGATGATGACTTTTTTAAGGGTTGGTCAGTCGACATACGGGTACGTCCGGTTAAAGACGTTATGCTCGGACAGAGTGAATCTATTGCGGTAATCTTGTTAGCGGGTGTCATTTTTTTAGTCTTAATTGCTTGTGCCAATATATCTAACTTGTTTATGTCGCGTACCGTAGAAAAACAACGTCAAATGGCCATTAATCCGCAATTGGCGCCACTCAAAAACATTTATTTAAAGCGATGCTGGCTGAAACCAGTTTGCTGATGTTTATGTCTATTATCCTCGCATTAGTGATTGCCAAGAGTGGGTTTTATCTTATGCAGCAATATCTGGAGACGATTTTACCTAGAGTTAATGAGCTAACACTTAATCCAATAACCTTTGGTTGTGCGGCATTGATCACGCTTATTTTCGCGTTGTTTTTCGCTAAATTAAGTACGCGTATGATCAATTATCATGCGCTAAATTCTACGTTACAAAGCAGTGGTAAAGGCAGTGGTTTACAAGTATCTAAAAAGACTCGTCAGGTATTAATAGCCAGCCAAGTAGCCTTAGCGACGGTATTGGTCTTTGCCAACTTTGGTTTGCTTAAAGGTGCAGTAAAGAGCATTAATGCACCAATAGGTTTTGTCACTGAGAATATATCGACCTTAACCCTGAATTTTTCATCAACAGATTTTCCTAGCCATGCAGAATCGGTGCAGATTATGGCCGAAATAATGGAAAAGCTGTCCGCATTGCCTCAGGTGGAATCTATTGCTCAAGGAAGTTCACCACTTAGTGGTTTTTATGTTAGAGCGTTAATCAATATTGATAATAATGAAAGGTCTACACCGTATTCCAAGGGTGTTGATCATCGATACTTTAGTTTGATAGAGCAGCAAGTATTGCAAGGAGATAATTTTACAAATGTGGGGCGCCGAGATGGAGCCAATGTCATCATTGTTAATCAAACATTTGCTAAGCAATTAAAAGCTAACGGCGATGTGCTGGGCATGCAGCTCTCAACGGGATCGCCTGACCCCTTAAAAATAATAGGTATAGTTAAAGATATTACTATTGCTAGTGATAGTTACACGGGTTTTGACAATACTTTTTTAAGCTCAGGTGTACCAAGAGTCTATTTACCCAATGGACTGGGTGGTCGTTCTTTTATGCTTAAGCTTAAATCCGGTCAGTCAGTTAGTCGTCAACAACTGGGTAAATTATTAGCTGAAGTCGACACAAGGTATTCTGTCTTTAGTTTCAATTCAGCCAATGATCTTCTTACTAAAAGCTTGTTTACTGAAATAACGACTGCAGTAACAACCGCAGCTTTAGCGTTCATCACCTTTTTTCTCGCGGGGATAGGTTTATATGGAATTTTAAGTTACAGCACCCAAATGCGCCGCCTTGAATTAGGTACTCGTATGGCCGTTGGTGCAAAGCGCCTTGACTTAATATTACTGATCATAAAAGACAACGTGAAGCCTATTATTGCAGGTGTATTGTTTAGTTTGGTTATTTTATTGAGTGTGTATTTCTTTTTTAGTGTTGAGCTTTCGACTTATATCACCCTGCAATTAGCGCCACTGTTTGTCGCGACACTCCTATTAATTTCTACTCTTTCGTTATTGGCTTGTTATTTACCCTTAAGACGATTTATTAATTCACCTGCGATAAGCAACTTACAAGGAAGTGAATAATGAACCTGTTTATCTATCCGTTAAAACAAGCATTTTTAAGCCTCAAGAAAAAGCCAGGCTTTGTCGTTAGTGTTCTTTCAACAATGGGCATTACGTTAGGTGCTTTGTTGTGTGTGGTTACACTGGCGTACTTATTATTGTTGAAGCCGTTACCTTATTCAAATGAAGATAAGTTATATAAGGTTAATCACCAAACTTTCAATGCTAAAAACGAATTACAAAGTCGAAAATTTAACTCTCCGGGTTTACGTAACGTGTATTTAAAGCAAACAATTTTTGATCAAGCGGCTATCGCTTTTTATGGCGATGACATCAGTACATCGCTTGAGTATCAGCCGAAAATAACCACGACTTATGTTACCCCTGCTTGGTTCAGTTTATTAGATAGCCAATTCATCCATGGCAGAGGTTTTGAAAAAAGTGAAGAGCTAGAGACTTATCATCCAGTAGCGATTATTAGTTACGACACTTGGCTAAACGATTTCTCTCAGACAGCCGATATTCTTTCGAAAAAAATAACGTTCAGTGGTACGAGTTTCAAAATAATAGGGGTATTAACTGAGCAGTTTATTGAGCCCGATATATACGAGACAGGTAGGAAAACAGAGGTTTGGTTACCATGGGATTACAATATTCGTAATCACTTAAAAGATGAAATGTACTCTTTTCCTTGGTTCGTCTTTGTCGGGCAATTAAAAAATAATATTTCTGTTTTGCAGGCACAACAACAAATTACAACCTTAGTCGATGAGCATTGGCAACAGAATAGCGTAGGTATTGATTTTGTTAAAGGCTGGTACGTTGAAATGCACTTACAGTCGTTTAGGCAGGTAATACTTGGCGATACCCAAAATACGCTATGGTTTTTGTTGGCCGGTGTCCTTGGAATATTGGTGATTACAAGTGGCAATATGACGAATTTATTTGTTTCCCGCACAGCTCAGCAGCAGCAACAATTGGCCGTACATGCAGCGATAGGTGCTAAAAAAACAGATTTGTTTAAAATGTTACTTGCTGAAACAAGCTTGCTGATGGGGTTTTCAACCATAGTGGCATTAATGATTGCCATGGTAGGTTTTGAAATCATTCAACATAATGTCGCACAACATATCGCAAGAGTTAATGAATTATCACTGAATTATGTCACCTTGTTGGTAGCGGTAACCTCAGCCGTAATCCTGAGCTTATTTTTTGCGCGTACTAGTATTAGTATGGTCAATTATCATCAGTTAAATAAAAACTTACAGTCGGGCAGTAAAAATATCGGGGTACAGGTTTCTAACAAGTTAAGAACAATATTAATTGTTAGTCAATTGGCTATAGCATCAGCACTCATTTTTGTTAGCATTCTTTTATTTAGCAATGCGTCAGATGCCATTAATCAAGATCTAGGTTTTGAACTCAACAATATCAATGCATTGCATGTTATTTCTAATACCAAAGAAATTCCTTCAATAGAACAAGGTAATGCCACGATGGCGTTAATTAAAGCAGAGCTTAGTTTACATCCCCAAATTTCTTCTGTTAGTCGCTCATTAAGCCCATTAAATTTCAGTCATAGTCGGAGTGTATCAAATTCACTGACCAATGAAAATTTTTCACCGTCAGTACAAGATGTTGATGAAAACTATTTTGATATGATAAATCAAACCATTATTGAAGGTGATAATTTCACTAAAACTGACATTAAAAATAGTGCCAATAAAATTATAATTAATGATGTGTTTGCTAAAAAACTGGCACCTGCAGGCTCAGCAATCGGCCTACATTTAATCACTTCGGCCAATGAGACTCTCTTGGTGTCTGGGGTGGTTAAAAGTATTTTAATGCCAGGGGAATCAAGTATTGTTCCTCGTATCTATATGCCCAATCACCCTTATGGTGAAATGTTATTAATAAAATACAAAACAGGTGGAAACTTGAATAGAAACCAAGTTGCAGATCTTATTAATACAGTAGACCTAGGTTATTCTATTTTTACTTATAATTCACTGGAACAGCTAAAAGATAAGCGCCTGTTTCGTGAAACAATCACCATTTATACAACGGCAGCTCTAGCGCTACTGACATTGTTTTTGTCGGGCATTGGCCTCTATGGCATTGTAAGTTACAGCACCCAAATGCGCCGTTTTGAGATTGGTACACGGATGGCCATTGGTGCTAAACGTGCTGACTTAGTCAAACTTATTATTAAAGACAATGCCAGTGCAATATTATTGGGCGTATTGCTGAGTGTTGGCGTGTTGTCTCTATTAACCATTGGTTTTAGTGAACAGGTAAATCACTACATCACCTTACAGTTACTCCCAGTGTTTATGGTGACCTTAGCGATGATCAGCATGTTGTCGTTATTTGCCTGCTACTTTCCTTTGCGTCAATACATCAACAAACCTGTGATCCATGCTTTAAAGGGAAGCGAATAATGAACTTATTTATCTACCAATTGAAACAAGCGTTCTTAGGCTTAAAGAAAAAACCGGCTTTTGTCTTTAGTGTTGTTTCAACCATGGGAATTACCTTAGGTGCTTTGTTGTGCGTGGTTACACTTGCGTATGTGATGTTACTTAAGCCGTTGCCATACCCTGAACAGGAACAATTGTTTGTCGTTGAAAGTAAAATAAAAGGGAGTGAGCGTGCGCCCAAAATTTCAATGTATCCATACCCAGCATTTATTGAATTATATAAAAAACAATCGGCTTTAAATAAAGTGGCGATGATCGCTTACGAAAATACCAATATTACCTCTCATGCCGAACAGCCAAGAATTAATAACGCTTTTATTAGCCCTGAATATTTTAGCTTACTTAATCCTCCTATAGCACTAGGACGAACTTTTGAAGCAAGCGAAGCATTGAACACGAACAACCCAGTTGCGGTTATTAGCTTTGCTACTTGGCAAACATTATATGACCAGAAAGTAGATGTGTTGGAAAAAAACTTAACCGTTAATGGAGTGAGCTTTCGTATTGTAGGCGTAAGTGCTGAGACATTTATAGAACCTAGCTTGTATCAAACAGGTGAAAAAACTCAAGTATGGTTGCCGTGGGATTTTAATCCTGTCTCTGAAATTAAACGTAAAGCATGGGGGAATTTCGCGCCGAATATGTTTTTATTAGGCAAGCTCGATAACACCTTAACGGCTAAACAAGCTGAAATGATATTAACACCACAATTAACGGAGCGTTGGCAACAAGAGTTAGTAGGTAATGCTCGCTTTAAAGAGATGACATTAAAAGTTGAGATGAAACCACTAATCAATGTGATTTCAGGAAACAATCACACCAATCTTGTTTTACTGTTTTTAGCTGTTGTGGGATTACTCGTGATCACGGTTACCAATGTTAGCCATTTATTTGTCGCACGTAGTGCAGAACAACAACATCAAATGGCAATAAAAGCGTCATTGGGTATGAATCGTAAACAAGGTGCTATGCAAGTTTTTGTCGAAACGTCCTGCTTGATGATATTGGCATTCTTTGTTGCATTGGCTACTGCTAACATTGGTTTTTTTCTATTGAAAACTTATCTAGCAGAGTTATTTAATCGAATTGACGAGTTGTCAATCTCGCTGACGCCACTCTTTATTTTAGTGATCACAATGTTGTTAATTACACTAATTCTAACGAAGTTAACCCTTAAATATTTCAAGTTCACATCGTTAAATACCACGCTACAAAATAGCAATAAAGGTCAAGGAGTTAAAGTATCGACTTTTTTTCAGCAAGGCGTAATCATGAGCCAAATATTGGTGACCGTATTGATCATTTTTGCCAATATGGTTTTGTTTAAACAAGCATATGAAAGTGTTAATCATGAAACAGGTTTTGATATTGAGCAAATAGAACATTTAGTTTTAGCTTTTAATGGCTCGGGTCGCCCCAATGTTGCAGAGCAACAAGCGACATATAAACAAATAAAAGCGCAGTTATTGCAAATTCCGCAGGTGAGTTCAGTTAGTCTGGGAAATTCGCCTTTGTCTTCTTACAGCGTTAGAAAGTTCGGTTTAGGAAAAGACGCGCTAGAGTTTTCTATTGAGCAGAAAGAGATTGATGAACACTATTTTTCGATGATAAAGCAATCTTTGATCTCGGGTGATTATTTCACTAGCAGTGAACTTAATAACAATGACAATGTAGTTATTATTAATGAGAGCTTAGCAAAGCAGTTGAAACAGTTTGGTAAAGTTATCGGGCAACAAATAAAAGGATCTCGTGACGAATCATTGATAGTCAAAGGTATTGTTGCTGATATTCATTTACCCAATAGTGAACGGCCTGAAATGAACAATAATTTTCTACTTTATCGCCCAAGTAAACTAGGCCGAGGGACAGGCTTTATGGTGAAACTTAAAGCGGATCAAATATTACCGCGGGAGCAATTAGTAACAATAATTACAAGGGCTGACGCAAGGTACTCTATTTATGAATATCAAAGCCTCACTGAAAACTATCAACAACTACTGCTGAATAAAAAAATAACTTTGTTTACCACGGGTATTATTACTTTAGTGGTCATTATTCTGGCGGCATTAGGGGTGTTCGGTGTGCTTGATTTCAACACTCAAATTCGCCGCTTTGAAATAGGTACACGGTTGGCGATTGGCGCGAAAGGACGAGATATTATACAGCTAATTTTGAAAGATAATTCCAAGGGTATTTTTATTGGTGTAGGGCTTAGTATGCTGGTATTACTTAGCGTATGGGGAGGCTTTGGCGAAAGTTTTCAACAGTATCTCAACTTGCAAATATTACCCTTGTTTATATTGACGTTAGCGCTTATTTCTCTTATTTCATTTATTGCCTGTTATTTACCTCTGCGACAATACATCAATAAACCTGTGATCCATGCTTTAAAGGGCAGTCAAGAATGAATTTATTTACCTATCAATTAAAACAGGCGTTCTTAAGCTTGAAGAACAAACCTGGCTTTGTTTTTAGTGTAGTTTCAACAATGGGAATAACGCTAGGGGCTTTGCTGTGTGTGTTAACGCTGGCGTATGTCATGTTACTTAAGCCATTGCCATATCCTGAACAAGATAAACTTTATTGGGTGGAACATGGTTTAGCTGACAATTTTGGTGAGCTACGTAACAGTAGTTTTAGTTACCCTGGTATGATTCACTTTTATGAAAAGCAAAACGTTTTTAGTGAATCAGCATTGCTTTGTTTTGGTGAAAGTTTATTAGCCTCTGATCCAGCACAACCATTGGTTAACACCACTTTTGTAACGCCTGAGTTTTTTTCGTTAACGGCAACGCCTATTGCGCTGGGTCGGGCATTTGAAAAAAGTGAAAATAAAGACAGTAACAGTCCTGTTGCTTTAATCAGTTACGATACTTGGCAAATTGAGTACAACGGTAGTCGTGACGTTTTAAACGAAAAAATAACCATCAATGACGTTAGTTTTAAGATTATTGGTGTGGTTGCTGAACATTTTATTGAGCCTGAAATTTTTACTCCCGGTAGAAAAACACAATATTGGCTGCCATGGGATTATAATTTTAAAGCCAAAGACTACCAAGACGCTTGGGGAAATGTGCTTTATGAATTGGCGTATGTCGGTAAGTTAAAAGAGGGCTATTCTCAGACTCAAGCAGAGCAAAAAATCAGTCCTTTTTTAAATGACTTGTGGCAAGAAAATGTTATCTCTATGGCTTTTTATAAAGACTGGACCGTAAGCTTAAAATTAAAATCTCTGAAATCGATTATCATTGGAGACAACGAACAACGAATGTACCTATTACTCGCTGCCGTATTAGGGTTATTAGTGATCGCCTTTGCTAATATCAGTAATTTATTTATCGCCCGTGCCATTGAGCAGAAAAGGTCATTAGCCATAAACGCGGCTGTAGGTGCATCTAAACAACAAATTTTCAAAAGTTTCTATGCAGAATCTATCGTATTGATGTTGGCTTCTTTAACACTAGCTTTAGTGATCACATCTTTGGGCTTTGGTTTATTACAATATTACCTCGCAGAATTTATACCACGCGTTAATGAATTGGCGATAAATACTTTTACGTTAAGTGCAGCCTTGTGTTGTCTGGTTATTTTAGCGTTAATTTTTTCCAAGCTCAGCAGTAATGTGATTAATTATCGAGCGTTAAATAGTAGTTTGCAAAGTAGTGGTAAAGGCTCAGGGGTGCAAGTATCTAAAAAAGTACGCCAAGCACTGATCATTAGCCAAGTAGCGGTTACCACCTTATTAGTTTTTGCAAATTTAAGTTTGTTCAATCAATCAACGTCGATAATTAACACCCCGATGAAATACAATGTGGAACAGGTTTATACGTTAGATCTCTCTCGATCTAGCTTATTAAAATGGAACAGCGATGAAGTATTATCACTGCTTAAGGAAATCGAAAACGCTTTATTACAATTACCTGAAGTCAGCGAAGTGAGTCAATCAAACTCTCCGATGAACTCAAATACCGCCAATTTTACTTTATTAGGTCAGGAGACAATCTTCAGCGCGGAGCTTCAAGATGAATCGGGTTATAATTCTTTTCATCTTCTCGAACAGCCTTTATTAGCTGGCGATTGGTTTAGTGAAGAAGATATTATAATGGGTCGTAAAGTTTTTGTTGTTAACGATGTTTTTGCTAAACAATTAGCGGCTAACGGCAATGCAGTTGGCATGAAAATATCGATGGAAAACGAAATTGACCGAGAAAATAACGCCGTTATGCGAACGATTGTTGGGGTAGTTGCTGGCGTTAATCTGCCTAATAAAGCCGTTGCACCGGCACAAGCTTACTGGCCAATATGGAAAGGGTCTGATAACTTTTTAATTAAAGTAAAACCACAACAAAACCTGAGTCGCGAGCAAGTTGTTAATACCGTAAAATCGGTAACCCATAAGTTTACCTTATCGAGCCTTGAACGATTATCTGACGTTCAAGCCAATATGCTGTTTACCCAGTACACCACCGCCATTACCAGTGGCGTGTTAGCGATATTTACCTTTTTATTAGCCGCCATTGGCTTATATGGAATTTTAAGTTACAGCACGCAAATTAGACGTTTTGAAATCGCCACACGACTGGCCATTGGGGCTAAAAAGCATGATATTGTTAAATTGATATTCTTCGATAACATCAAGGCATTGTTTTTTGGTATTTTGGTGAGTGGTTTGTTACTGGTTACGTTATATTTAAACTTTAGTGAGTTGCTCATAAACTACCTTTCAATGGCTTCAATACCACCACTTATTCTGACCTTAGCGTTGATTTCATTGACGGCATTTTTTGCCTGTTACTTTCCTTTGCGGCAGTACATTAACAAGCCCGTTATTGATTCACTGAAGAATAGCGAGTGATAAAGATCTTACAAGTATTATCTACTAATTCCTTCGTAATTAATGCTTGTATGATTTTTATACCAATGGTATAAGAAATAATGGAATAAAAAAAGAGTATAAAATGGAATACAGTGAATCAATAATTGAAGGCCATATAATCAATGAGTTAACTTGTCCTGATTGTGGTTGTAAGCATCATCAGGTGAAAGGGGTGATTAAATATGCCTTCTTTTTTATTGAAAGTATTCCTTTTTATCCTGTTAAAAAAACCACGGTTATTCAATGCCAGCAATGTTGGAGCAAAGCTGATGTGAATGTTTTGCCAAAACAGCGGATAAAAGAGTTATCGAAAAATCTATTTCCTGCTTGGCGACTGATCAGCAAATTCTTAGGTTCGCTCTTAACAATAATGCTCTTAGGTTATTTAATACAGGGAGAAGTTGAGAAACATCAATTGTCTAATCAGTTTATTGAAAACCCCGCGGTTAATGATTTTTATCATGTTGATTTTCGTTATCTTTCTAGTGAATTACGACCCAATGAAAAATACCGTATTGGGAAGATTACTGATATTACCGGTGATATAGCAACCGTGGTCTATAGCCGATTGTTTTATCGCATGCAGCATGGTGCAGATGAAAGTATTAGAGTGGGTCATGTTACCCATTTCAGTTTTTTCTCAAGAAAAAAATATCACTACAGCTTCGCTGAACTAACAAAAATGCGTGCACAAGGCGCTATTTATCGTGTTGAAAGACCCGTTAATAACAGATTACGCGGCATGCTTTTGGTAACCACTACAAAGCGTTTTTTAAGCAGTACTTACTTCCCCGGCGCAAGACAGAACAATTCAGGCTTAGCTTTTTTAGAAGCAAGTTATATAGATAACCATATTGAATTAGCCTTCGAGAAATTTAGTATCTCAGCTGAAAGAGGCTATAAGCTTGGACAAGTTAACTTAGCTGAACTTTACATCACCGGTAAGCATGGAGAAAAAGATTTAAACCAAGCTTTATTTTGGTTACAAGAGGCTGCAGTGCAAGACTATCAGCCTGCTATAGATAAATATCTGATTGTTTGCCAGCAAGTGGCACAGTGCAGTAAAAGAGACTTTATCAACCTATTGTCAGAGCAAGGTGTGAATTTTCATGTAGGCAGGTAACACCTCGTTAAGGAGCTAGCCTACAGAGGTTATTTTTATGAGAAACTTCGCGCTATGTAAATATGTTTTTTAAGCGGCTAAGCAGCGTTCCTTCATTAGCAGAAGGTTCACTATATTCGTAAGGTGAATCTAACACAGCCAAGCGTAGTGAATATGTGCCGCCATGTCCCCAAGGCCACCACAACGCTATAATTGCTGGTGTTGAATCGGTAGCAGGACGCGCTAAAACAAGTTGATCTTTATTGAGTTTAATTAATGGACCTAAGTGTTCTTTAATTTCTTGTGGCGCTTTTTTTACCGTTTTTTTACTCCATTCGTGTTCAAATTGCTGGCGAACCGCAACAAGGGTTTTGTCTTTTTTATCACGAGAAAATTCAGATAGCATAGCGGAGAATCTATCTTCCCAGCGCCATGTTAATTGGTCGCCTAACAGAGGAATGATTGGGTGGGTAAACTCTTTGATTTTTTCTTGGGAATATGACACAAAAATTCCTATAAAAGATGCTTTAAAATAAAATAGCTTTCAGCATAACAACAAATTATGGCTGATATGTTACAACTGATTCGCTACAAAAACAAAGTCTTTATTGCTAATGATTATCATTTGTAGCAGATAAGATATAAAGATGTTAAATAATAAAATCACAATAAGTAATTGAAAGAAATAACGTTAATAAATAGGTTAACGTTACTTCTTTAATAGCGACCGGCAAATAGTGTATAAATTTATTTACTCTTGTTGGTGTTTTATTCAGCCTTGTCTGCGCCAATCCATGCGAATAAAAATGCTTTTTGTGACGCAGTTAATTCATCATCAGTTAACGTTTCTACATTCAGCTTTGGGTCTTCAATAAAAGTGATGGTGGTTGACAGTTTTTCACCCCGTTGAATATATTCAATGGTGGTGTCTTCACCCGGTTTAAATTGCGCTAATGCGCTTGTCCACTCATTTGTGTTACGAATAGCTCTGCGGCCCAGCTTAACAATTTGGTCACTTCGTTCAAGGCCAGCTTTATAAAGTGGAGAACCTATTTTTACCGGTTTAGAAATCATCGCAGCTTCACCGTTAAAGTTAAATTTAACCTGACCTAAAAAAGCTTTATCTGGGTTGGCATGGGTTATTGTTAATCCAGCGTTGCTTAACAGCGCCGCATAATCTGGTTTAACTTGCCCTTGAATATGTTGTTCAAAGAATTGCTGAGCAAATGCTTGGTTATTTAATAAAGCGGCTAATGTGCTTTGTAAATCTTCACGTGTGTAAGGAATTTCAGGCTTTCCAAAATCCACCCACATTTTTCTCATAAAATCGTCGAGAGATTTTTCTGGAAATTGTTCGCGAATAGACAAATCTAGTGCCAAGGCCATAGCGCGCCCATAACGGTAATAACTGAAAAAGATATTACTAAAATTGGTTTTATCAATAGAGGTGCCAGCATCAGTAAACGTTGCCAGCATGCTTGCACCTTCAGGTGTAAAGAACTTACGTCCTGGTACTTGGTCAACCTGATTAACAATATCAGAAACAATGGTTAAGTATTCATCAATCGTTGATTCTTGCGCTCTGCGGATCATTAACTTGTCGTAATAAGAGGTAAAGCCTTCAGCAAACCATAAGTTAGTGGTCATATTAGGCGCACTAAAATTAAAAGGTTCGAGTGCTTTAGGTCTTATGCGCTCAACATTCCATGCATGAAAAAACTCGTGCGATAAGGTACCTATTTGCGAGAAATCACCTTCATCTAATGATTTGCTATTAGTGAGAATTGTTGAGTTTCTATGCTCCATTCCATCGCCATTTACGTGGGGTAAATAACAGGCAATAAAAGTGTATTCTCCGTAATCAAAAGCAGGTAATTCACCATAAACTTTAATTTGTTCGGCGACTACAGCTTTAGCTTGACGGGTAAATTCAACTAAATCTTCCTCTAGACCATTGTGATGAACAGCTAAGTTAATTTGGTAATCTTTACCACTTGAGTGAACAGTCCAACTTTTTACTTGATGGTCACTAAGTTCTGTTGGGCTGTCCATAAAATAGGCTAAGTTGGGGGCCGTGAAGGTATATTTATCTTGAGTTTTTTGTAGCTGAGTGGCCACTTTCCATGTTGAACTAAAAGGTTCAAAGGTGACTTTTATAGGACGCTTCTCATGGTTTGATGCCCACATAAACGTAGCAGGAATATTCAAGTGAGCATGTGTTCTGTCTATTTGAGCATAAGTACCATCAGCGCGGTCACCAAATAAGGTGTACGTTACAGTTACCTCACCATCGTGATTGTCGATTGCCCACTGATAAGGGTTAGGTCGCGTAATCTCTAAGGGCTCGCCCATACTGTTTACAGCAGTCACGTTATAAACGTTTTTAGCAAATTCATGTAAAGCATAGCGCCCTGGAGAGGTGCGGCTCATTTGAACGGTCAAAACTTGGCTTTCAATTTCTGGAAAGGTTACCGAAATTCGCGCTTCATGATGAACCGCGTTTTCGAAAGTCACTTTATAATGTGTAACGTTGTCTTTAACAGGTAATGAGTGACTTGAAAAAGCCACTATTAATGCTAAAAGAACTGTGGGGGCAATTCTCATTTTTTAATCCTAAGCGTTTTATATTGTATAATTATTGGCTTAGTGTAGAGAATTATTACTATTTTTTATAGCAGTACTTTTTATAACGTTAAGGTCAGTAATGGTCAATATTCAAAAAGCTACCGTAAAATCATATTATAGGCTTAACATTTTTTGGGTTGCGTTAATTAATTGATGTTTGGTTTCAGGCTCAATTGAAGCATGGCCCGACGTTGTACTAAATAATACTGAACGAGGGAGTTGTTGATGTAAGAGCCAAGCATTATCAAAAGGACAAATAATATCGTAACGACCATGGATAATAGCCATAGGAATATCTTGAATTTTATCACAGTTTTCCAGTATTTGGTTTTCAGTTAGAAAACAGCCATGCACCATATAATGGGCTTCATGACGAGATAAGGTCCAACATGAATCATCGCCAGTAAGTGCTGCAACAAATTCTTCGTTAGGCTTTAGGGTACAACAACGAATTTCCCATTTAGCCCAGGCCTGCGCTACTTTCTCTGCGGCAACCTTATCGCTTCCTATCATAATGTCGTACGCTGTTTTAGCACTGGTTTGGCTTTCACCATCAGGTAGTGCACTAAGGTACTCTTGCCAGTAGTCAGGAAATATTCGTGTAGCGCCACCGCCTTCAAATGCCCATCGGGTATCCTCGGTACGACCTAAAAATATACCGCGCAATACCAGGCTTATTACTGAGTCTGGGTGGGTTTGTGCATAAACTAAAGCGAGTGTTGATCCCCAAGAACCACCAAAAACATGCCAGTTTTTAATGGTTAAATGCTGGCGTATTTTCTCGATATCGGCGACTAATAAATCAGTTTCATTATTGTCTAAACTGCCAAAAGGTAATGAACGCCCACAGCCACGTTGGTCAAATAAAATAATATGGTATTTTTCTGGATCAAAAAAACGTCGGTCATTGGCTGAACATCCAGCTCCGGGCCCACCATGAATAAAAACAACGGGTTGGCCCTTTGGATTACCGCATTGCTCTACATACAACTGGTGTGCGTTACCAACGGGTAATAAAAAGTGATCAAACGGCGTGATTTCTGGATAAAGTTCGTTCATTGCTACGCTCTTATTTAATTATGTGATGAATTCATCTCACAAGGCTTCATTTGGCATGCCTAATTGAGCCTTGTGAACTATTGTCTTACGGTATGATCTTTTCACACCTGGCTTTTTTTAAGTTAGGCTATTGGATTATTATTTTCTTATTATTATCAATAGCTTAATTATTCCATAAACAAGTACATATCTACACTGGAATATAAATTATTGATAAAGTGTAAGTAAATCGGTAAATAAATACCGCCACTAAGGTAGCGAGATACCCCAAAAATAATCGCTAAAGGAAATAACACCATCAATATTGTTAAATCATACTGACCCGCATGAATCAGCGTAAATAAGATACTCGTAATAATAATGGTCGCAATAACGCCTAACGGTGAGTTTGCTAATCCTTTAAAGAGAAAACCACGAAAAACAAGTTCTTCAAAAATAGGTGCAGCAATCACTACGGCAATAAATAATAAAAACAGATAATCAGTGCTGTTATAAATATTGATCATACTTTGTGGTGTTTTTATATCGAGGGCGTTTGATGCAAAGTATGAAAATATAAAATAGCCCAATATGGCGAGATTAAACTTAATGAATTGAGTTTTACTGGGCAGTTTATCAAAACCTAAGTAAGCCGGCGCCGTGGTTACTTTTTTTCGATTGGCAAAATGAAAGATAATAGGCGATAAACATAAGGCCGTGACAAGATAATTAATGGCATTAAAGTCGCCATCAAGCGCTAACTTTTGGCCTATGCCTGCTCCAAATACTTGAACGCTTTCTAAACTAACACCTGATGTGGTGGCCTCTATCCATGTGCCTACGGCAAGAGACATCATTGATATAATAAAGTATAAGATGAAAAGCAGTGCGGTTAACCCTAACGTTGCTTTAGCACTCCATGGCTGGGTTGGTGCAATGAAGGTTGTCTTTATTTGAGTTGCATCGGTAACGATAGACATTAATCTTTCCTTGTTTTTGATTGTTATTAGGGAAGTGATACAAGTATAGTAAACAGTATGATTAGCAATAAAAACACCCCAAAATTTAGGCGCCTAAATGAGCGTTTAAAATACCTAATCAGGTTAAAAGTAACAAGCGCTTATACAAAATGATCAGTGATTAAGGTGTTATTTAAAGTAATGTAAAGCTATCTTTTTGAGCTAAGTTGAATTTTTTAATGCACGCTTGGCAAATGCAGCTTTTACCTTTTTCTGCATCGGGTACTCCTTGAATTAATGCGCTAGGCACTTTTTCGAGAGTACACCAACAAGGCTTTGTGGTATTACTTACACCACATAAATTCTGATTATTACAAAGCGGACAGTAGGGTTGATTGCTTGCTTGCATTATTCATTTACTCATTATAGGACGAGTGATTGTGCGCTGAGCCGCAGACTCAGCAAGATATTATTTATATTAGCGGCTTTATTGCGTTTGATTAAGTGACCACCAAACCTGTCGCTACACCTTGAGCCCAGCACGCTTGAAAATTATAGCCACCCAACCAACCGGTTACGTCAATTACTTCACCGATAAAATATAACCCTTCACTCTTCTTTGCTGCAAAGGTTTTGGAAGATAGCTCGTCAGTGTCGACGCCGCCAAGGGTAACTTCTGCCGTTCGATAACCTTCTGTACCGTTAGGTTTTATTTGCCATTGGTGAATAAAGGGATGAAGTGCTTGAATTTCTGCATGACTGAGTTGATTAACTGCTTTGTCGGGGATATCTTTACTCTCAATTAAGCACTCAATAAATCGCTTGGGTAGTATGGTTGCGAGTAAGTTTTTTATCGATTTTTGTGCTTGATGCTGGCGCCAATCAGCGATTATCTCACTTAGGTTGTGATCAGGTAATAGGTTAATGGTGACTGCTTGGCCTGCTTGCCAAAAAGACGATATTTGTAAAATAGCAGGTCCAGATAAACCTCGATGCGTAAATAAAATATTTTCTTTAAAGCTGTCGCCACTATCACTAGACACTTCAGTAAGAATGCTTATGCCAGACAATCCGTCAAAACGCGCTTTATCGTGGTCATGCAGGGTAAAAGGCACTAATGCTGCGGTTGTAGGTAAAACCTTTAAGCCAAATTGTTCTGCTATTTTATAGCCAATTGGGCTCGCGCCAAGTTTTGGCATGGTTAAGCCACCCGAAGCAACCACTAAAGAAGTACAGGTATAACTCGTTTCGGTTGTATTTACTTGGTAACCACTTTCAGTTTTTGTAACTGAAAGCACCTCATTACGCATTTTTACTTCTACACCTGCCCAGTCGCATTCGGTCATCAAAACATCAACAATATCTTTTGCACTGTCGTCACAAAATAATTGCCCTAACGTTTTATGGTGATAATTTACGCCGTGACGCTCAACGAGCTCAATAAAGTCTTGTGCTGAATAACGACTTAACGCTGATTTTATAAAATGCGGGTTTTGACAAATATAGTTTTCAGCACGGGCATTTTCATTAGTGAAATTACAACGTCCGCCACCGCTAATGAGTATTTTACGGCCAGGCTTTTTGCCCATATCAACCACTACCACTTTTTTACCGCGATAACCGGCAGTTGCCGCGCACATTAAACCTGCTGCACCGGCACCAATAACTAATACGTCAATTTGCAAAGTATTTTCCTATAATTTTAAGTTGAACTTTATTTGTCATGCTCATTATATATTGAATAGCTTAGGTATTACACGAGATGTTACTTAAACAAAAATGACCAAGATAAAGAAGTGCAAAGATTGTGTAAAGGTAAGAACTAATTTGTAACAAGTGACTCTATTGCTCTCGATACTGCCAACATTTTCACTGGTGATATTTGAACTGCCCATGAAGCAGTGATAACAATAAAGAGTTAGGTGAGTTAATGAATATTCAAAAGTATATACATCGTATAAATAGTATGAAATTTTTAATAGTAATGACTGAAGTTGATAATACTGCTCCTACTGGCTATAAAGTTAGCTTCTTTGATCAAACACTATAATGCCTTCCTCGCAGAGAATAGTGATTGATGGCGTTGAAGTATTGTTCGGTAGCCGAGAAGTTTATTGCAGCAATCAGGCAGTAGTGCTTACAGGATTAGAATTTAATTTACTTTGGTTATTAATGAATGATTTTCCTAATATTGTGTCTCGCTAAAGTATTGCCAAGCACATTTTTAATCGCAGCCTTGATGAATCTAACCGAAGTATCAATATGCACATTTTAACGATTAGGAAAAAACTACAGATTAACTCTGAGCATTCACATATAAAGTCTTTTCGTAGCGAAGGATACGTGTTTTTACCTCACTGAACTTAAAAAACTGTAAAGATAACTTATAAAAAAGGCTTCAAACTGAAGCCTTTTTTGATGTTTTTATTGATTGTTATTAAACAGGAGCGCCAGTCATGATGCTTGTTGTACCCGTTTTAGCCATTTCTGCTAAATCTTTATCAACAAAGAATAACGCATGACCGTCGTGGCCAACCAAGTTAATTTTATCTAAAACACTTTTAAATAAAGTTTCTTCTTCGTGTTGCTCTGCGACATACCACTGCAAGAAGTTAAACGTTGAATAATCTTGGTTTGTAAATGCCTGATGCGCTAATGTATTGATACGTTCAGTAATGTGGCATTCATGCTTGTATGTTTTTTCAAATATGTCAGCTAATGACTCAAATTCATGTGGTGGTGACTCAATCGTACCGATGATAGGTAACGCGCCAGTTTCACTTACGTAAGTGAATAAACGTGTCATGTGGTCCATTTCTTCTGCCGCATGTTTACGCATAAATGTTGCGGCACCCTCAAAGCCTTTTTCTTCACACCAAGCACTCATTTGTAAGTACAAGTTTGACGAGTAAAACTCTAAGTTTATTTGATTATTTAGTTGTTTGACCATTTCAGGTTTTAACATGATGGTGCCTCATTAAGAAATATGAGTGAATTTTGCCTGTTCTGTGCGTGTGTTACAAGCTAAAAAGTATGATTTTTCATAATAAATAAATTTAAAACATATAAAAAACAATATGATAACTAACACAAATCATTATCATTAACTTATAGCGTTTTCAAAATAGCTTCAGCTTTACTGACTTCAAATTCTTTAGGTTTTTCAACATGTAAATTAATAACGATGCCATTTTCAATGACCATGGCATAACGTTGAGAACGTAAGCCACCAAAGCCAGCTGTTTCCATACTTAAACCTAGTGCTTTCGTGTAGCTACCGTCACCATCGGCAAGCATCATAATATTTTCGGCATTTTGTGCTTCACCCCAAGCATTCATCACAAAGGCATCGTTTACCGATAAACAAATAATGGCGTCAACACCTTTGGTTTTTAATTCGTCAGCTGATACAACATAACCGGGTAAGTGAGCGGCTGAACATGTTGGTGTGAAAGCGCCAGGTACCGCAAATAACACCACTTTTTTGTTGGCAAAAAGTTCATTGGTCTTGTGGGTGATCATATTCCCATTTTTTAGCTCTGATAACTCACCTGATGGCATGGATTTATTTTCTTGAATCATAAAATTCTCTTATTTTAAGGGTTAACTCGGTGGATGGTTTAGAGGAAGCGTTATCGCTTTACATAAAAAACCTTTATCGTGTGCAGAACGTGCACAATCTTTGCAGATAAAACGCGGCTTATCAACAATGTGCGCAAGCTCATGAAGACTTTTTTCTATGTCTTTTTTTTTCCATTTACAAAGTGCTTTTGCCATAAATGTCTCAAAAAATCTCATTACTACACTTATTTTAGAAGATAGAACGCAGAGATGCATCTATTTATCGGTAAATATAACTAAAATAACTATTTAACGTTAGGCTCTTTTATCGAGGGTTAAACCAATATCACTGACATGGTTATTCACATCAATAGAGATGATATTAGCCAGTTGTTGAGAGTTACTCACTTCTTCATCAACATTACTCATTGCTTGTTCAAACGCAATAAAGTGCTGGCGTTGCAATGTTATTTGCGTGAGAGAGTCTTGGGCGACGGTGGCTGATATTTTTGCTTGGCCAGTAACTTCTAAAGCCGTTTCTTGTAATTGGTCGGCAATTGTTTTTTGGTTGTACGACGCTTTTTCAATATCGATAATTGTTTTTTCAATCGAGTTACTTGCACTTTGTAGCTGATCTAAACGTTGAGATATTTGTTTAAGCGAATCTTGAGTTTTACCGGCAAGTTGCCTCACTTCATCAGCAACAACCGAGAAGCCTCTGCCGTGTTCACCTGCTCTTGCTGCCTCAATAGCGGCGTTTAACGCCAATAAATTCGTTTGATCCGCAATTGCGCCAATAACGTCAACTATCGAGGTTACACTGTCAACAGATTGAAAAAGTGAGGTTATCGCGGTTTTACTTTGCTGTGCAGCCATACTGGTTGAATCGCTTGCGGCGAGCACTTGTGCAACTCGGCTTTGACTTGTTTCCATTGCCTGTTGCGTCGCTTGTGCGTTGTTCACTACCTGCTCAGACAATGCATTTACCGTTTCAGTCGCTTGGCCTAATGCATTCATAATTTCGCGAGCACCTTGCACATGCGTGCTGGTACTCTTTGATGATTGATAAATATTTTTAACTTGGCTCTCCATCGTTGTTAATGCTTTAGCCACTAAATCAAGTTGTTGTGCTTTTGCTTTGTCATCTTGTGCAAGTTTATTCACCATTTTATTGAAGCTTGAAGATATTTCGCCCAATTCAGTTTTTTCTGGAATATCCGTAATGTTATCAACCTTTCCTTGTTCAACGAGTTGCACAAAACTGTTTCTTAATTTACGTAATGGATTCAAAATTACGCTGCGTTGCAACCAGTAATTGGCGACTAAAAAACAGATTAAAAAGGACAGCAAACCAATAACTATTCGATAAAGTTGCTGATTCAACACCTGTTGTTTCTTCAATATTTCTGTTTCAGCGATAAGAATAATATCTTCTAATGCGGTAACATTTTGTTTGAGCAGTGCTAAGCCAGCGGTGCGCTGATTCTGTGAATTTAGGGTGTTTTCAAACTCACTTTGATAACGATTAATGAGTGAATTGAGTTCATCAATCGCTTCTTCACTGATGTCTTCTTTGTCATCATCATTGGAAAAAAAGTCGTCTTCATCGGTATTACTGTCGCTTTCAAGAAAAATAGCCAATAAAGGATAATTTGTTAATTGTTGATGCCGTTGTGCTAATTCTTGTAACGCATTTTTAAAGCCGGTGTCGCTAATATTTTGACTAAGAAACAACTTTTCACGTGTGTTGATTAAATGGTTTAATGCGCGAGCAATATTGCTCATCGTTACTAAATAATTTATACGTTGCTGTTCGTCTAACGCCTCACTTTCAGCGGCATATTTTATCAGCGAGTGAGTAATAGCGACCATGTTCTGTTCACTGTTACGAAGCAAAGCGAGTGGGTTGCCACTTAACTTACCCATGGCACGATACTTTGTTTCAATATTTTTATTAAGTTTGCCCGCTTCTTCGGTAATGTTATGGCTTAAGTTACCAATATCTAAGCTTGTTGAGCGTGTAATTATTTTGTTAAGTTGCTCTTGTGCGGTATTGAGCAGGCTGGCATCACCGGTTTGTAGATAGGTTGCAATGGTGCGATAAAACTTCACAGTGGTTAACGTTTTCAATGCATGATATTCGGCGTACTGGCTTCTACTTGATGTAAGAGAAGTGCCAACATGATACATCGTTGCAACGAATATAATGGCAAAAATACTGATGGCAATAACAGACAGTCGTGAAAAACTTGAAACTCGCATAGTCAATCCTTGAAGGGTATTCACAGATAAATTAATGCCGATTCTTACTGATCTTTGTTGCGGTTTTATGACAAGAGTTTATTGAGCAAGTATGCAGTGTGTTGTGGTTAAATCTGATTGATTTTAACTTAATAGGCTAAATAAACGGCAAGCCAAGAGAAAGTCGTTTCGTGGGCTTGCGCAAACATGGCATAGTCCGTTAGTTCATATTAACGACTGTTTAAACGCAGGATATAAGGTTAATTGTTTTTAGGTATGGCCTGATTTACATAAACATCAAAACGATTTTTTTTCATTTTTATACTGGTTGAAGGCGTTTTGTTATTTAAGGGTGGCGCATAACTTGGACGCTTAACTACAACACGATATTTCGCTAATTTCAATGCCGGTTCAAGCAAATCATCTGCATCTAAGTCTTCACCAACGAGTGATTGAAATACGCGCATTTCTTTTTTTACTGCGGCTGACTTTTCTCGATGAGGGTACATCGGGTCAAGATAAATGACATCGGGCTGTTGGGTGAATGCTAATTCTTCAATCGTGGCCGCATGAACAAGTGACATCCGATTGGTAATATCACTAACCTCACTATTTAATTTAGCGCGTTCAAGACCATTTTCCAATAATGCAGCAACAATGGGCATGCGCTCTTTCATGGTGACTGTGCAGCCTAAGGTAGCCAATACAAAAGAATCTCGTCCTAAGCCTGCGGTAGCGTCTAGTACATGTGGGGTAAAACCATGTTTTAGTCCAATCGCTTTAGCAATGTCTTGGCCGCGTCCACCACCAAATTTTCGTCGATGGGCAACGGCGCCATCAACAAAATCAACTTTAATACCACCGAGTTTGGGTTCATCAAGTTTGATCAGTTCCAACTGCTGAAAATTTACCTGTAGTAAAAACAGTAATTGAGGGTGTGTAGTGGCTGAAGCGCTGTGGCCTATATAGGCTAGCTGCCATTTTTTAGCAATTTTTTTAGCTAAATCAACATCGGTTTTATCAACGTAACCTACGGCTATTGTAGATATATCCATTAATCAAACTCTACTTGAACATTGTTATCGCCGGTTGCATAGGCAACTAAGCGGCTGAGTTGACTCAGTGATAAGTCGCATTCACTTTGCCATTGATTGAAAGCGGTTTGAATAGCGGCTAAGCTTTTTTTACTTTGCAGTCCGCCATCAATTATTTTTTTCGCACGAAAATAAGCTTCAATGTCACGGGTTAGTAAAAAGGTATCTTTACCAATCGCCCGTAAAGCATAAGGTCCTGTATTACCGCCTAAACGTTGACCATTTTTTTTCAAGTAATCCCATAAACCAATCATGTTATTACTTGGCCATGACGCAATAAACTCAGCAAAACTATGGTGTGGGCTATCATCGCTATGTATTTCATCAAACATCATGTGTGCGTTCGCTTGAATAGTTTTTACTTTGTTGAAATTACGAATAATTCGAGCATCAGCCGCTTTACGTTCTTGCATTTCTTCGGGCATCATCAGTATTTTTGTCAGATCAAAATTAAAAAACATTTCTTCAAAGTTTGGCCATTTATTTTCGACCACCCGCCAAACAAAACCACTCTGAAAAATTTTTTTAGTGAAGGCTGACAAAATTCTATCATCACCTAGTTTGGCGACTAAATTATCTTGTTGAGTATCACCTAGTAATAGGTTTAGCACAGCAGCACCGCCTTTACGTTCTGCGGCACGTTGGTATAGAGAGTCGAATTTTTCTAAAGACATAAATATTCTATTTAAGTTGCGATTACTTTTATGGGGGAAAATATTAACACAGTGAAAGTAAAAGGTGGAAAGCAAGTTACCGTTAATTACCTTATGGAGGCTACTTTATTTTTCAGATGAGAAAATAATGGGGGACAGCATAAAATACTCCTTGAAGATCTAATTGAGAATGATTATCATTAAGCTTGATTGGTGGTTAACCACCAGAAATACCGGTTAATGCAGTTTACACTTATTTATACGGGGAAGGAAAAACTATGCGGGAATGGCAACGTTTATTGAGTAACGGTAATGAATTTTTTGATAATGAAAAATGGGTACAAGCGGAATGTTGCTATAAAGAAGCAGCTTCATATCTTGATGATTTATGGTCAGTGGATACCATGAATATTGAATTACTCATGGCATGGATAGGGACTTATCATAATCTAGCGGTACTCTATGAAACAAAAGGTAATCCCCAAGTTTCGTTAGAATATCTGCTAATTCCACATCATCGTATGTTAGCACTGAGTCAAAATGGTCAACAATGTGATGACATGCAACTTATCGCATTAAAAGCACTACAATTGACTTTTATGCCCGTACTGTTGTTTTCACGAAAATATTCAATTTGTAAAGAGTGCCAAAAAGGATTAAAAGAATTTAAAGCGCAACTTGATGAAAACCAAGGGACTGTCCATTAACGGGATGTCTGCTATAAAATAAGTAAAGGAGGGGGGGACTATGCTATATCACTTAATTAAAAAGCTCGATAATAAAGTTCATTTCGCCACTGTGGTGGCGCATTGTGGTATTTCTTCTAAAAGTTATGAGCCACTATTAGTAGAACCAACCTTTGTGGCTCAATGTGCTTATTCGCCAAATTTAGCGCGCTCTACACTAAATACATGACGTTTTTAGGCTTTAAAATTTGGAAAGTCACTGGACATAGTATGTTTCCGCGTATCCCTGAATATAGCTATGTGTTGGTGTGTCACTGGTGGATGTACCTACAGATAAAACCAGAACAAACGATATTGGTTCATCATCGTCAATACGGGGTGATCATAAAAACGGTGGCATTAATTGATGGCAATGGCTTTATTTGGTGTAAAGGTGAAAACTTATCGAGTATTGCTGTTGAGCAGTTTGGTCCGGTGAGCCGAAGCCAAATTATAGGACGGGTACTGAGTGTATTCAAAAAGTGAGTTCTCTTTAAATACACTCAGTGTTTTACGTTAACTGACTGCGTTATTTATCCTTTAATACCACAGTGGCGAAGTAAAGCATCGATCTTAGGCTCACGACCACGGAAAGCTTTAAATAATACACTCGGTTCTTGTGACCCACCTTTTTCTAATATATTAGTGAGAAAGTCTTTACCTACTTGTGCATTAAAAATCCCTTCTTCTTCAAAACGGCTAAAGGCGTCAGCGGATAATACTTCTGCCCATTTGTAGCTGTAGTAACCTGCAGAGTACCCCCCCCCAAAAATATGGCCAAAACTGTGTTGAAAGCGATTAAAGTCAGCCGCTTTCACTACCGAGTATTCTTCACGAACTTTATTTAAAGTCTGCTGAATATAGGCGGTATTTTCTTGTTCAGGTTGATAATCTCTATGCATTTTGAAATCAAAAATACTGAATTCTAACTGACGTAACATTTGCATCGCCGATTGATAATTTTTTGCCGCTAGCATTTTATCAAGCATTTCTTGTGGCAGTGGTTCACCTGTTTCATAGTGACCTGAAATAAAGGCTAATGCCTCTGGTTGCCAGCACCAGTTTTCTAAAAATTGGCTCGGTAATTCTACTGCATCCCAAGGAACACCATCGATACCTGAAACACCGCTCGTATTAACTTGTGTCAGCATATGGTGAATACCATGACCAAATTCGTGGAATAAAGTCACCACTTCGTCATGGGTAAAGAGGGCAGGTTTATTACCAATAGGCTTATTGAAGTTACACGTAAGGTAAGCAACAGGGTATTGAATGTTACCGTTGGTTAATTCTCGACGACTTTTACAATCGTCCATCCATGCGCCACCACGCTTATGGGCACGAGCGTATAGATCTAAATAAAAGCGACCACGTAAATTATTATTACTGTCGAATACTTCAAAAAACTTCACATCTTTGTGCCAAGTATCAATGTTAGCTATTTCATTGATCTGTAGTCCAAATAAACGTTTAACAACTTCAAATAAGCCAGACACTACTTTTTTTTCTGGAAAGTAAGGACGACATTCTTCGTCTGAAATAGCGTAACGGCTTTGCTTTAATTTTTCACTGTAGTAAGGCAAATCCCATGCTTGTAGGTCTGTTTCATTAAATTCTGTTTTCGCGAATGCTTTAACTTCATTTAAATCTTGTTGGCCTTGTGCCTTTGATTTTACGGCGAGATTTTCTAAGAAGCCTAAAACTTCATCGGTTGATGAGGCCATTTTTGTGGCAATAGATTTTTCAGAAAAGTTATTGAAACCCAATAATTGTGCTAATTCATGACGTAGTTTTAACAATTCGTTCATGATGTCGCTGTTGTCAAATTCGCCAGCGCTTGGACCTTGGTCTGATGCGCGGGTAACAAAGCCACGATAGAGCTGTTCACGTAATTTTGCATTACTCGAATACATCATAACGGGTAAATAACTTGGAATATCTAAGGTAAACAACCAACCTTGTTTTGCTTGTTCTTTTGCCAATTCAGCAGCGGCTTCTATAGCACTGTCAGGTAAACCAGCGAGTTCGTTTTTATCGGTAATATTAACGCTATAAGCATGTGTTGCATCAAGTAGGTTATTGCCAAAAGTAGAGCTTAATTCTGATAAACGGGTAACAATTTCACCGTAGCGTTTTTTGTTTTCATTATTTAAGGCAATACCTGACAATTTAAAATCACGCAACGCATTATCAACCACTTTCTTTTGAGCAATGTTCAATTGCTGATATTCGTCGCTAGCAGCGAGTTGCTGATAGGCTTGATATAACTCTTGGTGTTGACCCACAAAAGTACCGTATTCAGATAAAAGTGGTAAGCATGATTCGTATGCTTCACGTAATTCGTCACTATTAACAACGGAATTCATGTGGGATACCGGCGACCACAGCTTACTTAACGTATCGTCAGCTTCGTCCGTAGGCATGATTAAATTAGCCCAAGTAAAGGTTTTTTCTTCAAGCACTGCTGCAATCACTTTTTTGCATTCTGCTATCGCATGCTCAACAGCAGGCTTAATATGTTCAGGCTTTATTTGAGAAAACTGGGGTAAATCTGAAACTGTTAATAATGGATTGCTCATAATGCGGTCTTCTTTATTAAATGATGATCTAGATGTAAGACCTTAAGAGGAGAGATTCAAGGTGTAGCGCTTTTTGTTTTCAATCTATTTTACTTAAAATTGATCACCTTAAAAAAATAAATGCTACTGTCTATGTTAATACGGTGTTTGTTATTGTTAATTATGCTCTTTATTTACCATTTTAGTTTGGATAAATATTTATTTTAATTGTATTTTACTTATACTAAAAGTATATGATTTGTCTTCGTCGTGAGTTTCTTGAGGTGTTATGTTTCGTTTTTTTACTGTGAATTCCTTATATTCACTTTTTTTACTGTACGCTATGCTTTTTACAAATACGGCACAAGCACAAGCAAAGGTGAATCATTTATATTTAGAAAACTTGTCAGTTGAGCATGGCTTGTCTCAAGGTTCGGTTAAAACTATTTTTCAAGATGATGAAGGTTTTATTTGGGTAGGCACTGAAAGTGGTTTGAATATGTATGACGGTTATAGCTTTCGAACTTTACCTGGGCCAGATAATGATTTTGACCATTATGAAACGTATCGGATTATTCAAGATAAGGACAAACTACTTTGGTTGAACATCGTTGATAAAGGGCTATATACCTATAATAAAAAAACAGATGTTTACCAAAAAATTCTAGAAACAGACCCAATAAATAAAGATTATTATATAGCTGATATGGTCGAGGGCAACAATAATGAATTTTTTATTGCTAGTGCAAAAACTATCATCGTGTATAACAAAATATCTCAAAAAAGTACGCGTCTATTAGATTTATCAAATGAGCTTGCTACGGTTAATAATATTTTCGAAATAGTGTTACACCAAAATATCTTATATATTGCGACACGTGTTGGTGTTTTTGCGCTGAATATTGACACTAAAGCATGGAAAAAGTTACCTGCCGTCACGTCGACTGAAATTAGTTCAGAGAGCTTTAGTGCTGTCGGTGCAAATAAAGTATACAACCTGAATATTAGTGCAACCAATGATCTTTATTTAGGGACAGACCATGGTGTTTATAGCTTAGCCATTAATAAAGTGAATAATTATTTAGCAGGCGACTTTCAATTGCCTGCCTATAAAGTGATCACTGATGCAGTGTCAAGTTGGCAGCTTTATGCTGATGGCGATAATTTATACCAAGGCAGTCACTTAGGATTATCAGTCATTAATACCACCACCGACACCACCGAATTTCTTTTCTCATTTAATGAATTTTTTGACCATATTAAAAGCAATGATGTTATTTCTATTTTGAAAGACAAACGAGGTTCTTTTTGGTTAGGTTCTAGGGCAACGGGTCTGTATAAGTGGGATCCTAAGCGGAGCTTAATCAGTAATTACGGTTACAAAAAAGACAATGCAAAGAGTCTGACAGATAATGTTATTTGGTTTATTACCGCATTACGTAGTGATCCTGAGCAGCTATGGGTGGGTACAAGAAATGGGCTTAATTTACTTGATACGCGTAACAAAAAAACATTGCACTATTTAACAACAAATAACCCAAAAAACACTTTCAATATTAGCTATATATATGGTGTCTATGAAGATTTACAGCAACGTTTATGGATTTCTACTGCAAAAGGCGTGGTGTTATTTGATATAGAAAGTAAAAAACTCATTGATATTCCGTACAACGATAACGTGAAAGAACTCCTTGCGTTAGAGCAGTATTCTTTCTTTTATGATCGATATAATACGTTGTGGAGTATTACAGAAAAAGGTGTCAATCGTATTTCACTGGCAACGGGAATTATTGACCCGCTTGATGAGATGAGCGAAAAAATAGCAGAAGACAAAATCTTCAATATTCTAGGCTATTTACCTAATAGTGACAAAATGCTTTTTGCTACCAATAATTCACTATGGTTTTTTGACCTAGAAAATCGCACAAATACACTTTTATATCAAAATCTTAATATTAAAGAAACAGAGTGGACCTATATAGAAAGCTTAGCCTTTGATAAAAAAGGCATGCTTTGGTTTAGTTTTTCAGGCAAAGGGCTTGTTGGTCTAGACAGTAAAACGTACGAACAAAAATACTTTTACCACAAAGGTAATTCTATTGTCGGCAATCATATCTATGGTTTATTGGTAGACCCAGAAGGTGACCTTTGGTATGCCAGTCATAATGGCATTTATATGATAGATATTGAAACACACCATATTCGTAACTTCGGTATCAGTGACGGATTAATTGGCAGAGAGTTTAATAGTAGCGCTTTTTATCAAATGGCTAATCAAAATTTTGCTTACGGTGCGATGAATGGCTTAAGTATTTTTAATCCCCTTAGCTTAAAGAAGAAAAATTATGAAGATCAGCTTAGTGTTCATGCTACTAATATTGATGTGTTATCACGTGATTTAGCTTTGCCTTTTGTGCTGAGTAATGGTGATACCGTTCAGTTAAATTATGATGATGTGGGTATTCGTATTGATTTCTCGCCATTAACTTACAACAGCACGAATAACATCCTGTTTGAATATAAGTTGCAAGGTGCTGATAACATAAGTTATCCATTAACCGCTGAAAATCATATTACTTTTTCGAGCTTATCTTCAGGGGCGCATTCGCTAATAGTGCGTATTCAATCAACTGAAACTAAAAAATATTCTGACGCTTTTGTTATTAACTTTGTGGTGAAATATGCTTTTTTGTCTTCGCCGTTAGCTTATTTAGTTTATATTGTGTTCTTGTTGATTGTATTTATGCTGTGGTATGCAAAACGCCAACAAAATACGCGCTTATTACTTGCCGCCCATGAAGAGGTCAAATACCGAGAAAATAGATTGCAGCTGGCATTAACCGGTAGTAATAGTGAAGTGTGGGATTGGCAAAGTGATGATAACTTAATGTTCGCTAAACGCGCCTCTGAAGAATTAGGTTATAGCGACCTTAAATATTCTTATAGCCTTAATAAGCATTTGTCGTTAATTCACAAAGATGAACGTGAATTGTTTCATTCACGATGGTTACAATTTTTGGCTGCAGCTGATATTAAGACTAGCTTCTCATGTAGTTACCGAATGAAAAAATCCAATGGTCAGTGGCTGTGGTTTAAAGATCTTGGAAAAATTGTGGCAACTGACACCAAAGGTAGGCCAACCAGAATTACCGGCGCATATACCAATATTACCCAGTCGTTAGCCGACGCCGAACGTGCTCACTTCTATGGTGAAGCTTTTAAGAAAACTAAAGATTGGGTCTTAATTATTAGTGACAACTTTAGTCGGGTAATCGCGAATGAATCATTACGACAGGCCTTTGCTTGGCGTGAGGAAGAATTTGCCTTTGATGCCAAGGTGTTTGGCCTAACCGACGAGCGTTTTGATTTTTATAAGACCTTATTTACCCATTTAAAGTCGGGTGATGACTGGCGAGGTGAAGAGCTCATAAAAACGAAGGCTGGCGAAGAATTTCATGTTATTTTAACCGTCAGTGCCAGCCTTAATGAGTCAACCAATAGTATTTATTTTGTGTGTATTTTTACTGATATTTCCGCGCAAAAACATGCAGAAAAAGAGCTGCGCTATTTAGCTAATTATGACTATTTAACGGATTTACCTAATCGTGCATTACTGCTTGACAGAATAAAACATGCGATGGACTATTCTGCTCGTATGTCAGAGTCGATTGCTTTGTTTTTTATTGATCTAGACCGTTTTAAGCAAGTTAATGATTCATTAGGGCATGATTGTGGTGATTTGCTATTACAAGAAGTGACTAAGCGCTTAAAAGCAGTACTAAGGGTTGATGATACTATTGCTCGTATTGGCGGTGATGAGTTTGTTGTGCTTTTAGAGTCTTTTCGCGGTCATGGCCAACTTGGGCGCATTGCACAGAAAGTTATTACAGCGATTGGTGAACCGGTAACATTAAATGGCAATACCATTAGTGTGGGTGCTAGTATCGGCATTGCTCTTTTTCCTGAAGATGCTAAAAATAGTGATGAGCTCATTCGTCACGCTGATGTCGCTATGTACCATTCTAAACAACTGGGTCGTAATACCTTTCAATTTTATACGCCACGTATGAATGTTGAAGCAAGTGAGCGTTTACATGCAGAATCTACACTTAAGCTCGCTTTTGAAAACAATGAGTTTATTAACCACTACCAACCCATTGTTGATTCATACCAAGGTAAGGCCATAGGTGCAGAGTTATTATTGCGTTGGCAAAGCGGAGATAATCTTATTTCACCTGATGCGTTTATTCCACTTTCAGAAGACCTCGGGTTGATCATCCCTATGACCGAAGCCGCAATCTTACGCGGTGTCATAGATTTGAAAAAATGGCGAGCTATTCGTCCTAATATGTACTTATCGATTAATCTGTCTGTTCAGCATTTCCTTGAAGACAATTTAATTCCTTATTTGAAAAGTATTTTACAAACGCATAATTTATCCGCTGAAGCACTTAAGTTTGAAGTCACTGAAAGTATGCTTATTTCTGATCCAGATAAAGCAATATCTACAATGAAAGCGCTTGATAAACTAGGTGTGGTACTTGCTTTGGATGATTTTGGTACCGGTTACTCATCATTATCTTATTTAAAAAAATTGCCTTTGAAAATTTTAAAAATTGACCGGAGCTTTGTTTCGGGGATCGGTATTAACTCTGCTGATGAAGCCATTGTAGCGGCTACTTTAGTATTGGCCAAAAATTTGAAAATGGTTTGCATCGCTGAAGGTGTAGAAAATGAAATACAGCTGAAATTTTTAGGCGAGAAGCACTGTCATCTCATTCAAGGCTATTTGTATAGCAAGGCTGTTGAAAGTGCTAAAATAGAACAATACTTACAAGCTAATGTCATCGGCATAAAAGTTAACAAACCAGAATAGATAAGCGGCTTGAATAACGTTAGGTTTAGCCGCATATATTATTAGATACTCTTTTTCTAGGAACAAAAACATGACTCAACATTTTGACTTTCTTGCTATTGGTGCAGGAAGTGGCGGTATTGCCTCTGCAAATCGCGCAGCAAAACACGGTAAAAAAGCAGCGGTAATTGAAGCGAAGAAAATTGGTGGCACGTGTGTAAATGTGGGCTGTGTACCGAAAAAAGCTATGTGGTACGCAGGACAAATTGCCGATGCACTGCATTATTCTGCCGATTATGGCTTTAAAGCGCCGTTGCAAGGTTTTGACTGGGGAACGTTAGTAAAAAATAGAGAAGCTTATATAGAACGTATTCATGCAGCTTATGCACGTGGCTTTGCGAGTAACGGTGTTACTGTCATTAATGGTTTTGCCAAATTTATTAATAAAAATACCGTAGAAGTTAATGGTGAGCAAATTACAGCTGACCACATTGTTATTGCCACAGGCGGCCGTCCGAGCATTCCAAGTATTGAAGGTGCAGAGTATGGCATCGATTCTGACGGCTTTTTCGCATTAACTGAGCAACCTCAAAGTGTTGCGGTTGTTGGGGCGGGTTATATTGCGGTAGAGCTTGCTGGCGTATTTCATGCTTTAGGCACTACGTCGCATTTATTAGTGCGTAAAGAAAAGCCACTGCGTAGTTTTGACGATATGCTGAGTGATACGTTAGTTGAGCAAATGGCAAAACACGGCCCAACACTTCATACCCACAGTATTCCAACGCGTGTTGAAAAACATGATAACGGGCAGCTGACGGTACATTTAGAAAACAGTCAATCGGTAGGGCCAGTTGATGCGTTAATTTGGGCAATAGGCCGAGAACCTGCGACAGATAATATTAACTTAGAGGCTGCGGGTGTAGAAATGAATGACCGTGGTTTTATTTCTACTGATAAATACCAAAACACCAATGTTGATGGGATATATGCGGTAGGTGATAACACCGGCCGTGCTCAGTTAACACCTGTAGCGGTTGCTGCTGGCCGTCGATTATGTGAACGTTTATTTAACGATAAACCTGATGAGCATTTAGATTATTCAAATATTGCAACGGTCGTGTTTAGCCATCCAGTTATTGGTACGGTTGGTTTATCAGAAAAAGAGGCGATTGCAGAGTACGGTGAAGCACAAGTTAACGTTTATAATTCTCAGTTCACTGCTCTATATCAGGCGATGACTGAAGATTATCGTGATCCTACGCGTATGAAGCTTATTTGTATCGGAAAAGAAGAAAAAATAGTGGGCATTCATAGCATCGGCTTTGGTAGTGATGAGTTGTTGCAAGGTTTTGCGGTAGCCATGAAAATGGGAGCAACGAAAGCAGACTTTGATAATACTATCGCGATACATCCAACCAGTGCAGAAGAATTTGTTACGATGAATTAATTGAACCGCTGCAATTAATATCCATATTAGCGTCATCTGAGATTATCGCATGATGACGCTCTATAAAAGTGTACTCCTGTCGCAAATACCTACTCGCTTAAAGTGTAAACCGTTCTACCGAGCTTGTCAGCGAATGAGCCAGGTTACTCACATCTTCACTTCTTTTGTGCATATTGCTGGCTTCACTTGCATTTTTACTTGCTGCATCGGCTGTGTCATTCATTGTTTGTTCTATTTGTTCACTATAAACCAATTGTTCCTCTGCCGCCGTTGTGATGCTTTTACTCATTGAGTCAATAGCTTTGAGCGTTTCTTCAATTTGGTTAATGGCATGGCTCAATTGCTGACTTTGGTCAACACACTCACTGGCTTGTGTTTGGCCTTCAGAAATAGCCTTAACCGCAATAGACGTGTCTTTTTGTAAATTATTAATCATCACTTGTATTTCAGCCGTTGATGCTTGAGTGCGAGAAGCTAATGATCTTACTTCATCTGCGACCACTGAAAACCCACGACCTTGTTCTCCTGCTCGAGCGGCTTCAATAGCAGCATTTAAGGCCAGTAAGTTTGTTTGCTCAGCAATGCCCCCAATCGTATCTAAAATGCTACCTATGCTGCGGCTATGCTGGCTAAGTAATTCCATTACTTCAACAGACTCACTCAATCGAGTGGATAATTTTTTAATACGGAGGCTATTATCATTAGCAATACTATTAATGTCTTGGCTACGTTTTGAGGCTTCAGTGACGTGGCTTGCGGTGATATCTGCTTCATCTTTTACCCTATTTGAACTGGCAAACATTTGTTCGGTAAGCTGTTTGGCATTATCTATTCGGGTTATTTGTTGAGTGGCAGAGGCTGAAATAAATTGGCTTTGTTTGTTGGTCAACCCCGCAGATTCATCAAGCGAGTGTGCATCTTCATTAATCGTGTTGAGCAAGTGAGTAAGATCATCTGACAACTTATTAATATTAGTAATAAGTACGCCAAATTCATCATCACTGCGTTTCTCCATGCGTTTTGAGAGATTACCACTGGCGATTAATGCCAAGGCTTTGTTTACTGCCCGTAATGGACCAATCATCGCTTTAGTGGTGACATAAGTAATAAAGCTCGCCATAACAATAAAGATTAACGCTAAAACTATTGCCAATGTTTTACCTGTTTGAATTTCTTCCTGCGCATTATTTTGAAAGTGAACAAAACGTTTATTGGCGAGTAGTACTAGTTCATCAAGTTTAACATAGGTTAAGTTATAAGATTTTGTGGCTGCCAAGTAAGCTTCTTTGGCTTGATATTTTAAGTCTATTGTTTGTAATTGTAACTGGTATAAGCGACCTGGTTTATCTAGTGACTGTTGTATAACTGTAAAGTTGTCTCTGAAATTTTCTAGCACATCATCTGCCTTAAGGGGTTCAGCTTGATTTACTAAATAAGTAAAATTAGTCTCTATATTATTGACTAAAAAAACCATGTCCTCTTGATGCTTAGTCACTAAGTCAGTTAATTCAATGCGATTAAGTCCAGACATGGTATTGCCTAAAGTATAAAGAGAATCATCAATACGTGTACCAGTTCCTATCACTTCATCGAGTAATTTTTCTTGTCCTGTTGCTTCTATTATTTCTAAATCAAGCATTTGTGTGCTTGCCTTATACCGTGCATCTTCAAAGGCCTCAAAGTCACTTTGAAAGCTTACTGTTGCTTTATGGTGTTCTGTTTTCGCCAAAAACATTGCTTCAATATATGTTGTGTACTGCTGATATTGCATTTGCGCCTGCTTAAGGGCTAATTGCATTTTTGCTTGATCTGTTACTTTCAGGCTTAATAACCGCACAGTTTGTTGGTAATTTTCTTGGAGTAGACCAAATTGTTTTAAGCTTTCTTTTAGCTCATCAGTATCGGACTGGGTATAAGCAACCGCAGCTTGCTTCATCATTTTCAATAATTGGACTTGCAAGGTTCCACTTTGGTTCTGCACCGGCACTGCCAATGTTTCAACATTATTATTCGCGTCAGATATTTTATTTAATGAATAATAAAAGAAGCTACTCGCGGTTAATAATAATAGTCCGATTGTAGTAAAGCCAAATATGATTTTTTGTTTTATTGTAAGATTCAGCACTAATCAAGCCTTTTAATATGGTTGTTCATCCTTTGAGTGTAATCCTTTATTTACTTAATGTAATACAGATAAGTACTTTTATTAAAAATGTCTAAATAAAATGCGTTACCAAAAATCAATTAAATATAATAATAAGGCGACCTACGGGTCAAAAAGATATCCATTCCTTCTTCGTAATAACAATAGCATTGTAATGTTATCTACTCAATAAAGGTCTGACCAGGTAGGTCTAAAATAAAAAAATTTACAGGCTAGGTTATAAAATACCGGCAATGAAGATATTGTAAATATATTAAGGAGCTTTTTTAGCGTAGCTTGAGTATAAATCTAAGAATTTTAAATAAATTAATTTTCATATTTTTACCTTGATAATCGCGCAAAGTCTTACTGTTATTCGCTTATGTTTTTTTAGTTATTTAAAGGGTAAATATCTCACTAAAAATAATTTAATAATTGTCTGGCATTGAGGAAGAATTCTGGTATTCTCTTACATCGTTTATTTAAGTAGCACAAAAAACACACAATTAATAAGGTGCTGAAAACGTACAGGATAAATTTTTATCCACATAAATAAAAATAAAAATAAATATGTAAAAAATAAATTCCAAACAACTTTTTCCTATTAAAATCAAACCATTATGCATATAAGTGCCGCAACAATCTTTTTGTTGTGATGGTTTTCTTTGTTGTTTTCAACATACTTATCCACAATTTCAATGATCTTTCGAGACTAATTCTATAGATTAAGTGGAGAGAATGTACCGATTATGGCATCCTTAGCCAAATTTCACTTCTAGTCGCATATCATCATGACAAACTCTGCTTTATCGCCACTCATTTTAGTAGATGGTTCTTCGTACTTATTTCGTGCTTACCATGTGCCATATCTACAAGCTTTATCGACAAAAGATGGGCAACCTACCGGTGCTATTACTGGCGTGTTGAATATGTTAAAAAGTCTTAAAAAAGACTACCCAAATGGCAATGTTATTGTGATATTTGATGCGAAAGGGAAGACCTTTCGTAATGACATGTATCCTGAATATAAAGCTAACCGTCCACCAATGCCGGATGATCTACGCACTCAAATCGCGCCAATACATGAAATTGTTGAAGCTATGGGGTTACCATTATTAGTAATAGAAGGCGTAGAAGCTGATGATGTTATTGGCACTTTGGCGGATCAAGCCAGTAAAGCAGGCATCGATACGGTCATTTCAACGGGTGACAAAGACATGGCGCAGTTAGTTGACAAACACGTCACGCTTATTAATACCATGACTGATGTAAGGATGGATGTCGCAGGTGTCGTTGAAAAATTTGGCGTGCGCCCTGATCAAATAATTGATTATTTAGCGTTGATGGGAGATAAGGTCGATAATATTCCAGGCGTTAATAAGTGTGGTCCTAAAACAGCGGTTAAATGGTTGTTGGAACATGAAAACCTAGACAATGTAATGGCTAATGCTGATAACGTCAAAGGAAAAATTGGTGAATATTTGCGTGAAGCGCTCAAATTTTTGCCGCTTTCTTATGAGCTGGCGACGATTAAGCTTGATGTGCCACTAGAGCAAACAGCTGAGCAACTTCAACCCATTGAAGCCAATATTGAAAAACTCACCGAGCTATATACTAAATATGAACTGCGCCGATTATTAGCTGATTTGCAAAAAGGCAATTTAGCTAGTTCGGTTGTATTAGAAAGTTCAAGCAGTGAAATGATTGAAGAAGATATACCTGTAGCAGATGCTATTGAAACTGATTATCAAATTATTTTCAATGAAGCTGATTTTGCTTCATGGTTAGCTAAATTAAAAAAGGCGGATCTATTTGCTTTTGATACTGAAACAACCAGTGTTGATTATATGAAAGCAGAGCTGGTTGGTTTATCCTTTTCTATTGAAATAGGCACTGCCGCTTATGTGCCGTTGATGCACGATTACTCTGGTGCACCACAGCAACTCGATCGTGATTGGGTGTTGGCACAACTAAAACCCCTTTTAGAAGATAAAAGCCAAGCAAAGGTTGGTCAGAACTTAAAGTATGATGCCAATGTACTTTCACATTACGATATTGAAATGCAAGGTATTACTTTTGATACCATGATTGAATCTTATTGTTTAAATAGTGTTGCGACTCGCCATAATATGGACGCGTTAGCGACTAAGTATTTAGGCTATAAAACGATCAGTTTTGAAGACATTGCGGGTAAAGGTGCTAAAAAATTAACCTTTAATCAAATAGAAATTGATAAAGCGGGACCTTATGCTGCTGAAGATGCCGATATCACTTTACGCTTGCACCAAGCTATTTTTTCTAAATTGGCAAAGCATAAAGACCAGTTATCTGTATTTACTGATATTGAAATGCCATTACTACCTGTTTTAGCGCGTATGGAACAACACGGTGTCTTAATCGATTCTGATCTGTTGAATGAACAAAGTCATGCGCTTGGCATGCGTTTACAAGCATTAGAAATTGAAGCACATGATATTGCTGGGCAAGTCTTTAATCTTTCATCACCCAAACAATTGCAAAAAATACTGTTTGAAGAATTAAAAATTCCCGTTATAAAGAAAACGCCCAAAGGTGCGCCTTCGACAGCAGAAGAAGTGTTACAAGAACTCGCGCTTGATTACGCTTTACCTAAAGTTATATTAGAAAATAGAGGATTGAGTAAACTTAAATCCACCTACACCGACAAATTACCATTGTTAGTGTGTAAGTCAGGACGAGTGCACACCTCTTATCAACAAGCTGTTGCAGCGACGGGGCGGTTATCTTCGACCGATCCAAATTTACAAAACATTCCTATTCGTAGTGAAGAAGGCCGTAAAATTCGTTTGGCTTTTATTGCACCTGAAAATCATAAAATTGTTGCGATAGATTATTCTCAAATAGAGCTACGTATTATGGCGCATTTATCAGATGATCCAGGTTTAGTGGCTGCTTTTTCTGAAGGACGTGACGTACACAAAGCAACAGCAGCTGAAATATTTGATGTTGATTTAGGTGACGTTACTGTTGATCAGCGCCGTAGTGCTAAAGCGGTAAATTTTGGTTTGATTTATGGTATGTCTGCTTTTGGTTTAGCAAAACAACTTGATGTACCTCGTCATCGTGCCCAAGAATATATGGATAAATATTTTCAACGCTATCCTAATGTTATGGCTTACATGGAAGACACGCGTCAGCAAGCGGCAGAACAAGGCTTTGTTGAAACATGCTTTGGGCGTCGTTTGTATCTACCCGATATTAAAGCGAAGAATGCGATGCGCAGAAAAGGGGCTGAACGTGCCGCTATTAACGCGCCAATGCAAGGCACCGCAGCAGATATTATTAAAAAAGCGATGTTAGCAGTAGATGAATGGATACAAGCGCAGAATGATCCACGTATTAAAATGACAATGCAAGTTCACGATGAATTAGTGTTTGAAATTCATCAAGATATCGTTGATGAAACCACTGCGAAGCTTGTTGAAATTATGAATGGAGCTGTCGAATTAAAAGTACCGCTAATTGCTGAAGCAGGTATGGGTGATAACTGGGAGCAGGCGCATTAAACGTGTAAATTACTTTTTGTAATTTAAAAACTAAAATGTAATCTAATTACATAATTTACTTTACAGAAGTAGAATAATCACTCTATAATGTAGTTGTTCCCTAGTGAACGCTTGTTGTAATAATTTGTATATTCTAGCTCTCCTCATAGCTAATCAACCGATGACTTTGTCATCGGTATTTTTTTACCTAAAATATAGTGAAATTACACTATGTAATTATATTTCAGTATATTTAAAAATGTTAGCTTTGTGGATCAATAATGGGCTCCACCACTTTGGGCTTACTTCGGCCTGACTTTCGCAAGGCATCACGCAGTACGTACTCTATTTGCGCGTTTAAACTCCGTAATTCATCATCAGACCAACGTTGCATGGCAGATAGTATTTCTTCATTAATACGCAGCGGGTATGCTTTTTTTGCCACAATATTCTCACTTTATTGACGATTAATATAAGCTTCCGGTATTTACTATCGGTTGAGCGGCTTCATCACTACATAAAACGACTAATAAGTTACTGACCATCGCTGCTTTTCTCTCTGCATCAAGCTCGACAATCTGACGCTCTTCTAATTTCGTTAAAGCCATTTCAACCATACCTACTGCACCTTCAACGATGGTTCTACGTGCAGCAATAATTGCCATGGCTTGTTGGCGCCTTAACATGGCATTTGCTATTTCTGGCGCATAGGCCAAATGACTAATACGAGACTCAATTACCGTTACACCTGCTTTTTCTAACCTATCTTGCACTTCAACTTTTAAAGCAGCAGAAATTTGAGTAGGATCGCTTCGTAAAGAAATATCGTCATCTTCGTGATGGTCATAAGCATAACTGGTGGCTAAATTACGTAATGCGGACTCACTTTGAATAGAAACAAAATCTTCATAATCATCAACCTGAAAGACAGCTTCGGCTGTATCTGTGACTTCCCAGACAATAACCGCTGCAATCTCAATGGGATTACCATTTTTGTCATTCACCTTAAGTTTACTACTTTCAAAGTTTCTCACACGTAAAGAGACCCGCATTTTTGTGTAAAAGGGGTTGGCCCAGCGCAAGCCTGAATCGTGAACGGTACCCGCGTACTTACCAAATAATTGCATTACTCGAGCTTCTTTGGGATTGACCATAAAAAAGCCAAACCAACAAATAAAAATTACAAGAGTGACCAGCAAACCAATAATAGCCAGAGTGACATTCTTATTTGTTATGTTACTAACTAAGAAAGTAAAAGCACCGATCTGTGATGCCAGTAAAACAAAAATAAACATAATGCCATTAGGAGCTTTGATTTCTTTTTCTGTAATCATGGTATTCTCAGTAGGATTTTAACAAGTGATATCATTATGATATCACTATTGATTTTTTTCAAGTGTTCAAAGCGTGAAGGGTTAACAAAGAAGTAACAAAGTATTACTAAAATGAAATATCATTGGCAAAGGAACTAAGCAAATAATATATTGTACGTAACTATTGGCGCTGATTCTCAGTGCTAGGAAAAATCCGCTAAGGAGCATAAATTGAAAAAATGGAGCATCCCACTGCTATTAACTTGTTTAGCAGCCTGTGAACAAACCACCCCAATAACGACAATGGCTGAATCGACATTACCAGCAGGTGTTAGTTTTGTTGAGCAAGTAAAGGCAGAAGCGGGTAAAACCGTTATTCCTTATCAAAAATATACACTAAGCAATGGTTTGACAGTGATCCTTCATCAAGATGCTTCTGACCCATTAGTTCATGTCGATATGACCTACCATGTAGGTTCAGGTCGTGAAGAATTAGGTAAATCAGGTTTTGCACATTTTTTTGAACATATGATGTTTCAAGGCTCTGAAAACGTAGCTGATGAGCAACACTTTAAAATAATTACCGAAGCTGGTGGTACCTTAAATGGTACAACCAATAGTGATCGTACGAATTATTTTCAAACGGTTCCTGCTAACCAATTAGAAAAAATGTTGTGGTTAGAGTCTGACCGTATGGGGTTTTTAGTTGATGCGGTAACACAAGAAAAATTTGAAGTGCAACGCGAAACAGTAAAAAATGAGCGCGGTCAACGTGTTGATAACCGACCATATGGGCAATTAAATGAACGTGTTTCAGAAACACTATACCCAGCAGGTCATCCATATTCATGGCCAGTCATTGGTTTTATGGATGATTTAAATCGTGTCAATGTTAACGATTTAAAAGCTTTTTTCTTAAAATGGTATGGTCCTAATAATGCAACATTAACCATTGGTGGTGATATTGATGCTATGGCAACACTTGCGCTTGTCGAGCAATACTTTGGTTCAATACCTCGTGGCCCTGAAACGAGCATGCCTGAAAAACCTACATTTAGCCTAAACGAAGATCGTTATATTTCAATGGAAGACAATGTTCACTTACCTTTAGTTTATATGTCTTATCCAACCGTTTCTGTTCGCCATGAAGATGAAGCGCCGCTTGATGTTTTATCAAGTATTTTAGGTGGTGGTAAAACGTCACTGCTTTATAAAAATTTAGTTAAAAATCAACTTGCTGTTCAAGCTTCTGTAGGTCATCCGTGTGCAGAATTAGCCTGTACATTTACCTTGTTAGCTTTACCACATCCGGCATCAGGCAAGACTTTAGCCGATATTGAAAAAGTTATTCGCGACAGTTTAGTCGAATTTGAAGAGCGTGGTGTTCAAGACGATGATTTAGCGAAAGTTAAAGCAAGTATGGAAGCAAGCTTCATTTTTGGTCTGCAAAGTGTTGCCGGTAAAGTAAGTACACTTGCTGCTAACCAAACATTTAAAGGTGACCCCAACTATATTGAACAAGATCTTGCTCGTTATGCCAATGTCACTAAAGCTGATGTTATGCGTGTCTTTAAAAAGTACATTAAAGATCAACATGGTGTGATTATGAGTATCGTGCCAAAAGGTAAACTTGATTTAATTGCAGCGAAAGATAATTTCACTCCAGCACCACGTAGTCAAGGTGAAGCATCAAAAACTTCAGCAGACAGTTTAGTCGTGCGTAAAGCTCAAGATAATTTTGACCGGAGTAAAATGCCGATATCAGGTGCTAATAAAGCGGTATCTGTACCTACAATGTGGAACAAAACATTAGCTAATGGTATTAAAGTACTGGGTACGCAAAGCATTGAAACGCCAACGACATCACTCTTGTTAAAAATTCCTGCGGGTCATTACTACGCTGATAAAGAGAAAGCGGGTGTTGTTTCTTTATTGGCAAGCGTATTGAACGAATCGACCACCAAACGTAGTGCAGAAGATATGAGTAATGAGCTGCAAAAATTAGGTAGCTCAATAGCTATCTATGCAGGTACTCAATACCTTAATGTTAATGTGAGTACGTTAACAAAAAATCTTGATGCAACAATGGCGTTAGTTAACGAAAAACTTATGCACCCAGCATTTCTTGATGCAGAATTCGCTCGTAATAAGAGTAATGCTATTCAGGGCGCAATTAACAGTAAGAAAGATGCAGGTTACTTAGCAACAACCGCTTATCGTCAATTACTGCAAGCTGATAACATTGCGGCTACTTCAAGCCAAGGTTCAGAGCAAAGCATCAATAATGTGATGTTGGCTGATGTTAAAGCTTTTTATCAACAGCAAGTTAAACCGGCTAATAGTCAGTTAATTGTCGTATCAGACCTTAAAGAAAAAGCGTTAGTTAAATCACTTAATGTGTTTTCAGCATGGCAAGGAAAAGGAAAAAGCTTAGTATTATCGCTGGCTAATCCAACAGCAAAAACAGGTGTTATTTATTTAGTTAATAAAGAAGGCGCAGCACAATCAGCCATTCGTATCGGTAAACGTTCTATTACACAAGATATTACTGGTGAATATTACAAGTCATACTTAATGAACTTTCCATTAGGCGGTGCTTTTAATAGCCGTATTAACTTAAATCTTCGCGAAGATAAAGGTTATACCTATGGTGCTCGTTCAGGCTTTAGCGCCGACAAGTTTTCTGGTACTTTTACCGCTTCAGCTGAAGTTCGTGCTGATGTTACTGATAAATCAATTGTTGAGTTTGTTAACGAAATAAAGGGGTATCAAGCTGAAGGTATTACGGCTGAAGAACTCAGTTTTATGCGTAATGCTATTAACCAACAAGATGCTTTGGAATATGAAACACCCCGCGCAAAGTTAAGTTTTTTAGCACAAATCTTAGAACATGATTTAACGGCAAGCTTTGTTAAGGAACGCGCTGAAATTGTTAAAATGATCAGTGCAGACGAAATCAATGCACTAGCGAAAAAGCACCTAAACTTAGCGGATATGTTAATGGTTGTTGTGGGTGATGCTAAAACATTAAAACCACAACTTGAAGCATTAGGTTATGAAGTGGTTAGTTACGAAATCTAAAATAACCGTGATTATGTTATGAAAATTGTGAATATTTCATAACGAATACCAAAAGCCTTAACTTTGGAAAAAGTTAAGGCTTTTTTATGCCAGTATGTTGCGATGGCAAGGAGCTATGATGTTCAAAAAGTCTTTCTCAGACATCCTGCCTTCAAGGCATTAGTGCATCCTTGCACGTCAACGGTCATAATAAATACTCTGCTTACCCATGAGGTATGGTTTGTTTAGATAAATAAGTATCTATTGATAATTATTCCTTAACTAGATGGCTAGTATTCATCATATTCTTCAATATGTTTTCATATTCATCTTTCTATTCCTGATATGATAGCCAAGAATTCGCTATGAAATTCACGACTTATGTGAATGTTTACTTAAAACGGATTAAAGGAAACAAACATGAAACTTGGCGATAAAATAAAACAATTACGTAATGATGCAGAGTTAACTCAACCTGAATTAGCAGAAAAAGCACAAATAGAACAATCGTATTTATCAAAACTTGAAAATGAAAAGGGTACCCCTTCTTTTGCAGTGATTGAAAAAATAGCGAACGCTTTTGATCTAACTGGTATGGCATTGATAGAAAGTTTAGACATTAGTTACGTACAAGAGCAGCTTACACATATTCCAGAAATAGCAGTTCAGGCAGCGGAAAAAAGTCGGTTAGAAGAAGAGAAAATTAAAAAGTGGTACTTACAAGGAGTATTGTTAATTGTCTTTGGCATTGCTTTATATTTCATTGGGACTCGCGGAATTTTTATTTCTAAAAACCTCTATGAATATTCTTCGGCTGGTTTTATTGAGGTAGGTGAGCCGTTAGAAAGATATAAGACCTCACTTATTGGTATTATTAATGAAAATGACGAAGAGTTTGATCTTCGTATTAAGGAAAATCGTAAGCGCTTAAATGAAGTGCAATTAAAAGAGAGTTTCTACAGAGGAGATAGTTTTGTTGAATCTTATGGAGAAAAAAGACGTTACTTTGAACTAACTAAAGAGAAATTCTATAGTAGCATTTACCCAAAATCCAATGATGTTATAGCGTTACTAGGCATAATGTCATTTATTTCAGGGTGGTTTTTAATGTTCTTTATTTATCGTTTTACTCGTAAATAAAATCGATTTTTATCACTGTCATCTTTTCTAGTCAGTTCAGTTTAATCCTGTCACAATAAATGCTCGGTAAATAGTGGGTTAAAAGTATGAAACGAAGTAATTACATTACCCGCCAAGGCTGGGACTGCTTAGATAAAGAGTTGAAATATTTATGGAAAGAAGAACGTCCTCTTATTACTAGATCAGTTTCTGAAGCTGCGGCTCAAGGCGATAGAAGTGAAAATGCCGAGTATATTTATGGTAAGAGACGTTTACGCGAAATTGATCGGCGAGTACGTTTTTTAGTTAAACGTACCGAAGACTTAACCATTGTTTATTATGATCCTAAGCAAGAAGGAAAAGTGTATTTTGGGGCCAGGGTAACACTTGTCAATGAAGACGATAAAGAAGTGACTTATCGCGTTGTTGGTCCTGATGAGTGGGATGTGAAAAAAGGTGAAATTAGCCTCGACTCTCCTATGGCGAGAGCGCTTATCGGAAAAAGGGTTGATGATGAAGTCGTCGTACAAACGCCTGAAGGTGAACGTATTTTTGATATTGTAAAAATTTGGTACAAATAATATCAAACGCAATTTTGGTTACATCGTTAATGCGCTAAGCGGTTAATGTAAAATTAAAATTAAAATTAACAGACAGTCACCATTTATTCGATTCATTAAACGTAATAGTCCATCAAGATCATTCACAATTTTATTCCATAATTCCAAGGGGTTAATTGTTGTATTTTATATTTTTACTGGTGGGTAGCCAAACAGGGTTAATCAACGAATAGATTAATTAAATAGCCGTGAATAGGCTTAAAGAAATGAGCGTGTGTGGAGGTAGATAATACACACTCATAATTGTCATGGTATAAATCGCTATTCTATTTTGCTATACGGCTTAGTACGGGGGTTTGACAAACATCTAATACCGGTGGAGGTTTTTTGTAGAAAAAAGCATTCTCACGCTTTTTGCGTTTTTCGATCATGTCACTATAGGCGGGGTGTTCAGTATTTTGTACCTGTAATAATATTTGTTTTTCTTTGGGAACATCACTCATCATTTGCATACTGAGCATCGGCGTAAAATCTTTTTTATTAACCGGAATATCACCTTCAATCACCGATGTTCTTGTGACCGCTTGTATATTATTCATGCCATAAACTACGCGACCAAATACGGTCATAATACGATCTAAGTAACGTGTGGCTTGACCATTCACTATATAAAAGTGGCTTGAAGCAGAGTCAGCTTCATTACCACGAGCCATTGCTACCACCCCTGGGCAATGTGTTAGCCAAGCTTTTTTCTCGCTGGGATTATGTGCTAAAGAAAAACCGTCTTTAAAACCGGTTTGTTCGGCGAATAAGTCATTGTTTTGAATTTTAGTGAACTGCCAATTTTTATCGGTAGTAAAATCACCTTCCATTTTTAATATTGGTACAGATTTATCAGCAGGGCTGCCATCGTCAGGCCCTCATTGAGCGACAAAACCATCGATAACACGATAAATTTATTGCCGTTATAATGACCTGATTTAACGAGCTTTATAAACTGTTTAACATGCGTAGGAGAAAACTGTGGAGCAAGTTCAATGACTACTTTCCCATGGGGGAGTATTAACAATACTGTTTTTTTTACGTCTAATGACCGCCATTCATTTTCTAGGTCGTTGTTGTCTGCAAAAGCAGTAAAACTAGCAAGTAAGCTACTGATCGCTAAAATAACGATGATCTTCATAACGTGTCCTTCATTTTTATTATTTACATCTCACTATACAGCAAAAGACTTGGCGCAAAACCATGCAATTGTTAACATAGCGCGATAGAAACTTACGTAAATTTTGGGGTACTCAGTGAATAAAAGCTTTATGACCAATATCATCGCCTTGCTTGCCACTTTAGCGGGTTATTTTTTCGAGCAACCTTTACTTTTTACGATTGGTTTATTTGCTTTGTCAGGTGCATTTACCAATTGGATTGCCATACATATGCTTTTTGAAAAAGTGCCTTTTTTATATGGTTCTGGTGTTATTCCAGCACGCTTTGAAGATTTTAAAAAGGCAATTAAAGAGCTAATGATGGAACAGTTTTTTACTGAAGAAAATATTGACCGATTTTTATCCGGTGGTTCGGGTGGTGTCGCGTCTTTAGATTTAAGTCCCGTTATTGAAAAAATAGATTTAAATCCAGCTTTTGATGATTTAGTTGATGTGATTGAGAAATCATCGTTTGGCGGTATGTTAGCCATGGTTGGAGGTAGTGAAGCGTTGCAGCCTTTAAGGCAACCATTTATTGAAAAAATGAAAGTTACTGTCGGTAAAATTTCACAAAGTGAGGCGTTTAATAATATCCTCAAAGATGAGTTAGAGCAGCCAAGTGTGATAGCTGACATGCGTGAAAAAGTGAGTGAAATAATTGATCAAAGATTAAATGAACTTACGCCACAGCTTGTAAAGGAAATTATCCAAGCGATGATCCGCAAACACTTAGGTTGGCTTGTTGTCTGGGGGGGCATATTTGGTGGTGTTATTGGCTTTATCGCCGCTGTTACTAATAATTTCTAAGATTTTATACTCCACTTTACCGCAACGAATTCTGTATGGAATTCGTTGCGAAACTTTTTACCATAAACAACAAAATTGTCCTTGTTATTCCTTAGTCCCTTTTGTGCTATTGGTTGATGCAATTTATTAGTTTAAACGCTTTAATTTTCACCTTATTGGGGCTATGCTTGCGCTTTAAACATAGGGATTTATTTCTCTTGTTGAGCGACATCGTTCAATTAAGAAAATTCCGTCATTGAATAAGGTAACTGGAGACATGTTTGGTAGCTTAAAGGCTTTGCCTGCCGATCCTATTTTAGGCTTGTTGGCTAAATATCGTGAAGACTCAAACCCACATAAAATTGATTTAGGTGTGGGTGTTTATAAAAATGAAGCGGGTCATACGGCTATTTTAGATTGTGTGAAAGCAGCTGAAAAATATCGTAACGATCACGAAGATACCAAAGTATATATTGGTCCGACAGGTTCTCCTGTATTCAATGAAGAAATGAGCAAGTTAATTTTCGGTCATCATAAAGTGCTTATCGAAAATAGAGCGCGCACTGTTTCTACTCCAGGCGGAACAGGTGCACTGCGTGTTGCTGCTGAATTTATTAAATCGTGTAAAGCTGGCGCTACCATTTGGGTAAGTAATCCAACGTGGGCGAACCATACCGGTTTATTTGAAGCGGCTGGTCTAACGGTTAAAACTTACCCGTATTACGACCATGAAAACAAATCGCTTGATTTCGACGGTATGTTAGCAGCATTAAAAGAAGTTAGCAGCGATGATGCAGTGCTATTACATGCCTGTTGTCATAACCCAAGTGGTATGGACTTAAACAATGAACAATGGCAGCAAGTGGTTGAAGTGGCTAAAGATGTTGGTTTCTTACCGCTAGTTGATATGGCTTACCAGGGTTTTGGTATTGGCTTAGATGAAGATGCTTACGGTCTACGTTTAATGGCTGAAAACGTCAAAGAAATGATTGTCTGCAGTTCATGTTCTAAAAACTTTGGTTTATACCGTGAGCGTATTGGTGGTTGTACTATTATTGGTGAATCCTCAGCCGCAGTAGATGTTGCTCAGTCAGTATTGCTTTATGTTATTCGTGTTATTTACTCTATGCCGCCAGCACATGGCGCGGCATTAGTTGAAACAATTTTAAGTTCTGATGAATTACGTACACAGTGGCATGCAGAATTAAAAGTAATGCGTGACCGTATTAATGGAAATCGTCAATTACTCGTTGATAAATTAGTAGAAAACGGTGTTACTCGCGACTTTAGCTTTATTACTCGTCAAATGGGTATGTTCTCATTCTTGGGGATTACTCTGGAGCAAGTGCAACAATTGCAAGACGAATACAGTATTTATATGGTCGGTTCAAGCCGTATGAGTATTGCGGGTATTGCTAATAGTAATGTTGATTACTTGGCACAATCTATCGCGAAAGTATTGTAGGTTCCTTATTTTGTAAGCGTTAAAGTTTTTAATATGCTAAACGCTTGATAAAATATTAAAAGCCAAAACATGAAAATGTTTTGGTTTTTTTGTTTTAGGGCATGGTTAAATAAAGAAGTCTTTTTGTTTTACTTTTAGTCACTAAAGCTGAAATTTTCCCTCTTCATTAAGCGATATTTCTTCAATCGCGGTGACAGCATTCATATTTAATGGTCCATATATATGAGGGTATAAACCACCGGTTGCAGGTTCCCATTTTACTTCAGGTAATATTAATTTTTTATCAACAATCAAGATAAGTGGCTGAACTTTATCTTTATAATACTTATTGGCAAGACGGTTTAATTGACTTTTTGGCGTCGCATGAATAAAGCCTTCACTGGCTAATGAGTCACGTATTAGTTTACCTTCGGTTAGCGCTTGCTGATATTCAGCTTGTGAAGATAACAAGTAAATGTAGTGATCACTGAGCCCGGCATACATGCGAATAAAAGTGCTAGTGAGCGTTTGTTGCTCATCTTTTTGATAGAGGTAGTCAACACGAAATATCCCTTTAATATTGTTATTTTCAATAGACTGACTAACAATGCTAATTTCTGCCCGAGCAGTCCAATCAATATTTGTTAACCAGACAGGAACATCACCAGCGAGATGTTGATGACCCTTTCGTTCAAAAGCATAGGTTTTTCCGCGCACTAATTCTGTGTAATCATCTGAACGTAGAATGGAATTGTTTGCTATTTTAAAGCCCATGAGGTTTCCTGTATATCATTGCATTTAGTGAGAGTGATGAACGTATTAGTCGTCTATATTACCGATAAGTACACAAGCTTTAAATGGCAAACAGCAAAGAATGTTTTTATAGGGTAAGACCCATGACCAATCAATATGTACTTTCCTGTGTTTTGAATAGTAACGGCTAGATATAAAATTATGCTACATTAACGGCGTAAATTTTAGGGAAATAAAAAATGACTGAACAAACAAATTTTAAACATATGCAACTTGCCACTTTACACGAAAGTTTAAGTGAAAAAACACACGTTGTTGTCGATATTCGTGACGCTGCTTCTTTTCAAGCAAACCATATTCCTGGCGCCATTCATTTGAGTAATGAAAACTTTGCTGACTTCATTCGTGAAGCTGACTTAGATGCGCCCGTTGTTGTTTGTTGTTATCACGGTATTTCTAGCCAACAGGCTGCAGGTTTTCTAATTAGCCAAGACTTTACTGAAGTGTATTCACTTGATGGTGGTTTTACTGATTGGCAGTTACGTTTTCCACAAGATGTAGAACACTAAATGGTTGCGCATAATGTCGGAATCTAATTCAACTGATGATCTAAGCCCGTTAGTACAAGTTAAGCAGCATAATATTGCTTTGTTGTTTGCAAATTACTTAACCAGTTTAGATATTGACGCGAAAGTACAGAAGCATGACAGTGATTTTGTTATTTACTGCGCAGCGACTAAGGTCAATCAAGCAAAAGAAATTTTTGCAGAATTTATTGACAATCCTTACCAAGAAAAATATCAGCAAGCCGCATGGCAAACAGGTGAACTCGCGCAAGTTCAGGATAATTCGCCGTCATTAATCACAAGTTTTAAGCAGCAATTTCTTGCTCATGCGGGCGGGGTAACCTTAACGGTCTTTGCAGTGTGTTGGTTAGTTTTTGTGATGAGTTTGTTGGGTTTTTCACAGCCTATCTTTCAGCGATTACATTTTTATCCTGAGTTAACGCTTGATGCTTTTTTCGACTCGCCATTACGGTTATTAGGCCCAGCACTGTTTCATTTCTCATGGTTGCATATTGTCTTTAATACCATGTGGTGGTGGCAATTAGGTGGCAGTGTAGAACGTGTCTTAGGTAAAGGAGCGCTCATTAATTTATTTTTGATCACCGCTCTTGTTTCTAACCTGGGTCAGTTTATGGTTTCAGGCCCTAATTTTGGTGGCCTGTCGGGCGTTGTTTATGGCTTAGTGGGTTATGTTTGGTGGTATGGCTGGCTTGCACCTGAAAAAGGCTTAATGATTTCTAAACCTATTATTGGTTTTTTACTTTTTTGGCTTTTACTGGGATACGCAGATCTTCTCCCGATTAATATGGCAAATACAGCGCATTTATTAGGTTTAGTTAGTGGGTGTTTACTCGCAGCAGTAAATATTTTATTAATGAAACGACGTTAATTACGCAATGGAAACCGTAGGTCAACTTTACAGATCTACGGCGTTTTTTATTTTAGTTGTCTAACCACTGAGTGAAAAGTAACTTTTTAATTAATGGCTTACCTGTTTCTATCGTTAAAAGGTTTTTCACTTTTTCTTCACATAAACGCTGAATTTCATGGCGACCATTAATCGATTTTACTTTCGCTTCAGGCTGTTGGCCAATAATAGTAATAATTGCATCGCGTAGTAAGGGAGCGTGATGCTCTACCGTTTCATAGTTTGAAGAGTCTTCAATCATCAATTCAACAGTGAGACGAACGTATCCTAGCTTCTTTTTGACGGCTACATAGTTAGTGATAATAGCGGGTTCAAAGCCAAAATAAGCATAATCTGCTGCTTTAACTGAAGATAAAGGCAAAGAGAATGATAATAATGTCGCGAATATTAATAAGGTTTTTTTCATTTTGCCGCTCTAATTAACTGGAGAATTGAAAATACTATCGACTATAATACAATGAATCTTTAGCTTTTATTAGCAAATTTATTCGCTTTATTTTTTTTAGTACTCAAAGTACTTATCAACCACCAATTAAAACTCACTTTATATGCTTCTAAATTACCTGCGGCATAAACAAAACAAAACAATACTGATATGATGTGCAGGTTATTGTTTAATAAAAATAGTTATTAATTAGTTGTTATGAGCCAATCGCATCCATTATTCCCCATTACGATCAATACTACATGGCAGTCTCCTTTAGGTGTTTCACTTAATGATACTTTATTAAGCTGGTTACTCGACCCAAGCTCGTTAACGGCTCGATTAAGTCAATGCTGCCAACAGTTTCGTGTTGAAGTTTTGGGACAAGAAATTCAATTATGCTCAGAAGATGAATCAACAGCTGATATTAGCGTTGGTGAGCAAGTATTAGTGCGTGAGGTTTTGTTATATTGCGATGACATGCCCCAAGTCTTTGCGCGTAGTTTATTACCCTTGAAAAGTTTAACCGGTGAAGAACAGCAATTAGCGCACTTGGGTAACCAGTCGTTAGGGCAAGTACTCTTTAGCAAACAAGATTTATATCGTAAATGTATTGAAATTTCAGCTTTTTCACCAGACAGTGCTGTGGCTAAACTCGCTCAACAACTTGGATTACCAACTCAAAGCCTGCTTTGGGGGCGTCGTTCAACGTTTATGCTACACCGTAAGCCTTTAATGGTTGCTGAAATATTTTTGCCAAATGCCTTTGCATACCAATCTAATAAACCACAAGAAATAAAAGAGTCATAGGAAAAAACATGACTAGCTTGGTTGCAGACAAGTGGCAGGGTATTGTAAAAATAACTCGTGCTGATAAACCTTTTAGGGTCACTTATTTATTTTTGCTTAATCGCTTTTTGTGTCAATGATATCGTTGTGCTCATTTACTTAAATCATAGGAAAAAACATGACTAGCTTGGTTGCAGATAAGTGGCTGGGTATTGTAAAAATAACTCGTGCTGATAAACCTTTTATGGTCACTTATTTATTTTTGCTTAATCGCTTTTTGTGTCAATGATATCGTTGTGCTCATTTACTTAAATCATAGGAAAAAACATGACTAGCTTGGTTGCAGACAAGTGGCAGGGTATTGTAAAAATAACTCGTGCTGATAAACCTTTTATGGTCACTTATTTATTTTTACTTAATCGCTTTTTGTGTCAATGATATCGTTGTGCTCATTTACTTAAATCATAGGAAAAAACATGACTAGCTTGGTTGCAGACAAGTGGCAGGGTATTGTAAAAATAACTCGTGCTGATAAACCCATCGGCACTTATTTACTGTTATGGCCAACTTATTGGGCATTATGGATTGCTGGCGATGGTTTTCCAACATTACATTGGTTAGTTGTATTTACCTTGGGGGTTTTTGTAATGCGCAGTGCTGGCTGTGTTATTAATGACTGGGCTGATCGAAAAGTAGACGGACAAGTAAAGCGTACTCAGAATCGGCCGTTGGTTACAGGTTTGCTGACACCTAATGATGCGTTATCGATATTTGGTTTACTCATCGGTATTGCGCTTGGTTTAGTTTTAACACTAAGCTGGTACACCATTCAGCTTTCAGCTGTCGCGGTGCTACTCGCAGCAAGCTATCCTTTTATGAAGCGCTATACCCAATTACCTCAGGTCGTACTCGGTGCTGCGTTCAGCTGGGGAATGATTATGGCGTTCGCTGAAGGTATGGGAGAAATACCCACCGTTGCTTGGCTACTTTTTAGTGCTAACGTATTATGGACGGTGGCTTACGATACTATGTATGCGATGGTAGACCGCGATGACGATTTAAAAATTGGTGTTAAATCCACCGCTATTTTATTTGGTCAGCACGACAAACGCATTATTTTATTTCTTCAGTTAGCCACATTGGCGTTGTTAATGAGTGTGGGTGAAATACTCGCCTTTGGTTGGCCCTTTCAAGTAAGCCTTATAGTCGCAGCAGGGTTTTTCTGTTACCAACAAATTTTAATTGTGAATAGAGAACGTGATAAATGCTTTCAAGCTTTTTTGAATAATCATTACGTCGGATTAGTGGTTTTTATTGGTATATCAATAGAGTATTTGTAGCAAGGGGGTAAGTGAATCACTCAGTTGTGTTGTGTATTGTGTCATCCTAATGTTTATTAAAGATGACACAATACCCGGCCTTTTTATACTCTTGTTAACGAATAATACTTTGTAATACTTCAATGTCTATTAACTGAGTTACCGACGTTTTTAGTAACCCTAATGTACTACTATCAATAAGTTTATCGTTTTCATCTTTATTAATATAGCCTTGTTCAATCATGGCTTTAATTAAAATCCCTTGTGCTTTTTTATCAACAAATTCAGGAGCGTTAATATCATTTAATACCGATAATCGTTGAGCAATAGCAACAACTTTGTCTTCGAGATCATTTTTATTTATGGGTGACAATCGACTGATCAATGAACAAATAATAGTAAATCGCTGGACAGTTTCGTTAATACACTCACCAATTAGTCGAATATTACGGTTAAGTTCAATATCGTGTACAACACTATAAAACCCTGCTTTGCTTTGTGTAATAAGACCTTGGGCATATAAAAAATTTAATATTTGTTCTGTTTGTTGAACAACCTCGTCTTCGTCTTGCCATAAAAACAAATCTATTTTCACTAAGCTGATAATACGTTGAACTTGCATTAATAAAGTCTCTTTATTAATTTTACTGTGGCGCTCTAACAAACGACAAATAAGTGCAGGCAATATATAGCTATGTAAAATATTATTACGGTAGTAGCGCATTTCTAACGTTGCTGTTTCAGACAATGAAATAATGTCGCCGTAACTGTCTTGATTAACGGTCACTTTATTAAGTGAGATAACTTCGTCAAGGAGTTGCTGGCCATTTTCGCTAGGGATAGTCAGTTGTTCGCTATAAGGAGCACTGCGCTGTAAGTTTAAAAATAGATCGAGCTGACTGATCAATTCTGTTTTAGCAAGCGCCTTATTTTTACAAGCATGCAAGATAAGAGCAACAAGGGCGGTTCCGTTAATCGCAGCACTTTGATTAATATGCATCATCACTTGATCCGCTAGAATATTAACGCTGGGTGTTAACCAGGCTGGTTTTTGGGGATCGATAAGGTCAATGTCTTCTTTCCAGTTAGGTACCTGTTTATTTAAGAACTGGTTAATATTAATAGGTTCACCAAAATTTACAAACCCTTTACCGTAGTTTCGTAAGTTTTTAATGGCTTTAATAACCCCAAAGATAGACTCATTTTTTTTCTGGCTACCACTTAATTCTTTGTGGTATGTACCCACTTCCATAACATGTTCGTAACCTAAATAAACTGGCACTAAAGTTAATGGGCGGTCAATGCCACGCAGTAAACTTTGTATGGTCATCGCGAGCATACCTGTTTTAGGTGTCAATAAACGGCCTGTTCTACTACGTCCCCCTTCAGTATAGTATTTTACCGAATAGCCACGTTCAAATAATAAGCCTAAATATTCACGGAAAATCGTTGAATATAAGCGGTTACCTTTGAAGCTACGGCGAATGAAAAATGCGCCCGCTTTACGGAATATAGGGCCTGCGGGCCAAAAATTCAAATTAATACCCGCTGCAATTCTTGGCGTAACTAAACCTTCTTGAAAAATGACATAGGTGAGCAGTAAATAGTCCATATGACTACGGTGACAAGGTACATAAATAATTTCATGCCCTTCTTGAGCAAGATCTCTTAGCACTTTTGCATTATTGATGTTAATACCACTGTACAAGCGATTCCATAACCAATTTAAGATACGCGCACCTAGGCGGACCATGGAATCGCGGTAATCACCAGCAATTTCATCCATAATGGCGAGAGCTTGTTTCTTTATTTCATCTTCACTTGTCGCTTTGCTTTTTGCTTCATCACGAATCAGACGTTTTATTGAAGGGTTAGCTAATAGTGTGGCAAACATTTGTTGGCGATGCATTAACCTTGGGCCTGTTGTTGCAATGGTTTGGCGGTAAAAATGAAACCGAGCAATACGCATTAACTTTTGTGCGCTCGCTTGAGTTGTTCCATGCTTGTCTGCCATTAAACGAAACGAAATAGCTTCACTAAAACGTACAATAGAATTACGGCCTAAGAATAAAACAATGAAAAATTTACGTAACCAAGAAGGCGACTCTTGATCTGCTAACACTGTGCCAATATTGGCATTGTTATGTTCTTTGGTTGGAGTACGTCCCCAAATAACATGAGCGGGGATCAATTGGGCATCTAATGCTTCGTTTATGCTGTGTTGTTTTAATAATTCAAACCCTTGAGTTATTGCTTGGGTATGGCCGGCTTTTCGCCAACGAAATAGCGGCGTGGGCTTTTCTAAACACAATAAGCGTGAAAAATTTTGCTCGTTAATGGTTATCGGGCTGAGGGGATCAGGAAGCTTTAGGCTTTTACATGCTTTTCGTAATGCGAGAATATCACTGGCCGATTGATGACGAATAACATAAAACTGGGGTTGCTCAAGTTTTACTTCTTCTGACGCTAAATAGTTGTCAGGCATAATCTTGCTGCGTACGAGTAACTTTATAGGGAAACGTAATAAGAAATAGAATAGTAAACGTATGGCTGACATCGTATTTTTCTCTGGATTATTATACTTTTAGGCGTGTTTTTAATGGTAAGTTTATTGTAGCATGTTGCATCTAGTTTGTCGTATTGACGGCTATAACTCATATATTTCATCATCGAGTACTTAAATGACCACAAAACTTAACAGAATAGCTATCTTTGTAGATGTACAAAATATTTATTATACCACCCGTGATAGTTTTCAAAGGCAGTTTAACTACCGTAAGTTTTGGCAACAAATTAGTGAACAAGGCGATATTGTTATTGCGAATGCTTATGCTATTCAACGCAGCGATGATGCTCAACATAAATTTCAAAAAGCGTTAAAACACATTGGCTTTGAAGTAAAGCTCAAGCCTTTTATTCAGCGCAGAGATGGCTCAGCAAAAGGTGACTGGGACGTCGGAATTACGATTGATGTTCTGGAACATGCAGATAATGTTGACACGGTTATTTTATTATCAGGAGATGGCGATTTTGATTTACTGCTTAAAAAAGTTAAAGAGCGTTATGGTGTTAACACACAGGTTTATGGAGTGTCTGCTTTGACGGCTAATTCATTAATTAATGCAGCCGATGATTTTTTTCCAATTGATGACTGGTTGTTATTGTAGAAACGGTTATAAATACAATCAAAGTATAGTGGTCAGCAATAATAACCACTGGGAATCATCAGAGGAATACGACCAAGTATCAGCCTTATATGTAGTAAGTGTGTTAAGTAAGCAGGTAGACAATAGAACGTTTAGGTCGTGTTCTGTTGATTAACAACCATCATCAATCACATCGTATTTTGGACCTACTGTTTCATATTGTCTTTGGGTACATCTAAAGTTACCGTTGTCGTCACTGACTTGATTGTTACTATTGGCATCATAACCAATATAGACAAAGTTTACGTCTTGTTCTTCAAAGACCTTGCTACCAGAGAGTTTAAATAGATCTGAAACATTAACTTGTTTGTAGAGTTTATGATTATCAATGTAAGAGTGTAATAACCTTAAACCTGCAGTCGTGAGGTCAATCACGCCATTGCCATCTATGCCGATTAAATTAGCTTGGCCTGTCATAGGGAATGTGACATTGCTTGGCATTTTTGACTTTAAAAAGATCAAGCGATTTACGACCTTTGCACTCTCACTAAATTGGGTCAGTACCGCTATTTTTGCATCTTTTGATAAGTTGATAAATTTGGATAATGTCGCCGCAGACAGTATGCCTAATATTACGATGACTACGACTAATTCAATTAAAGTGAAACTTTTACTTCTCTTTATTGACTGGATACGAATGACTTACATATTGTCTTTTAACGATACTTGCTTAAGCGTTAAGTGATATGAGAAGTCGTAAACTTTAGCGGTATTAGGACAAATAATGAACTATTTTAGCGGTTGCCTTACATTAGTGGTTTGCACTTCTTGATAAAAATGATTTCTTAGGGACTTTAAAAAAATGTACATCTCCAGCACTTTTATGATGAACACCTAGAGAACCCTCGTATTCATTGATGATCTTTTGACAAAGTAATTGATTTAAAGATTCTGTTTGAAGTAAATTTTCAGGGAAGCCTTCTATGGTAAAAGGCGTAGTGGTTTTTTCTGAATTTGAAGAGGAAAGTGACGTATGCTCAACTTCAAAAACAATATCATCATTTTGTGAATAAAGCCTTATGTTAAGTTCTCCTCCGTTATGAGAGCGCAATACGGCATCATGGGTTAATTGGTTTATAACTTGACCAATTTGCTCAGGAACGGATAAATCTTTGATATCCTCATCAAGCGATTTATTCACTATAATGTTATGCAGTTTATCTCTGCTTGATTCTAGATATAGTTGTGTTGATATCATCGATTGTAATGAGTATGACTTTAATACGGATTTTTGCATGTAGCTTGAAACAGCAAAGTAACTTAATAAACTATCAAAGGTATTACTTAACTTCTCTTTGCATATCAGGCTGATTTCTTTAAAGGTATTGTATTGTTCTTTACTGACTTTTTTTTCTAATAAACAATCATTAATCGTTGTTAAAACGTAGATAGGATCAGATATTTCCTTAGAAAGGTTATTAACAATTTTTTTATAGTCACTTAAGGTGTGTTTGTCTTTATTTATTTTGTGGACATTAAAAATCAGTTTTCTAAGGGTTAAAGTAAAGAGTTCATTATCAAAAGGCTTAATAAAGACATCATCAGCACCATTAGTTAGGAATTTTATAGCACCATTTCTACTTCCGGTTAGGCCAATAAAAATAAATGGTCGGTTTAAAAACGTCTCTTTGATTTCCTGCATCAATTGGCAACCATCTTTACATGGCATTTCATAATCAAGTATCAGCATATTTACAGAAGGTGTTAACGTTAAACGCTCGATGACTTTTTCGCTGTTAAGCTCAATATCGTTGCGAATAAACTCGCTGCTTAATAAGTTGGCAACAATGCGACTATCGACTCTGGAGTCATCGACGACTAACGCATGCTGAAAGCGATAAATATCATGTTGCCGGATAAAACCATAAATAAGAGCCGTTAGCTCGCTATTATTTTCACTAACAACCATATCAATATAATGCGCTTTGGCTGTTCTTTCCATTTCAAAATTTAAATTATGGGTGATCAATAACGTTGGTACATTTTGCTTTAAGTCAAGCAGAGTCATACTGTCTTCATCTATTTTTTCAATATAAAAGATGAGGTAATCAGTATTTTTAATAGGGGGATCTAGCGGTTGGGTAATATTATCAGTAGTGAATAATTGGATGTTTCCTAAAGATTCAGCCTCCAATACTGGCAGCAAACTTTTATTGACATGCTCTGGTAAGTTTACTAAAAATATATTTGAATTCATCATAACCGTTCCCTGTAATAGATAAGTCCTTTGGTAAATAAAAACCATTAGTGCTCAATAACTATACTATGTTTTTCTATTTAGAGCAGTAGATGATGAAGTTTTTCTAAAATTTACTAGCGTCTCCTAAAAATTTTGTTTCATTATTGACGATTAACAGAGATATTTTTAGGAAATATCAACATATTCTATTGATGCAATTAGAACCGAACAATCAGGCACAGTTAAACTGGCTTATAGTATTTTACTGCAAACTGATATTCCGGTTAAAAAAGCATGATCAAAGTGGCGTTACCACTCAGGAATATAAAGTGAAGCAGATGATGAACTTTTTTTGAGTTTACCTTAGAATAGAAAGATAAAATTATTGACATTAATTTGAACTTATTGGAAAAATGGTGCTCTTATTACACGAGAGTTTATTTCCCTTAGTGTTTATGTTTTTATAAAGCGTTTCTTGGTCTCAAGAAACGCCTTTTTTTTGCTTTTTTTTCAGTAGAATTATTTTTTTAAACGGGTGTAATCTAACAAACCAAACTCAATACCTTACTCATTTTGAGTTATCGGTGCAATTTATCTGAAAATATCCAAAAGTCCTTATTCGTTTGTCTTATCGCGTAACGGGTTTTTAAATCAAAGTTATCGCTTTTTTTCATATTTTCAACAGCAACTTCTTGTGGGTTAATATTACAAAATGCTTTTGGATAAGTACCAATAGCACCTTTGGCTACGTTAAGTGTATCTTCTGTATAAACATCAAACCCTATCACTAATAAGTAGTGTATGCGCTCAAGTCATGCATAACCCAAGCAGATTTGGGAGGTTGCCTGAAAAATCCCTTAACGACAGAGGCGCTGTCAAAATGGCGAAAAATAGTCAGTGCAGCGTTAGGGTTATTATCACCACTCCAAATTCAATCCAGATCAATATTGACTGAGCGAAGATCAAGTTTTTCTATAAAAGCTTGTTTTTCTGAAACGTATTCTTTTTGTCGGCTTGCATACTCACGCCAATCTAAAATTGATAATACGCTACTGCTGGTTGCTGCAGGAAATGGTAATAACTTACTGTGTTCAACTAAAAATTTGTTGATACCAAAATATCAATCTTATTTGGATTTTCAAAGGCTAGCCAGAAGTGGTCTTCAATAACGGTGAGAGTAATTTTACTTCGACCAACAGGACCTTTAATAAAATTCATAATTGAGAATTGTGCTTCATCAAGCAAAAAGCGATAACGAGACTCAAGTGGCAGGGCTTGGAAGGTAATAAATGGATTTGATGCGTTTTGTATTTTGTACCCTGAAAGCTTATCTACGGTATAATCCTGGCTAAAAAATAGCGCTTTATAGCGAGTGAGTTTGGCAGAATCAAAACGATATGGCATGTGACGCTTGGCTAAAACAGCTGCTTTTTTTTCTGTAAACGACAATAAACACTTGCAACTTCAGGGTCTTAAAACGGATGGCGTGTCGTAATAATCTGTAGGGCTTGTGTGGATGGTGTCTTTGAACGAACGAGATTTAAAAAGCTTTGTTGTGTTGCATCAAAATATAAATTAGCTAGATATATATGTTCATAAAGATATCGGGCAACAAGCTGTTCTTTTTTTTAGTCACCCTTTAAAAAGACCTCACATTGTTCAACCATAACAAGTTCAGTCTTGGTTGGTGCAATGGCTGTCGGCATTTTTTCGCCTTTAGCTAACCATTGTGTTAATTGTTGATATTCATGGTCAGGTAAGTTGGGTAAAGCGTAGGGCATTTCTGCTGGCGGTTAAGGCTAACATCAAATACTTTAGATAAAATCATATTATCAGGTAATGGATTATTTCGTTTTAACTACAACATTTGAAACATAAGGCTGCTGGCTAAGTTTGCTTTTAGTGATTGCTGGCGTTCATGTAAAGTAGGATGAAATTCTTCGCTTCGCTATTGGTCAATTTTTTTAGGATTACCTTGAATATTTGTTAGGGGGATCGCTTGTAAATGTGTACTCCGTCATAAACGATAGTCCTCGTTCAATACCCACTTTGTTGTGGCGTTATATCCGCAGTCTTGGCGCGATTAATTGGGTTTGAAAAACCATAACGGTCATCAAGCTCAATAGAAGTGGTCGTTGCTCAACCAAAGATGAAGATGAAAAGTAATATTGATTTTGAAAAACGCATGAAAACCCTAAACAATAAAGTGTGCAGTTAGTTGCTGCTTAAGCGAGCAATTTTTATATAAATAGAACTTGAGGGTAAGTGCTTTTTATTCGATGTTCTTTATACCAATAAAATACAACTAGTACCGTTTTATTAACGACGCTTACCTATATTGCTTGTCACTTTTTTCTCAATGATAATGGTCATAATTTAATGGCTGAAATTTATCAAAATTTCCAAGCGTTAGGACAGTTTTTTGCGCTAAAAATAAACAACGGAGTCGTCAATTATATCCATTTGGGGCCGTGTTTATCTGGGGCGGTAAGCATTAAAATTATGGGTGAAATAAGTGATATTATTTACTGCCATTGTTCATTGTGTCGAAAAAATAGTGGTGCGGCTTATGCTACCAATGGTTTTATCAAGACCCAACAAGGCTGCGACTTCGTTTAGGTATTCTAGATTCTGATATTTCAGCAAGGCCTTATTCCATAACGTTATTACTTCAAAAGCAAACTGGGAAGACCTTGATGTAAAACTCCCTAGGTATGATGATTTTTAGCCTAACCATCAATAAAGTCGCCTATCGACATGTGCAAATAAGCAAGCCTACAGTGAACAGATTTAAATGGTTTAGTGCTTATTGAGCTACTTGACTAAGTGGCTATCTAACCAGCTCACCATATAACCGGCTAGTTCGGTATCACTGTCAAGTAATGGGTAACCATGAGCAGTGCCTTTGTAAGCAATAAACTTACTACCCATATTTGTCGAAGCACTAAATAGTTTTTGCGCACTCTCATAAGTACCGGTATCTTTTTCCGAGGCAATAATAAGCGTCGGTTTGTTAGCTAAAGTTTTTGTATAACGAGCTATGTTATCTTCGGATTGGCCTGATGAGAAAAATCCCATTACACTTATGGGATTTTTTTCCGCTAAAGTAATGGCTTGATAACCCCCGCAACTTGCGCCAACAACACCGACTATGCCTTTGTCTGACATGTTATTTTTTAAATAGTTATAAGCGAGCTGAACATCGCTAGGCCAAAGGGTTGAAAGTTTCTGCCAAGCGGCACTTTGCTTATCGCTCGGTAGTGCACGTACCTTTTCGAAATTAAATTCACCCTTAGCGCTTTCACCATATCCCCTGAAATCTAGACTTAAAGCATGAATACCTTTATCGGCTAATTGCTGCCCTATGTCGTTATACATGGTTCTGTTGTAATTACATTGATGTAGTAACAATACCGCGCGATCACTTGTTTGATTACTTTGGTAGTAACTCGCTTTTAATTCAAAACCTTGGTCGGTTGTTAAAGTAAGATCATTGGCCTGACTGGATGCGGTAAGTGTTAATAACGCAGCGGATATTATTTTTATAAAAGCGTGCATAAATTGTCCTGTTAGTGTGGTTAACGACTTATTTTTTAAATAGTAGGGTGTTTATTTATCATTATGCCAGTTGTCGAGATCTTGCCGCGTGTCTATATCTTTTTCGGCATGAGGAATACTGACTGTTTTCAGGTTTTCTTTATTTTTGTGGAGAAGAGGCTTAGCACCTTTATCACCTTTTAAATGGGTTAATTCAGGGAAATAAGCTGAGGTGAAAATAGCGGGAGGCATTAACTCTTGCCCTGCTTTTGCGCAAACTAATTTAGTTGGTGAAACTACAGACTCTTCAATTAAAGCGATATAGTTGTCGACACTTAAGGCGACTTGATCAGCAAGTGCGATCATTATATGGCTCGTACTTTGATCATCATTGAGGATGTGCCGAACAGACTGTGCAATAGTATGCCCTAAGCCCAAGTGAGCATCTTCGCAATAATCTAAGACATCGGGATCATTAAACAAAGCGCTTAACTGTGAGTGATAAAGGCCTGTTGCAACACGAATGTTTTTCTGACTTATATTCAGTGTATTAAGCGCCCCAGATATCTGATGTAAAGCATGCTCGATTAACGTGATAGAGGTATCTTGCTGTTGTATTTTTGCTAATAACTTGATGCCATTAAATCGCTGGCTTTTCCCCGCCGCTAGCAGAATGATTTTTAAATTATATTCTGGGTTATTCATCGTGACTTTTTTCTAGGGGGTTGTGCTCTAGTACCTTTTTTTCTAGTACATCGCTAATTGATTGGGCGCTTTTACTGAATAGACTGGCATGGCACTCAGCAAGTATCGAAAGTGCAATACTCTCTGGCAAAGTTCCACCGATCTCAAGACCGGCAGGCCCAGCGAAGTTAAATGATAAAGACTGCTCGTTAATTTCTGCTTGAGTGATAACTTGTTTTTTTCTATTATCAGGGCCTAGTAAAGCTAAATATTGAATAGTGGTTTTTGCTAAAGCTTTTAACGCTTGTGCGTCAATCGAGATATTATGGCTCATCAATATTGCAGCATTAACACCTTTTTCTGCAACAAAAGTGGCAAGGACATTAGCCTCGCCTTTTATAATATGATCTACATTGGAAAAGTACTCTTTGCGAGCATTGGCAGGGCGTGGATCCCACAATGACACTTTCCAACCTAATTGTTCAGCCATATTTACTAGAGGACGTGCATCAATACCTCCACCGACAACAAGCAGGTGAGGCTCTGGTACAATCGGCGTTGCTAACCAGTCAGTATCAACATTATTATGACTTAATGGTGAGGGAATGAGTGAAGCTTTTTCAGCAATATCGCTAACAGCCGAAGCTTCAAAATATGCTTGAGCATCATTCTCTTTACTGACAATGCTTTGATAAAAATAGCCTGAAATACGATGCTGAAGCGCCTCGTATGCTTGAGTTAATGACAAGTAGTTATTATGAACACTTATCTGCTGCAACATAATATAAATAGTGCCGCCGCAGCCAATGCCGAGATGAAATGATAAATCATCTTCATCTGAACCATCGTAACAAACTAGCATTGGTTTACCTGATTGCATTACCTTTCGTGCATTTACGCCAATGTCTGACTCTAAACATCCGCCACTTAGCATACCTAACTGATGACCTTGACTACTAAACAACATCATAGCGCCTGGTTTTCGATAGCAAGGACCTTCAGTTTGGTAAATGGTCGCTAGCACCCAATCAGCGTTATCACGGTTTGGGTACCATTGTGCCAATATGTGCGACAAATGATTGCTCATAGGGAAATTCTCCCAATGAGCAATGTATGCTGCTGATCAATACGATTACAACAACCTAGCGTTATTAAAACTACAGCTTTCATTGATGCTTTACACTGACATGGGTTTAAAAGGTAAATCTCTATAGCGCTTACCTGAAGCGGCAAACACGGCATTACTTAGTGCTGGCGCAAAAGGAGCGACACCTGGTTCGCCTAATCCTGTTGGACTTTCATCTGAGTCAGGCATATGAACGCGAACATTTGGCATGTCGGTAATACGCATAACTGGATAGTCATGAAAATTAGAGTTAACAACTGCGCCACCTCTAAAGGTGATTTCAGTACTTAATGCTAACGACATGCCCATTACAACCGCACCTTCCATTTGTGCTGTCGCGCCATCAAGGTTAAGGACTTGCCCACAATCTATGGCGCAGTCTACATTCAATACTTTAATATCGTCTCCGTTAACTTCAACATGCACAGCCATAGCCACAAAGCTTTGAAAGCTATAATGTACAGCTAAACCAATACCTTGTCCTTCGGGTAATTTATCACGATTTTTCCAACCTGACTTATCAGCAGCAATGGCCAAAATATCTTTTGCTCGTTTGACTTGTGCTGTTTGTTCTTTGTTCTTATTGTTGTCAAGCAGTTGATTAACAAAAGATAACGAATCTTTACCAGCTTTATAAGCCAGTTCATCGGCAAAAGTGCTAAAAGCAAAACCATAGAAAATAGCGTAAACCGCACGATACCAACCAATACGTGTGTGTGCTTTCGCATCGCCAGACTCAACGCGGCAGTTTTCGACACCAAATAAATGATTGGTAATATCATCCAAACTATTCGCCGGTGTTCTAACGAGAGAGGGATCAAATAACGTTGATATTGAAGGGAACGCCGCACGGTGCAACCAGCCAGTAACGTTTCCATTTTCGTCCATTGAAGCTTCGATGTGTTGAGCATTGATAGAGTGATAATAACCAGTACGCATATCTTCTTCACGTGTCCAGGTTAGTTGAATAGGGCTGCCCGTTTTTTGTGAAATAACCGCGGCTTCATGTACATAATCACACTTAAACTTACGGCCAAAAGCGCCACCTGCCATTGCCACATGAACAATGATATCTTTTGGATCGCGTTCGAGGTATTGCCCTAAAACTTTTTGAATATCTGCCGGACTTTGTGTTGATGCCCACACTTCACACGAATCTTTTTGTACCCATACAACACTGGCATTAGGCTCCATCGGTGCATGTGAAAGGTGGCCACCGGTATAAGTTGCTGACATTTTATGTTTTGCTGTACTAAATGCTTTTTCAATATCGCCACGTTCTGACGCTAAGGTTGCGGGTTTTTCAACATTTTTGACAAGTTGCTGCTTATATTCTTTAGTATCATAAATAGCATTTTCGCCTAAACTCCATTCTATTTTTAACTGCTTTACCGCTTGTTGTGCTGTCCAGCTATTATCAGCAACTACCGCGACACCACCAATGGAGCCAAAGGGGATAGCAAAACGTGGAATTTCGACAACGTCACTAACACCTTTCATTTTAAGTGCCGCTGTTTTATCTAGACTTTTTAGCGCACCGCCTAAAACAGGACAATGAATAATAGCAGCATATTTTAAGCCAGGTAGTTTAGTGTCGACACCATAAATACGCTTGCCAACAACCACCTCATCTTGATCATGTCGAGAGAGTGCTGTGCCAATATATTTAAAGTCAGCTTTCTTTTTCAGCGTAGGCTTTTCAGGAACAGGCATATTAGCAGCAATGCTCGCTAATTCACCGTAACCTAATTTTTGTTGGTTGGTTTTATTGATAACAAAATGTGCTTGTGCAAAACAATTATCAGGGGAAGTTTTCCACACTTTTGCCGCAGCGGCTATTAACATCGCTTTTGCTGTAGCGCCTGCCTCACGCATAGGCTGGAACATTACGCGAATACTTGCTGATCCCCCTGTGGCTTGAGGGCCATACTTTTCGTCGGCGTCGCCTTGCTTAACCGTAACACGCTGCCAGTCGGCTTCCATTTCATCAGCTACGGCAGAAGGCAAAGCCGTGCTTATGCCTTGTCCCATTTCACATCGTCCACAATAGATAACAGTATCGCCGTTATCAGCAATCTGAATAAAAGCGTTAATCTCTTCAGCACTCTCTTTCATAATGCCTTTTTCGGCTAAAGCATTCATGGGTAAAGCTACGCTGATCACTAATCCACTGGTCGCTAGACCGGCAGTTTTCAAAAAATCACGACGACTTACATTGGAAATAGTCATACTAAACCTCCTTACTTAATGTGTCAGCGGCTTCAACAATGGCTTTTTTAATACGTTGATAAGTGCCACAACGACAGATATTACCTTGCATTGCCGTATCAATTTCTTCACTGCTTGGCGCTGCGTTAACCGATAATAAGCTCGCTGCATTCATTATTTGGCCGGCCTGGCAATATCCACATTGGGGAACATTGTTATTTAACCAAGCTCTTTGTAGCGGATGATCGCCTTTTTCAGATAGCCCTTCAATAGTGGTTATTTTTTTGCCAACTAATGTACTAACGGGAGTAATGCATGAACGAATGGCTTGTCCGTTAACATGAACCGTACAAGCGCCACACAAGCCACTACCACAGCCAAATTTGGTACCCGTGAGCTCTAGTTGGTCACGAAGAAACCAAAGCAATGGCATGTTGCCATCTACATCAATTGCATGTTTTTTTCCGTTGATAATTATTGACTGTGTCATAAGTACTATCCTATTTTTGTGTGATTATAGATTAGCCTTATATTTTGTATTACACAAAAGTAAAAACGGTAAACAATCAAATATTTACGACCAAAGGTAGGTTGTTCTAAATAAAAAGGTAAAAAAGTTTTAATTTGGGCTTATGTGTAACTATGTCTTTCTCACATGAGAAAATTGTAGGGTCGCTAAAAGGCTTGAGGATTAAAACTTTGGAAAAATTTGATTTCTACCTAAGTTTTTTGCTTGATAGAGATACTTGTCAGCATTGTTGATGACTTCATCAATGGTTTGATTATCCTTGAATTGCTCTATTCCCATACTGACTTTGACATTGATTTTGTTATTTTTATAACTGACCAAATGGCTCTGTAATTTTTCTTGGATTTTTTCTGCAAAAATGTTGGCATTTTTGGCTTCAGTTTGAGGGAGAATAAATAAAAACTCTTCACCACCCCAGCGCGCCACACAATCTTGCTCTCTGATGCTACCAGTGAATATTTCTCCAAGCTCTATTAATACGGCATCACCAGCATTGTGACCGAATTGGTCATTCACTTTCTTAAAATAATCAACATCACATAATATTATAGACAATGGCTCTTTAGTACGCATGATGCGCGCTTGTTCTCGTTTGAGAATAGAAAGTGCATCACGACGATTAGCTAACTGAGTCAAAGAGTCTAAATGTGCGAGTTTTTGATATTTTTCGCTTAGCTCTAATGCTTGTTTATAAGAATTTTCTCTAGAATGTTCATACAAAGCAGAAAGAAAAGTCACGGTTAAAAAAGAGTATAATAAACGTAATTTAAATTCAGTACTATAGACAGCATGGGCGATTAAATCTGCGGGTATAAGCATAATAATACTGGTAATAGCGACAAAAAATGCAATATCAATGAGACCACGTTTTAACCCATGAACGAATACTGAGACAGGTGCAACGATAAATACCCATAAAGGTCCTGTACTTTCAACACCACCGGTGTATACAAGATAAAACATTAATATATAGAGTGAATAGAGAACAATTGCGGAACTTAATCTTAAATTATTAAATTTTTTATAGGCATAATAACCGATAAAATAAATAAAACTTGCGAAAAATAAAGAGATGGCTAAAGCAAAACTTTTGTTAAATAAGCCAATAAAGCCCATGATGGCGGTAATAGACATACCCACCAATGCAAATAATGAAATAACAGTCGGTTGTTCGAATTTCTTATTATTAACACGACTTATTTTAGATTGCTCTCGCAAAGATTTTCCTTATTTTACTGATTCAATAAAGGGATATTCACAAACTTATCCTAACAGTTAAAAGATGAGATGAGAACACTCAATTTTTCACTTGTTAATCTTTAAAATTATATAACCATCTCATTTTATTGGTACATAATAAAACAGCTGAAGTTACAAATAAATTAAATAAAATCAATCTGTTAAAAAGTGAGGGCGATGGCTGTCACTTATAGTTAACTGTTGATTAACAACAAGAGGGTGTTAGGCCTTATTTTATTGAAAAGGATTACTGAATCACAGAGAGCATTTTTCATAAGTAACTTAGAATTTTATTGATTTATTTCATCAAGCTGCAGCGAAGATCGCCGTTGAGCTTACTCTTTTTATTGATATATCGACGAATGCAACGGGGTGATACTGTGAAATCACAAGAATAAACACCTTAGGTGCCTCGTGTTACCCTATTTCTGCCCTTATGCTTACCAAGATATAATGCATTGTCTGCACTTAATACCATTGAATCCACCGATGTTTTTTGTCCAGATGGAATAGTTACTACCCCTAATGTTAAGGTAATAAAGGCACTCGTTTCAGATTTCTCATGAGGGATTTTCATACTTTCTATGGCCAAGCATAAGCGTTCAGCAACGAGAGTTGATTGTTCTATTGAGGTATTAGGCAAGATAATTGCAAACTCTTCACCACCGTAACGACAATTAGCCCCTGTCATGGTAGCTATGCTGTTATAAATACATTGAGCCACTTGTTTAAGGCAGCTATCACCTTGTTGATGTCCATACAAATCGTTAAATAGTTTAAAGTGGTCAACATCGCCAAAAATAAGAGATAACGGTTGATTTTCACGCTCATTCTGATTGACCTCATCAGTTAATCTTTTATCAAAGTAACGACGATTATATAGCCCTGTTAATCCATCTTGGTAGGTTAGTATTTGTAATTTTTTATTAGCGTCAATTAAATCTTTAGCTTGTGTGTTTAATGATGCAGTTTTCTGTGCAACTTGCTGTTCAAGCGTAGAGACGAATTTTTTTTGCTGGATTATTTCTGTCTGTTGTAAACGGGTTCTAAAATAAATAGCGGTGAACACAACAAGTGCAGCGATTAATAAATACAGACTATAGGCCCACCAGGTTTTCCAAGGAGGAGGGGAAATATATAAGTTAATTGACAGGAATTTTTCACCCCACTTACCACTACTATTTGTCGCTTTTACTAAAAATTTATATGAACCACCATCTAAATTAGTAAAAGAAGCTATATTTCGATTTCCAATATCAATCCAATTATCATCATACCCTTCTAGCTTATAAGCATACTTATTCTTGTTCGGCGCAATGAAGTCTAATACTGAGAATTCAAAAGAAAAAAAGTAATCTAGATAAGACATTTCAATATCAGTGACATAGGGATAAGGTTTTTTCAGTTTGACTGACTGACCCATCTTATTAAAACCCGTTAGAACAACTGTAAATTCATTGTTGTTTACTTCCATAGTTGAGGTGTTAAAGAATTCAATACCTCGCTGGCTACTAGTAAAAAGTGTGTCATTTCGACATTTTACTAAGCTATTGGGGTAATAATTCATGCCAAGCAAACCATCGTAACTGTCAAAATTAGTAACATCTCCCAGCAGTGGATTTAACCTGGAGATCCCCTTATTTGTTGTCAGCCATAGCTGACCGTTTTTATCATCTTCAATGGCACGGATTAACGAAGTGGGTAAGCCATTTTTCCTACTAAAATGTTTAAACGTTTTTGTATCAGGCAAATATAAATTAAGGCCTTTATGAGTGGCAATCCAAATTTTACCATTCCTGTCTTGATGTACATCCTGAACGATATTTCCTAATAAGCTGTCGGCTTTATTCTTATTACTTTGAAATGAAATAAAGTGTTGATTTGCTTCGTCCCAAAGATTTACACCATTGCCTGTACCCACCCACATATTTTGTTGATTATCTTTAAATATTTCTAATACTTCTGGATGAGATAGTCCTGAGGAACTATCTATGTGTGTAAATTTTTTGGTCGAAGGATTGTAGCGATATACACCATTTTTATAAGTACCAATCCAAAGTGAACCAAATTGGTCCATATTAAGTGCTCGTAACTCCCTAAACTCTTTATAGTTTGGGTCTGATTTAGGGTATGTTATTAGCTCAACTTCCTTAGTGATTAAGTTAAATTTAGCTAAGCCTCCATCCTGTGCAACCCATAAAATATTATGCTCATCAGAAAATATAGTCGGTTTTTCTAATAACCTGTTTGTCCCGTAGCCATTTTGGTCATTAAAAATGGTGTCAGACAAGCGGACTAATTTTTGTGATGAAACTTGCCATTTATATATTTGTGAAGATGAAGAAATAATTAATAAATCCCCGTTATCATCGACACTTATACCATTAGGCGCTGTAAGTTCAGGGTTATTAATCGACTTAAATTTGCGATGTTGTATTATCTTATATATGCCGTGATTTTCGCTAGTAACCCATAGCGTTCTTGAGCTATCTTCGAACACAATTCTCAAGCCATTGTTATATTCAAGGTTAAGCTTTTCTATTTGAAGGTTTACGTTTGATTGACGAAATAAGCCTTTACTGGAGACAAACCAAAGATAACCTTCTTGATCTTCAATCATAGAATTCACTTGGCCTAGATATTTATCATCAAGGGTTTTTATTGGCATAAAAACACCACTTTGTTGATCAAAAATAAAGGGGCCTTGCTGTGTGCCAACATAAAGTTTATTTTTAGACGTTTTTAAAATACTTCTTATTTCGTTTGCACCTGTAGGCGTTTTGTTTTTTGGTGCAGGGAAAAAGTGGCTAAAAGTTCGCTTTTTTTTGTCATACAAGTTTAATCCAAAGCTTGTTGCAACCCAAAGACTGTTACTATTATTATCTTCAATGTCCCAAATTCTATTATGAGATAAACTCGATGCAACCCCATCAATTTTTTTTATTTGCTCAAAGCGGTTATTGCCAATATATCGATTTAAACCACTGTCATAAGAGCCTAACCAAACCGTACCTTTTTGGTCATGAAATAAAGATTGTATCCGGTTCGATGAAATAGAGTCAGTGCGGAGAGGGTCATGAATAAAATGTTGAAATACGCCCATCTCTGGATTATAAAGGTTAACGCCTCCTCCCCAAGTGCCTACCCATATTTTTCCATTGTGGTCTAGCATAAGATTGCCAGCGTCGTTATGTGACAAACCACTTGAACTCATACTGTTAAATTCAAAGAGAGTTACTTTTCTGCCGTCATAACACATAACACCATTTTCGGCGGTGCCAAACCACAGTAAACCTTGATTGTCTTGAATAATAGAATATATTTCAGATGAAAAAAAACCATCTTCCTCTGTTAACATTTCTACAGAGTACTCATTAAGCAGTTCTTTTGGGCGCTCGTTGCTGTAAACGGGAATAATAATGCTGACACACAAGAGCAAAAAACAGGTTAGGCGATTAAAAAACAATAAACTATAGCTCATACACGTTAGCGTTATTCCAACTTAGGGTCGTGACAAAATAGCAATATTATTATGTTAGTTTATTTAACCGACTATATCTATACTCACTGATTCCACAATGAATGTTAAAGCAAGTAGATACAGACTTCGCTAAAAGGTAACGACTTTATGAACCATCAGTTTAGTTAATGTTTAACACTTTTTTTAATGGGCCTAGGTAGGGCTCAAAGTGTCGCCATTGTTCGGTAGCGCTTTTATAGATAGGTTGGCGAACTTGCTCAGAACTTGGGGTTTTAATGGTGCGCTTGGTTTTATGAAAATCAATACAAGACTGTTCAAAGGGTAAGCCACAAAAATCAAGTATCCTTCTGACCTGCTTTTCTAAGTCATCAACCACATCTTCATGATTAACGGTTAATACGAAGTCAGGTAACACCTGGTCCCAATGGGCCATTAATTTTAAATAAGCTTGGTAATAACGTCCAATGTCTTCAAGGTTGTAACTAAAATCTTGCCCTTCGGCAAATAATTGCTTAAACCCACTAAAACAACAAGCCATTGGCTGACGTCTGGCATCAATGACTTTTGCGTTTGGCAGTATTAATTTAATCAAACCTATGTGTAAAAAGTTGTTAGGCATTTTGTCAATAAAAAGTGGTGCTTGTTCACGGTATACACGTGTTTCATCGATAAACTGTTGCCCAAAGCGCTTGAAATAATCTGAGTTTATTTCAGCTAAATTTTTGGGGTATTGGCTTTCTTTATGACTTTCCTGATCATTTTTATTATTCTCGCGCCCGCGTAACCTCGACGCTAAGCCTAAAATGTTGTGCAGTTCCATCGTGCCATCAACTTGACTGTGTGAAGCCAGTATTTGTTCAAGCAGGGTTGAGCCTGCACGGGGCAAACCAACAATAAAAATAGGGTCAGGTGTTTTTAGCCCTAAATTACCCCGATTTTCAAATAATTCGGTTGTGCAGTATTTTAGTTGTTCAGCGACTTGCTGTTCTATTTTGCTGATGTCAAAGCCATTGCTAGCATGCTGTAATTCGTTACCTTGCTGATAAGCTTCAAAGGCTTGTTGATAGTCTTCTCTATCTTCAAAGGCTTTACCCGTAGCAAAGTGTAGTTGCACTTTATCGGTTATCGCCAAATTTTCATCCGTGCGCTGGTGTTGCATTTTGGTAATTTCTTCATCACTAAAGCGATAGGTTTTCGTATTGGCTAAACTCCAAAATGCATCACCGTAGCTGGGGTTTAATTGATAAGCTTTTTGGTAAGCAGCGACCGCTTTTTTGATATCGCCCTGTGCTTTAAGCGCATGGCCAAGTTGTAAATAGAAACCAGGAACTTTATCATTCTGTGCGATGGCTTGATCAAATAAAGTAATGGCTTGTTCTATTTTTCCTAAGCCCATTAAGATGTTGGCCTTGGCAACTTTATAACTAAGATTCTCAGATTGTTCAACGAGTAACGTTTCAACCTGTTGTTCTGCGGCTTTATATTTACCTAAACGGATAAGAAGGTTGAGATATTGAGAACGAGCATGAATATGATTAGGAGCTAACTCAAGTGCGCTCGCCAGTAGAAACTCTGCATCGTCATAAACTTTTAGTTCCATACCTATTTCAGCAAGTAGGCACATGCCATCGACGTGACGTTTATTATTTTGTAAAAAATGTCGACAAATTTGCTCAGCTTTTAATAATTTTCCTTCATACATTAACTCTGTAACTGCCAGTAAAGCCGGTGGGAGTTTTTTCAACCTTTCGAGATGGTTAGCTGCCTTTTGCACTTGTTCTTGTTGGCTGTCTTGTCGGTAAAGTTGAATCAACTCATGCCAGCTTCCCACTAAACTTGGATTAAGTTGCACGGCTTTTTCAAAGGATAATTTAGCTTGCTTAACCTTGTTTAAGGCTAAATGCGTATAACCTTGTTCTTGATTTGCTCGGCTGTGCAGGGCATCAAGTTTAAGTAACGCGTTAATACTGGTGAGTGCTTGGGTAAACTCTTTGCTATAGCGCTGGGCAATAGCCATTAAATACCATAATTCAATGTGGTCTTGCTGTTCGGTGACTTGTTGTTGCAGTGTTTTACCTTGTGCGATTGCTTCATTAAATTTTGCCGTTTGGATCAAGTGTTGAATCGACTTTAATTGTGTTTCAATTGGGGTAAGGGGTGTGTTGTTCAACGATTTTGCTCCAAGGCAGTTTAACAAGTGATCTTGCTCTGATGAGATACTCTATCAATAAAAAGCCGCTTGATACAAAGTTCAAGCGGCTTTATTTAGTTTTTAGTTAAAAGTTAATTAACATTAACGCTTAATAAAAATCATATGAGAATCTAAAGCCAATGGTACGAGGTCTGTTAGAAACAACTTTTGGCGTATATTGTTGAGTATCAACGTATAGAATGGCACTTTTATCGGTTAAATTATCGATAAACAATTCCGCTTTCCATTCGTCGTTAGTCACACCAAAGCTTAAGTTGGCTAAAATGTAACTATCTTGGATGTAACGACCACCCGCAAAGGTTTCTCCGTTACTACTTTGATAGTTAACACCTTTATAAACATCAGCTTCTTTTTGAATACTTAAACCTGAGCCTGTGCCATAAATTAAATTAGTCGCATCTTCGACCATATAAGCGTCCATTGCCATACCCGCAAGTCTTTCGCCGGTATAACTAATTGAACCGTTAATATAACCCGTTAGATCACCAGAGATATTATAGTAATATTGTGCTTGTAGGTTACCTGAAAATTTAGCTGAATAAGGTAATCTACTACCCACACTTGGTGCAATACCATCAAGTACGTCATTAACTGATGTTAATTCAGTATCAATTAAGCTGAACGCGCCAGAGATAACTAAGTTGTCAGTCACTACCCAACTAAAATCACCATCAATACCTTTAATTTCAGCATCACCCACGTTATCAGTAAATACTAAGAAGCTGATATTGGTTGGGTCATAGCGCGAGGTTTGTAGATCAGATATTTTTGAATAATAAGCTGTCGCATTAAAACGCAATGATTGGTCAAACAAGGTAGATTTAAAACCAACTTCAACGTTATCTAAACTATCTGTCGTTGAGTATACGGGGATGCGGAAACCTTCAAAAGCGCCTTCTTGGTTAGCTGCAGCACCACCACCTACACGGTTAGTCACCGGCGGTCTAAAACCTTCTGAATAGGAAGCAAAGACCATTACATCGTCCGTTACTTTCCAATCAACAGAAGCTTTGATAATGGTATCATCAACGGTTAGCGTACCGTCACTATCAAGTAAGCTAGTGTCTAACTGACCACTGGCAATAGCCGCTTGGATTGCGGTTGCTTCTTCTGCGCTAAAAAACTCGTTTAAGGCAGCATCACTACCATCACCGAAGGCTTGCAATCGACCACTAACATCGTCACCAGTAGTCGCTCCTTTGTAAATATCATCAATTTGATACCAACGCGCACCAAAACTCGCGGTAACGGTGTCGGTTATGTCATAAGCAAACTGACCAAATACTGCGACTTGATCTATCGTGTGGGTAACATCATTAACAAAGCTGACTTCAGCAGGGAAAGGTCCGCCATTACTATTAATGCCGTCAGTACCTGCAAGCGCTCGCTTTTCTTGTAAATCTGGAAAAAGTTCGGTATTGGCTATTTTAAATTGACCTACTGATGATACTTCTTGCGTGTCATAAAAAACACCAGCGGTTACACGCCAGGCATTATCAGCCGGAGTATTGAATCGAAGTTCGTGGGTGGTACGAGAGGTGTCGGTTTGTTCTTTGTAATACTTAGTGGGGTCAAGACACTCTTGTGCTTCAGGTACGCTTGCATAGTTACAAACATAATAAGCAGAGAATTGACCACCATTGGTATAACCGGTGTAATCAATCGTTGAATTAATGTCTCTGTCTAAGTAACCACCAGTATAGACAATATCAAGTTGCTCAAGGCGTCCTTCTAATGTCCACGTAGTTAAACCAAAATCATCATTGTTATTTTCGGGTACAAAGCGGTTTGTTGATGTCTGGCCTTCAAGGTTTGGATCATAAGAAAACACACCTTCAGTATCAAGCGACTGTTGAGTATGCTGAACTAGAAGGTTCCATTCGTCATTAATCAAGTAAGAGACACCAAAACGTGCACCCGCATAGTTGGCGGTATTAAAGTTGTCTTCGACTAAAGCATCGTTTTGTGGCGCGGTTACAGGCGTATTCTCAGGATCTGCTAATTTAGCAAAATTAGCAGAAATTCTATCAATAACTACCGCACTACCGTTATAACCCCCTTGACCGGGAACATTGCGTATATTATCTATCCAACCGCCTTGGAAGTCATTATAAGTGGCAACACGTACCGCAAGAGAGTCAGTTAAAGACATATTAAAATAAGCTTCAACAGAATTACTTAAATCACCACCTTTAGTTGAGCTTAGGCTGGTATCAAAACCGGCAGAAAAACCATCGTGGGTTGGCTTTTTAGTGATTAAACGCACAGTACCTGATTGAGAGCTGGCACCAAAAAGCGTACCTTGTGGCCCAGGCAAAACTTCTATACGTTCAACATCGGTCGCGTAAACATCTAAATTACGACCTTGCATTGATACCGGCTGTTCATCTAAATAAAAAGCAACAGAGGGCTGTAAAGCTTGCACTGACGAAACAGAGATATTGGTTTGCGCAGTAGCTGCACCGCGAATATATATTTCATTTTGTCCAGGGCCAGTGCCCTGAAAAACAACATTGGGTAGAAATTCTACATACTCATCAAAATTTGACACACCAAGTTTCTCTAAACTATCACCGGTTAATGCGGTGACGGTAACGGGAACATCTTGAATGGATTCAGTGCGTTTAGTTGCAGTAACTTCAATGACTTCAATCTTTGCTTTTGCTTTTTCTTTTACTTCTTCGGCATAGAGAGAGCCTGATGCTGCTATGGCCGTTAAGACCGCATAATGCAACTTAGTGAATTTCATATTGATTATCCCTTAGTAGGTTAATTATGTTTTGAGTTGATATTATTAGAGTTCGAACTAAATTTATTCTCGCCTAGCTTAACAAAAAATAGGACTTATAGATAATTTTTACAACTCTTTATATATTAGTTGATGTATTTGTGCTTCTAATAGGGTACTTATTCATCTTAAAATTTTCTTGCGCTGTACACTGAATTGTTTACAGCATGGCTTAAGTCGATATAATATCAATACTAATTAAAATCAGGGGAAGAGTTTGCCTACAACCGTTAAGAGTCAATTGAACAAAAAGGTATTTGGCAGTGCCTCCGCTATTATTATTGCCTTGTTACTTTATACCGCTGCGCTACCTGAACAGGCGCAGAGTTTATTTACACTTATTCAAACATCTATCATTGAAAACGGTAGTTGGTTTTATGTACTAACCGTTGCATTCATCTTCTTTTTTGTTATCTTTTTAGGCGTATCTCGTTATGGAGACATTCGTTTAGGCCCAGATCACTCAACGCCAGATTACTCCTTAGTTTCTTGGCTTTCGATGCTCTTTGCTGCAGGAATGGGCATTGGTTTGATGTTTTTTGGTGTTGCCGAACCCTTAATGCACTATTTGTCACCACCGACAGCAGAAACAGGTACGGTTGCAGCCGTGCAAGAAGCAATGAAGATGACATTTTTTCATTGGGGACTTCATGCTTGGGCTATTTATGCCATTGTCGCCTTAGTATTAGCCTATTTTAGTTATCGTCATAATTTACCATTAACGTTACGCTCTGCACTATATCCTTTGATTGGTGATAAAATTTATAAATGGCCAGGACATCTAGTCGACATTTTTGCGGTGGTGAGTACTGTCTTTGGTGTTGCTACTTCGCTGGGCTTAGGCGCCTCACAAGTGAATGCTGGTTTTGGTTATTTGTTTGGTATTGAGGTCACAGTTACCAATCAAATAATCATTATGTTCGGTATTACTTCACTAGCGGTTATATCGGTTGCAACGGGATTAGATAAGGGCATTAAAATACTCTCTGAAACCAACATGGTTTTAGCTATAATACTGTTATTGTTGATTTTTGTGCTCGGTCCAACGGTGTTTTTATTACAAGCTTACTTACAAAATATTGGTGATTATTTAGCGGATATTGTGCATAACACCTTTAATTTATTCGCTTATAAAAAGACCGACTGGATCGGTGGTTGGACGATATTCTACTGGGGCTGGTGGCTGGCGTGGGCACCTTTTGTTGGTTTGTTTATTGCCAGAATTTCTCGTGGACGTACGATCAGAGAATTTATTATCGGCGTTATGCTAATACCAACCGTATTCACATTATTTTGGATGACTATTTTTGGTAATAGTGCCATTGATTTAGTTTATAACCAAGGAATCGTTGGGTTAGGTGAAATGGTCAGTAAAGACTCATCAATCGCACTTTTTGTTTTTCTTGAAAACTTCCCACTATCTTCAGTACTTTCATTTTTTAGTGTGCTGATGATTATAATATTTTTTGTCACCTCTTGTGATTCTGGGGCTATGGTGGTTGATATGCTTTGCTCGCATGGCAAGAATGATACACCGTTGTGGCAACGTGTTTATTGGGCGGTTGGTATTGGTATAGTGGCGGCTATATTGCTGTTGGCAGGGGGACTTAATGCCCTTCAAACTATGACTATTGCTAGTGCATTGCCCTTTACTCTCGTATTATTACTCGCCATTGCTGGTTTGATTAAATCGTTAAGAGTCGAGGCTTTTAAACAGGATAGTCAGTTAATAACAGGGCTCCCCCATTCGAGTAATGACAATAGTGATAGTTGGCAAATACGACTAAAGAATGTTGTTGATTTCCCTAATAAAACTAATGTCAGTAAGTTTGTTAAGCAGACAGTAGTGCCAGCATTTGATTCTGTCGCTAAAGAGCTGCAGGCAAATCAAATCAATGTTGAGATTTCACATGACAATGGATTAACGTTAATTGTGGACCATGGCGAAGCACAAGAGTTTGTATATCGGGTGTTAGCTCGTAAGTACTCTCAACCTGACTATGTTATTGAAGCTAATGAAGCTGAAGATGATCAAAGTTACTATCGTGCTGAAGTTCATTTGGGCGAAGGCGGGCAAGACTATGACATCATGGGCTGGTCGAAAACGGCAGTGATCAATAATATTATTGATCAATACCACAAGCATTTACATTTCTTACATTTACTACGCTAATAGAATACAGCTCGGGTTAAACCGGGCTGTAATTACTTATTAGGTGTGTCAGCTTTATGAATACTGCTGGCGCTCATCGCATTAAGTTCTAATAGTGGAGCAGCATCTATTTCATTTGCATCCATCATACCGGCCAATCGCTCCATAGATGAAAGTAACTGTGATTGCTCCCATTGCGCCAAATTAGCAAAGTTTTCAATGAAATGCTCTTGCAAAGCTTGTGGTGCATTGAGTAAAAGTGCTTTACCATCCTCGGTTAAATATAAACTGACTTTACGCTTGTCTTGGGTACTACGTACTCTTGAAACTAAGCCTTTATTCTCTAGCCTATCCAAAATATTAGTCACGGTAGCGGCACTTAAATTGACATTTTTAGCGACTTGACTTGAATTGATACCAGACGTTTTATCAATTTCTAGCATAATTAGTAATTGGGGGGTCGTTAAGCCTGAAGTCTTATTCAGTTGTTTTGAATGTAAACCTATTGCCCGTATAACTTTCCTTAAGGCAATTAATAATTGTTGATGTTTTTCCATTACAGTGTGCTTCTTACTTTAATTACTGTTAGTTTAATCAAAAAAATCAGCAACACCTAGATAAATTACCTAAATAGGCGTTATTAGATGGTTTTAAAGAAAAACTTAGAAAAGACCTACAACTAAACTGACTTGAAGCCATGATGAGTAAAAATGACATCACGAGTGGTGATGCTTAAGTATTTATGTGTTGTTTGTGAAATAAATAAATAGCCTGCCTAAAGTTAGATCTCATACCCATTTTTATGTGGCTTAGTGAGTTTTCACATGAAATTATTTAGGCATTTTGTTTATATAATCGATTAAATCAGGGTAATTAAAGCCCCGAATTAGCACTATACCTATATCTAGAATTTCGACTATTGAATCATTACGTGTTTCTGCTTTCGTCATTAATGCATATTGAACAGCCATTAACTGGGTGACTGACAAATCATATGAACGTGAATCTGTCCATTGGACAGCGCCGTAAGTAATCCAAGGTTTTTTTGATTATTCTAGTGTTATAATAATGCCAAATTAGAACGACAACTAACCGTAATATTACGCTAGATACGCTTTCCTCAAGAAACAGTATCTGTCATGACCACTGTTTGGGTGATAGCGTTTTTACCTCATTAAAAATGAATAGACCTTCGAGGTTTAGATGTTAACTTTTACGATAGGGGGGGACTAGTTGAAGTGCTTTTTCTGTTGTCATTAGTTACATATATAAATAGAACAAAGCATTGCTTTAAATAAATTCTATTATCAAAAATATCGCATAAAGCATGGCCCAAAAGGTTATTGTGTTCTTAATGCTTCTATCGGGGTAAGCTTCGCTGCTTGTACTGCTGGGTATATACCAGACAACAAGCCAATAATACCGGAAAAAATTAACGTTAAGAGAAAAACGGCAAAATTAACTTCAACCGGCACATCAACTAAAATAAACGTCGCAATAAGTAATAAAACCATCACCACTAAATAACCAATTAATCCACTTACAACAGCAAGTACGACAGCTTCCATTAAAAATAATTGCCGAACAAGTGTTGTAGAAAACCCAACCGCTCTTAACAAGCCTATTTCACTGGCTCTCTCATTTACCGTTATAGACATAATTGTCGCTATTCCTACCGCACCAACGAGTAATGAAATTAAACCCAGCGAGGAGCCTGCAATTTTGATGATAGATAAAATATCATCAAGACTTGAGATCATGTCGTCTTGGGTGACGATGGTAAAGTCTTCTCGGCCGTGAATTCGGGTCAAATGTTGTTTTACTTTATTCGCTACGATGTTAGAAGACATATTTTCACGGTAGAAAATATCAATTTCCATCAAACTGTCACGGTTAAATAGCTGCATCGCACTCGCTGTCGGAATATAAACCATTTCATCTAGGCTCTGACCGACAAACTGGCCTTTTTCGTTAAGTACGCCAACTATTCGAAATCGCCTGCCGCCAATATGAATAAATTGACCAACCGCGTTTGATTGTCCAAACAGTGCATGTTTTATCAAGGATCCTAATACCGCTAATTGACGAGGGCGATTAATATCATCTTCAGGTAAAAAACTACCGCCGGCTAAACTAAGTCGCCAAGCATCAGCAGCCATATGGTTAACGCCAACGACATCGGTATGCCTTGATCTTCCTTGTGCTTTAACCTTTGAAGTTCCGGCAATAACGGGAACCGTAAAAACAACTTCAGGTAATGCTTGCAAATGGACGCTATCAGACAAACTTAGTGGACGAACTGTTTTTAATAGACCACCAAGACCAAATGTTTGTGCTTTCCCCGGAGAAACCGCAATAATATTACTGCCGAACTGGGTAAATTCTTTCAAAATATATTGTCGTAAACTTTCCCCTATTGTATTCATTAAAACAACGGCAGCAATACCGGTAGCAAAACCTACAACGGTTAGCCAAGTTCTTTTTCGTTGGGAATATAATGATGTTTTGACCCAATTAAGCTTATCAATAAACTGCATTTAATTCCCCCGCATTGCACTAACAGGATCTTGGCTTGCCGCTTTTGCCGCAGGTAGCCAAGTAAAAAGTAAACCGATAATGAATGACATTAGCCCGCTAGCTAGTGCTGCCCACCATGGAATGATTAAAACAAAACTTGCAATAAACTGATTAAATAAAGCGGTTAAGGTGTAACCAGCCGTGAGTCCTAAACAGACACCTAAACAAATTAATAAAGCAGATTCAGTTAAAAAAATAATGCGTACTTCATTCGCTGTTGCCCCTATGGCTTTTAATAAGCCAATTTCTTGCTGTCTTTTACTCACTGAAATATAGCTAACGTTCATGATCAAAAATCCCGCTACCACCAAACTAATACTGGCGATTACGCCAATGGCGATGGTAAGAAAATTCGATATTTTATCGAAGGAAGACATCATTGCATTTTGACTAATAATGGTAATGTCTTCTTCATCATCATGGCGTTTTTTAATTAGAGATAAGATACGTTGCTGAGTTACCAGCTCGTCTTGTAGCGGTTTTAATCCAACTAAGATACGAAACAAAGCAGGAGAGTTAAATAGTGATTCTGCACTACGTATCGGAATAATGACCATATCACTCATATCTAGCCCAAGAGATTCGCCACGCTTTTCTAATATCCCGACAACTCTATATCGCCGGTCAGCAATTTTTAACCATTGGCCCATCGCTTTATCACGACCAAATAAGTCGTCTTTTAATTGAGCACCGATAATACAAATTGATTCGGCCAAATCAGCAGACTTTTGGCTAAAACCTCGACCATGAGAGAGTGTTAAATTTCGTACATGAAGAAAACCTTGAGTAGAGCCTATGGTGATCACTTCACGGCTTTTATTTTTATGGCTTACTAAAGCTGTACCTAAAATAACGGGGGCAACGGACTTTACACTGGATAAATGCTTAATCGCTTGGGCGTCTTGAATGGTTAAATCACGAGGTGTGGTGCTATAAAAAGGGATTGATCCACCCGAGGTTTCTTTTTTTCCGGGCAATATAATTAAGACGTCACTACCTAAAGAGGCAAATTCTTTACTGACATAATGACGAGCACCTTCACCAACACTGGTTAATAACAATACTGAGCAAACGCCAATTGCAACAGCAAAAGACAATAGTGCGGTTCTAGCCTTATGCCGCAACAATACTTGAGCACTAAAACGCCAGCTATCACGCCACTTCATTTTTTGTGCCTTTTTCATGGCAAGTGCTGGTGTCAGAGACAATGACACCATCAACCATTTTTAATTGTCTGTTGGCTCTTGCCCCAAGTTCATGGTCATGGGTAACCATGATTAATGTGATACCTTGTAGGTTAAGCTTTTCAAGAACATGAACAACTTCTTTACCTGATTTTTGGTCTAAATTTCCAGTGGGTTCATCAGCTAATAGTATCTTTGGTGACATCACCATAGCTCTTGCTATAGCCACGCGTTGTAATTGACCGCCGGAGAGTTGTTTCGGTAAATGCTGTAAACGGTCGGCTAAACCTAAACTTTCAAACAATTTGGTGACTATTTTACTTCTTTTACTTCCATCTATTCCCGCTAATACTAGGGGTAATTCGGCATTTTCTAATGCAGTTAAACGGGAAATAAGTTGAAAGTTTTGAAAAATAAAACCGAGTGAATTTCGTCTTAATTTAGCTCTTTGTTCTTCAGTTAATGAAGAGGTTTCGGTATGTTCTAGCACAAGGCTGCCATTATCGACACGATCAAGTAAGCCAATCATATTTAATAAAGTTGATTTACCTGAGCCTGACGGCCCCATAATTGAAATGTATTCGCCCGCCTCGATGGAGAGATTAATATCATTTAATACATGTAATGGCTTTTCACCGACGATGTAGGTTTTATCAATATGGCTGAGTGTTATTTGCTTGGTCGTGGCTAACTTAGTCATTATTAACATCCATAATAACTAAAACATCAGGCTTTATCGCACTATTGCTAGAGGTTGACACAAGATTGTCTTTGTCTGATATACCTGAGATCACCTCGGTTTTCTGCCAGTTACTTAGCCCTAACTTTATAACTTTTTTTTCTATTCGATTACCTTTATTGACAATAAAAACGAACTGATTATCCACAATAATATCAGTGGGGATATAAAGCACATTTTTGTGCTTTTCTAATACTATTTCTATATCAGCACTGTAACCAGTGAGTAGTCTAGGTAAAACTTGTTTGTTAAAAGCAACATCGACATCAACAGTTCTTGCTTGCTTGGCAAAATCTTGCACATAGGGTGCTACACGTTTAACAGTTCCGAGAATTTTTTGTTCTCGAAAAGCATCTAAACGAATAACAACGGGATCGCCTATTTGAATATCAGCAGCATCAACCTCATCAATGGGAGCAGTAATGTAATGGCATTGATGCGTTAGTAAGTCTATTGCTGGTGGCATAGGAATGCCCGGTGGTGACGGCGTAGAATATTCACCAATTTCCCCCGTTATTTCAGCAACAATGCCGTCAAAAGGAGCAAATAATTTAGTTTGCTCGAAACTCGCTTGGGTTGTTTTTAATACCGCTTTTGCAACATCAATTTGTGCATTAGCGGCAGCACATGAAGCGTTAGATACTTCTGATTTAGCCAAAGCATTATCTAAGTTTTCTTGTGAGGCGAGTTTATTTGAAACAAGATTTTTAGTACGGGCTAATATTATGGTGTCATTTTTTGCATTTATACAGACACTATTTTTAGTGTGTCTTTGAGAAATAACTAAGGCTTTAGCTTCATAAATTCGAGATTGGCGATCAGCATTCCATAAGCTCATTAAAATCTGCCCTTGGTTAACTAATTCACCTTCTTTGACATCAATACTTGAAATGGTGCCACCAATAGGAAACGACATTTTTGCGCGTTGGCACGATGATACGGTGCCTGCGCGAGTATTGGCAACAATACTTTCAACATCGCCATAACTTGCCTGTATTACCGTCACATTCATTGGTTTTTCTTGTCCAAACCAAAAATATCCGCCAACAACAAGGCCAATAAGTAATGTCCATTTAATATATTTAGCCATCATTAATTTCAAAAAAAGGTCGGTATTTTGATAATAAATGACTAATAACGCCACTGATATGATCTAACGCAGGAAAAGGTGGGATAAATTATATTAATACTTTGATCTTTTTAGAGGTAATTCCCCCCATTGATATCATGACAATAGTTACAGAATTTTTGGATAGTTATTTCCTCATTATATTTTCAATACTCAGTTACTTTTATTGTCAGAGCTGATATTTGTCAAGGCTGATATTTTAGCAGGGGTTATATTGTTCTAAAACTCATTACATAAACAATAATTGATCATGAAATCACAACTAATATGCTTATTAAATTATGCTGTTCTTGGTGGAGAAATTAGATTTTAAGAGAACTAAAACATTGTTGCACAGTAATCTTTAATTAAATATCAATTGTTTAGTTTGATGTAGGTTTATATGAAGTTTTGATTTTTAGGATAAAAGAACTATCAAGTTATTAACGATTTTAAATGAAAGTTGGATTTATAATACTTAACAATAAATTTAGGCGTTTTGTCGTAATTCTTATACGTAGTTAAATGTCATTAATTTAAGTCAAATACTCTAATCAAGCACAGTTAATTAGTTCTGGTCGATGTTGAACATGTGGGCTATAAGTTGGATAGTCGTGTAGTGAATTAGACCTAATTAGCTTAGCTAATATCAACGTGACGTTCACAGAATATGCACAGGAGCATTCATTAGAAAGTGCTAATTATAGTAGGTGATTGCCCAGAGGCTTTGAATATAAAGGGGAAGAATGGGGTGGTTAAAGGGGCTTGCACCCACGGTAAGCGAAAGTGGGATCACTGATGGATGTGTGTTGTATTTGAGATAAACTTATAAAGAATGGGGTGGTTAAAGGGACTTGCACCCACGGTAAGCGAAAATAGAATCACTGATGGTTTTATTTAATATGTTATAGGTGTGTTTATAAAGAATGGGGTGGTTAAAGGGGCTTGCACCACGGTAAGCGAAAATAGAATCACTGATGGTTTTATTTAATATGTTATAGGTGTGTTTATAAAGAATGGGGTGGTTAAAGGGGCTTGCACCACGGTAAGCGAAAGTGGGATCACTGATGGATGTGTGTTGTATTTGAGATAAACTTATAAAGAATGGGGTGGTTAAAGGGACTTGCACCCACGGTAAGCGAAAGTGGGATCACTGATGGATGTGTGTTCTCTTTGAGATAAACTTATAAAGAATGGGGTGGCTAAAGGGACTTGAATCCACGGTAAGCGAAAGTGGGATCACTGATGGATGTGTGTTGTATTTGAGATAAACTTATAAAGAATGGGGTGGTTAAAGGGACTTGAATCCACGGTAAGCGAAAATAGAATCACTGATGGTTTTATTTAATATGTTATAGGTGTGTTTATAAAGAATGGGGTGGCTAAAGGGACTTGAACCCTCGACAACCGGAATCACAATCCGGGGCTCTACCAACTGAGCTATAGCCACCACTGATATTACTTGAAGCGCCCAGTGATAAGGCGCGAAGAGTATATTGTATTTTTGAGCAGATTGACAAGAAAAATTTTTGCTTTTAAGCGTTTTATGGGCAATATTCTGCTTAACTGTACTTTTTACTGATTATTAAGTTAATTTTAGATGCAGTTTTACTAATGTCTCCTCATACTGTATTTTTACCTTAGGTCTTAAAATTACTATCCAGCGGATAATTTGGCGGTATAAATGTCACTAGACAAAATTTCTGAACAATTAAATAAGCTAACACCAGGCAATACTAAAAAATTACCGCCGATAGAATCATGGAACCCACCGTATTGTGGCGAAATTGATCTACAGGTCAAAGGTAATGGCGACTGGTTTTATGGCGGCACAATATTTAAACGGTTATCGCTAGTTAAACTTTTTGCTTCGGTTTTATTAAGAGAAGTCGCCGGTGATCGCGACGAGTACTTTTTAGTGACACCCGCTGAAAAAGTTAAGATTATCGTTGAAGACGCCCCTTTTGTATTAACGCAATGGGCTTGGCAAGATGATAACAAATCAATAATGACGGTTAGTACCAATGTAGATGACGAATTCGTGCTTGATGAAACTCATCCGTTAACGATGAATGCTAACGGCGAATTATATGTTTTAGTACGTCGTAATTTATTGGCAAAAGTACACCGAAATGTTTATTACCAATGGGCAGATTTAGCACAAGAAGAGGTTACAGAAAAAGGCGTTGAATTAATTTTTTCAAGTGCTGACCACAAGTTTAGTTTAGGAAAAATTGATTAAATTTCTCACCTTTATAGTTATTTATTATTTATAAAGGTGAGAATTCCGCTTAAATTACCCGCGAGAAGCGCTGTTGGTTAACGTGCTGTTTCATGTAAGCATCAAAACTCATACAAATATTACGAACCAACAAGCGTGCTTTCTGATCTATTTTAATAAAATCAGCCGTATTTTCAACCAAACCATCACTGATAAATGTTTTCAGTAGTGGTAAATCTTCAGCAAAATATTCTTCAAAATCAATGTCGTACTTTTTACTGATCTGTTGTTTATCAATATATAAATTACACATTAATTCACGAATAACTTCGCCACGGATCACGTCATCTGTTGATAAACTAACCCCTTTCACTTGCGCATTTTTTCTAGTATCTATCGCTTTATAATAGGCTTGCAATTCTTTAATATTTTGGCTGAAGGAAGTACCGATATTACTAATAGAAGAAACACCTAATCCTAATAAGTCACAATCACCCTTTGTAGTATATCCTTGGAAGTTACGGTGCAGTGAACCCTCTTTTTGTGCAATAGAAAGTTCGTCATTAGGTTTAGCAAAGTGATCCATACCAATGAAATCGTAGTCAAAGTCACAAAGCTTTTCGATGGCAAGTTTCATTAAGGCAAATTTTTCTTGCACGCTAGGTAACCATTCGTCACGTAATTTACGTTGGGCAGCAAATCGGTTTGGTAAGTGTGCATAGCTAAACAATGAAATACGGTCGACATCCATCTCATGAGCTTTGTTAAGCGTTTTTGTAAAGGTTTCTATAGTTTGGTGAGGCAAACCATAGATCAAGTCGATATTAATTGATTTGAAGCCCACTGCTTTTGCATGGGCAATAAAGTCGCTAATAAATTTGGTTGATTGCACACGGTTAATCGTTTCTTGTACTTTTTTGTCAATGTCTTGCACACCGATACTTAAACGATTAAAGCCTAAGTCAAAAAGGTGATCAGCAAGGTTCATTTCAATTTCACGCGGATCAATTTCAATACTCATCTCTACATGTTCAGCAAAAGTGAATTTTTCTTTTAATAAAGAGACTAATTTTGTGATTTGGCTATGGGTTAAAAAGCTGGGTGTGCCGCCACCCCAATGGAGTTGTTTAACGGTGTAGTCAGTAAAAAGTGCAGCGCGTGAACTAATTTCTTCCGCCAAAAACTCTAAGTAGGTATCGGCCTTGTCACGGTGACGAGAAATCACTTTATTGCAGCCACAGTAGTAGCAAAGGCTATGGCAAAAGGGAATATGTACATACAAGGACAATTCACGGTTGGGTGAATCTTTCACTGCTTGGATGAAATCTTGTTCAGAAAACGCTTCGTGAAATTCTAATGCCGTTGGATAAGAGGTATATCTAGGTCCACTGGTATTATATTTAGACAGTAATTTAGGGTCAAAAAATTGATTTGCTTGCATTGTGTTACCGAATTAGCGATGACTTATATTCTAAATCACAGTTTAACAATGCAAACATTAAGGGTATTGATCGAGCGCAACAAAGTTTTATTTATTTAGTAATAAAAGTTAGCTTGTTAGCATACTGATACGTTCTTGGGCATATTGATGCAATGAAATAACATCAATTTTTATCTTTGCAGATAAATCGCTCTCTACTTTCATACGTTCAAAATCAAGTTTCATACGCTCATTTTTGGCAAGTTTCTTTCTTGCATCAAGAATAGGCATATGTTTAATTTTATCATAAAGCTCAAAGATTGCAGGAAACTCTGCTGACAAACCACTGCTCAACTTTAAAGAATCGAGCAATACACTCAATCGCCAACAACCCTCAGCGATATCACATTGCTCTTCTTTCATTGCGTGAGCAATAATAACCACACTGCTGAGAATTTTACTATCGTGTTTTGCTAGCGCTACTTTTCTATCTTGCTCTGCCTGCTTTATTTTTACGGTTTGCTTTTTTAGTTGAGTTAATAATTTCACTGTATAAAAAACAAGCGCAGCAATAATCATTACTCCACCAACAATTGCATAAAACCAAGTGCTTAAAAACATAATAAAACCTTATTCGAATTCTGATAGATTGCTATTGTCAAATTTGTCCCAAAGATCATCTCCAGATTTTGCTTTACTTGTTGTCACAGATGATTCATCTTCATCTTCATCTTCTAAGCCAAGTAACTCACGTAATTGCTGATGACGTTCCATTTTTTCGTTGAAGTAATCAACGTCTTCATTACTTAGTGAGATATCTTCATCTTGTTGCGCAAGAATACTCTGTAAACGCGTATCTTCTTCAATAGCGAATAGCTCTTGCTCTAAAGAGGTGTCGGGTTCAACAACACGAATAGCCGCGATAGGAGAGGTAACAGCTTTCCCTTTATTTTTGGCTTTAAAAGGTTGTGTCGCTGCTTTAATAGGAACGCCCAGATCAATCAGTTTTTTACTACCAATACGTGGATCTTTATTTTCTGCTGGTGTTTGAGATTCCTTACCTGCATCAAAGGCTTCTTTCTGGCGATTACCTGCTTGCTTGCCTGTTTTTTTCTTTGGTTTTCTATCAACAGGAACTATGGCTTTTTTCTTATCATCTTTTACTGCGCCGATAGAGCCAGTGCCTTGTTTTCTAGATTTTTTGTTACGAGACATAAAATAATTTCGTTTGTAAATTCAATCGTTGTATTTTACGTTATATTGTGGCAAACAGCGATAGCGTTTTCATGATTAATCTTCAGGCATAAAAAAACGATGAACAAGTCATCGTTTTCGTAAATTTTAAGTGGTTATCCTAACCTATTAGCAATTCCATTTAAGCTCTAACGTATTATTATTTTTTATGTTGCGTTAAATACTTAATTTATTTTTTTATTGGTCATCATGACACTTTATTTGGCTGTCCGTATGGGTCGTATAGACCTAAATATCAACAATCATCCTGATAGTAACTTAATCATCCGTATTTTTATAAAGGTAACTTTCTACTAAGAGAAGGTTAAATGCTTTCCATGCAGTTCAATCCATATTGTTATTTGGCTACAAAGTAGCTGAGCAATACTTTACCTTAGTTTGTAAAAGCCGCAAGTTATAAATACATGTTTATTTACATCTTATTAATTAACAAATCTTAATTCATTGTTTTTTAATGCTATTAATATTTTTATAAGTTAATGAATGGTAAGAATAGTTATTCTTTATGGCTTATGTCTTACAAATGTAGTCATGTATGTAGTACGCATTTTTGTTGGCTTTATATACGAAATTCTTCGTTTAATGGTCGGGCAACCGAACAAATAAGTAAAAATATAGTGTTATATACGGCTGTATATCTTTATGGTGTGAGGGATTTTAGATAAGAAAATACGAAAGAAAAAACTAAGCAGAATAAAAAAATTCAACTTAGTTTGTCTAGGGCATGATTAAGACAGGGGAAAACTAATCTAGCTCGTGTAACCAAGCAGCATGTTTTGGTGCTACTTTGGTTTCTGCCCATTCTGAAATCATTAAAGGAGCAACTTTTTTAAGTTCTGTCATTTGTTCAATTGAACCGGTATTTGCAGCCAATTCTAATCGATGGCCACTTGGGTCAAAGAAATAAATAGATTTAAATACGCCATGGTTTACGGGACCTAGCACATCAACCCCCTTGGCTTGGAGCTCTGCTTTGGCTGATACTAAAGCATCAATATCTTCCACTTCTAACGCTATATGTTGAACCCACGTAGGGGTATTTTCATCTCGACCCATAGCTGGAGAGTTAGGGATTTCAAAAAAAGCTAACACGTTACCCATACCAGCATCTAAAAATATATGCATATAAGGGTCGGGTGCTTTTGTCGATGGCACTTCATTTTCAGCAATCGCTACAGTTAGCTCCATGTTTAAATGTTCTTTGTACCAATCAACGGTTACTTTTGCATCAGCACAACGATAAGCGACGTGGTGAATTCGTTTCATTTTGATCATTTTAAATTCCTAGTCTTCTATTTTTTAAACAATAAGACAATTTTTACACAAGGTAACTTTTGTTACTAGTTTTCTGTTTTTTAATGAATAACTATTTTTGCTGCTTTTGTGGCAAAAAATTTACAGTTAATTTATACAGCGCCACTTTTTGCTGAGCGCATGGTCGACTTCAGTAATAGCAATGGCGGCTAAAGGAGAATCAATAAACATAATCTCATTGGTTATTAATTGATCGTCCCGGAAATAGTGGCAAGTTACCTGAGTATTTTCTGGCAAATGCTCAGCAAGTTGTTGTAATGATTTTTCACTAACTTGTATATTATTGACAGAGACCAAAATGTCATTTACCGCTAAGCCAGCTTGAGCTGCAGGCGATTTCTCAATAATTTGAGTTATTTTCACTCCTAATGGCAATGTTTTATATTGAGCGCCAAGGTAAGGTGAATACACATCATTTCCCGTCGTCTCTAAACTATTAAGGTGTTTGAATTTTTGTGCGGTAAATGCAATACCTACTTGTTTAAGTAAGGGGGTTAAGTTAACACGTTGAGCATTGTAGAGTAAGTCATGAAAAGATGAGGTAATATCGTCATTACATAGGATATTTGCAATATTAATAAAGTCTTCTTCGCAGGTACCCATTTGGGTTCTGCCAAAATGTAGCCATAATTCACGCATTAACGTGTCTAAACTATGGACACCTGCTGATTTTTCACGAATAGTTAAATCTAGCCAAAGCGCAATTAAAGACCCTTTAGTGTAGTAACTTACAATATTATTAACTGCATCAGGCCCCTGTTGATAAAACTTGGTCCAAGTATCGTAACTTGAAGCAGTGACACTTTGTTTGAGTTCACCTTGACCCCTATAAACACGTGTAGCTGTTTTTGAAAGTTGTTTCAGATAGTCATCAAAGCTGATTAACCCCGTACGAAATAATGAAAAATCATCATAATAAGAAGTGATCCCTTCATATGCCCACAGTTGTGTCGTGTGAACTTCCTGTTGTAAATTGTAAGGTCTAAATTCTTTGGGCTTAATTCGACAAATATTCCAAGCATGAAAGTATTCGTGTGAACATAAGCTTAAAAATGTTTGATAATTCTCTGTTGTTTCATCAGGCTTATTAGGGTTTGGTAAATCGAAACGACTGGCTTGTAAAACAGTTGAATTTTTATGTTCAAGCCCTCCAAATCCGCTACCTAATAAATGAGTAATAAACCAGTATTCTTTAAAAGGGGCTTCTTTAAACAAATTAATATGATGCTGACAAAGCTTAGCAATATCTACTTTTAGGCGCTCTCGATCACCAAAATGTTGGCTAGTAAAGACTAAGTGATGAATAACACCTTCGACAACAAATTCGAAAGCATCAAAGTTACCAATAGCGACAGGGCAGTCAATCAGCTCCTGGTAATCTTCAGCAATATAAACACCAAATTGGTATTTTTCAGTGTCTTTAGTGCGTGTTAAGCCTGTGGCAACTCGCCAATTACTTAACCAAGCAGATTGTTCTTTGGTTAATTTCGGTGGTAATAAAATACTTAACTGACAGCCCTCATTTGGTAACTCTTGTACTTGTAAAAATGTAGAGCTACCATTAAAAAAGCCTCGTTCACTATCTAAATAAGCCGTGCGTACTGATAAATCGAATGCGAATACTTGATAACTTATTGTTGTGCTAGTGCTCGTCGCGGTAAATTGCCACGTTTGTTTGTCGGTTTTATTTAGGGGTATATCTTTTATATTTGAAAAAATGTCTTGCTCACTATTATGAGCACTAATCTCAATGATGTTTTTAGCAAAGTCACGGATCATATAACTGCCAGGTAACCAAGCGGGTAAAGACAAGTGGTAATTTTTGCCAATTTTTGTGCTAAAAGAAAGCTCAACAGAGAATAAATGACTATTTAAATTTTCAGGAAATATCTGGTAGTGGATCATGGAGAAAACAACTAATTAAGGCAAAAGGTTATGCTTTAATGTAGCAGATATATGGAATGAAAACAGCAAAGCACCATTGAATATAGTGCTTTGAACCGACACACCTTCTTGAGCTAATGCGTGAAATAAAGTGACTTAAGCTCTGGGTGAAAATGAGGTTTACAGTAAAATCACTGTTTTTCCTTGATTTAAGCACACACGCTGCTCGGCGTGCATTCTAACGGCATGAGTCAAAGCTGTTGCTTCGATGTCGTGGCCACTATGAACCATTTGTTCTATGGTCAGGCTATGATTAATGGCTTTGACTTCTTGAACAATGATTGGGCCTTCATCTAAATCACTTGTTATATAATGTGCTGTGGCGCCAATAACCTTAACCCCACGTTGGTGAGCCTGATGGTAAGGTTTTGCTCCTTTAAAACTGGGTAAAAAAGAATGATGAATATTAATGGCTCGACCTTGCCATTGTTGACAAAAATTATTGGATAAAATTTGCATATATCGTGCAAGCACTAATAAATCTGTTTTATAACAGGTTAATAATTCTTGTAATTGGCTTTCTTGTTGCTCTTTTGTCGACGCGGTAATCGGTAAATGATGAAAAGGAATGTTATGCCAATTGACCAAAGCTTCGCAGTCTTGATGATTAGAAATAACCGCCGCTACATTGATGGGTAAAACTCCAGCCTTAACTTTTGTTAGTAAAGACACCAAGCAATGATCGTCTTTAGAAACCGCAACAACAACCTTAGGAAAATTATCACGCGCTCTTAATTGAAAATTCATCGCCAGTGGCAGGGCTAATTCGGCTATTGCTTCGCGGAATTGTACAATTGAAACCGTTAAGTTTCTGTCGTCAAATGCGATACGCGAAAAAAAGGTGGCGGTATAGGGGTCACTGTACTGGGAGGTTTCTGTAATAAAAGCGCCATGTTGATAAAGGCTTTGAGAAACTTTAGCTAATACGCCTGAGGTATCAGGGCATTGCCAAGTTAAAATATAGTGATTAATGGGTTTCATCCCTGACTCCAAAAAATAATGAATATGGAGCCAGTGTGACAGGTTTCTAATCAAGCAATTAGTTTATTGCGCTATAAGTTAAATTTTTATTAAATCTAAATAGCGGGCGAAATTAATCGTCGCTCTTTTCACCAGAATTAGGCTGATGAACTTTATGAAAGTTCTTAATAAAAAGTGCTTCAACTTTTTCTCGGGCCCAAGGTGTTTTACGTAAAAATTTTAAGGTTGAATTAATACTTGGATCTTCGGTAAAGCATTTTATTTTTATTTGTTGGCTAAGGGCAGGGTAACCAAAATATTCAACGAGTTCGGTAACAAGCGCTTTTAAGGTGATGCCATGAAGAGGGTTGAAAGGTTGATTGTCCATAAAGGTAAGTAGAATATTATTAATAAAAATATAAAACTATTTTATCAGATTAATTTTGAAGTTGCTTTCAAAAATTAAATGTAACAGGAAGTTGGCTCTAGCTTTTTGGAGTGATATGGTAATGTAATAAGATTGAATGATGAAGTAAGAGAGTTAGTGAGTGTTTAGATTAAAATTTTCCCACAAAATAATTATTGCTACTACCGTATTATTATTAATAGCCCTGTCAGCATCCACATCAATTAATTATATATTTTTGAAAGATAATACCCAAAAAAACCTTAATAATGCGATTGATGAAATAGGACGTTCTGTCTCTGGAAATATTGCTAATTGGTTAACGAACCGCTTACAAATAATTGATGCAGTGGCGCTAAATATAACTGATATTAATGATGATGAAGAAATTTTTCATGGGGTTCAACAAGCGGTAAAAGCGGGGAAGATGAAAAATACTTTTGTCGGACTCGCCAGTACTGGCAAATTTATTCTTGATGATCTCACGATAAAACTTCCTGAAGGTTTTGATATTCGCCAGCGCCCTTGGTATTTATTAGCAAAAGCAGGGCGTAAGTCTTCTTTTACTGAAACTTACATTGATGCGACGACGGATCAAAAAGTGTTAACTGCAGTCGCGCCTATTTTAAAAGATAATCAGTTTGTTGGGGCCGCAGGAGGGGATATTTTTCTAGATGAGATTTCATCTATTTTGAATGAAATTGATTTTCTTGATTTAGGCTACGCCTATTTAGTGACATCAAAAGGAAAAATATTAAGTCATCCTGATGATAAATATGTCGATAAAGATGTTAGTGAGTTATTGGGGCAATCACCGCCATTTCTGAGTGACTTAAATGAAATTAATAACAAGACCATTGTTTCCTTTATTCCCATTAAAGGTATTGAATCGGTTGATTGGTATGTGGGTGTTGTACTTGATAGCGAAAAAGCTTATCAACCTATGGTTAATTCTAGAAATATAGCAATTGTTGTCGTTATTGTGAGCCTTTTAGCAACAATCATTCTTTTGCATCTATTATTTAGTTATTTAATGAAGCCAATTCATACTTTAAACCTGGCTATAAAAGGTATTTCTCGAGGTGATGGCGATTTAACCGAACGTATATTGGTGGATAGCCAAGATGAGTTTGGAGAGTTATCACAAAACTTTAATGGCATTATTGAGACGATGCATCATTCGATGAAAAAAGTTAAAGAATCTGCTGCCAACCTAGAGCAGCAAATTGACCAGGTGCGAAAAAGCTCGCAAGTAGGTATTGATATGGCAGACCAACAGCTTAATCGTGGCGAGAGTGTCTCGACAGCGGTAACAGAACTTAACCATTCGTCACAAGAAATTTCTACCAATGCCGTTACTGCATCAGATTTAACATCAGGAATGCGAGCGCAGTCAAATGAAGGGCTAGCGGCACTCAACGACAATATTCAATCTATTGGGCATTTATCAAAAATAATGACTCAGTCAAGTGATGAAATTGAGAAGCTCAGCAGTGAAACTAAAAATATAGCCAGTATTTTAGATGTGATAAAAGGCGTTAGTTCTCAAACTAATTTACTTGCGCTAAATGCGGCTATTGAAGCGGCTCGAGCTGGAGAAGCTGGTCGAGGTTTTGCTGTTGTGTCTGATGAAGTTAGAGAGCTAGCACAGCGTACCCAAGAAGCAGCGCTTGAAATTGAAACTATGATTAATAATCTGGAAATGGGTACCAATGCGGTTGTCACTTCTATGGCAGAAAGCCAAAGAAATAGTACTAATAGTGTCGAAAAAGCCACTATTGCTGATGAAAAAATGCAATTAATTATTCATACTTTACAACAGGTCGACAATGAAAATCATGCAGTAACACAAGCGACCCAACAACAAGTTAATGTGATTCACTCTATTGATGAAGATATATTAAAACTGATGGACTTAAATCAGCAAGGTGTACAAAATTTACAGCAAACACAACAAGCCTGTGACAGCTTACAACAAGAGTTTACGGGCTTGAATGACCTTGTAGGTAAATTTAAAGTGTAAAAATATGGCTAGATTTAATGTGGTCTAGCCATATCGTTTTTAACGAGACTACGTAATATAAAGTGGCTTATAGTTTCAGCGACTTCCTTACTATTCTTTTTCAAATCGACGCTTGCTAAAGCCAATTTTTCGGTTGTTGTAATCGATTCGCTTGTCATTCCTGCTAAGTCACTAATCGGTAAATACACTTCATCAGCAACCACGGCCTTGCTCTCCCGCTCTTGCTGCTTCAATGGCCGCATTCAATGCTAATAAATTAGTTTGTTCAGCCATACCTCGAATGACGAGTACAGTGCCAATATTCTGTGACTCTTCCACTAAATGGGTGATCACATCACTGACTTTATTAATATCCTTTGATAACCCTGTGAATTGAAAAATGGTGGTGGAAACAATTTTCTTACTTGATATGGTATTTTCTCTTGCTTGTTCTGCGGCTTTTTCTGCCGCTTCTGCATTGCTACTGACTTCTCGAATATTTGCCGTCATTTGCTCCATTGCTGCAGCAACTTGCGTGGTATTGTCGCTTTGCATCTGTACAAAATCATTATTACTTTGACTCATTTCAGAGAGTAATTCTGCACTTTGCATGACATGGTTTGTTCGGGTTGATATTTCTACTAACGACAAGCGCATTTTATCAGTAAATAAATTAAAGTAATGAGATAAACCTGATATTTCATCGTTACCTTTATTGTCTAATCGTTTGGTAAGGTCGCCGTCACCTTCAGCCATGTTTTTCATAAGATCAGAGGCGGTCTGTGCGGGAACCAAAATATTTATTGCTAATAATATACAATGAACCCCATAGCAACAGCCAACAAAAATGACACTAATAATAGGAGGTTACGTTGTTCAGCATAAATGTTATCAACTGGTTTTTCTAAGCCAGGTTTAGGCCATTTATAAGGCATACAGCCTTGGCCTTTTTCTTTAACAATATCGACCATATTAAGAAACAACGGCGTACCATCAGGATCCTTTACTTGCCCAACCGGTTTATTATTTAATTGTGGTTTGAAAGGATGTATGATCATATGAGGTTATAAATCGTTTAGCTAAACATCATTATTATTGTCATAACGAAAGCTTGATAATATTGATATTGCTTGTTCTTAGGCTTGCTTTTCTATGATTTTACCCGACAACTGTAATTGATGAAAATGCTCAAGAATGCTGACAGCACCTTCAACTTCCTGTTGTACTTTTTCTTGCTGTTGCGTGTAAAGCGTTTGATAAACTGACACTACTAAGAATTGCTAGTCTGCTGATGATTAAGCTTAGACGAGATTTAATAGTTAATTGACGCAATAACTTCATCGAGTCCTCATATTCTTTATTAGTTTTAAACTAAGAACAGGAGATTTTATCAAAAACACCTAGGCTATGAAATAAAAATGCCGATGAATTAACTTCAATCGGCATAGCGTCTTAAGGTAAATGTCAGTTTGAATTAACCAAAATAAGTGGCTAAATCTTCACTACCACCAATATGCTTACCATCAATAAAAACTTGTGGTACGGTATCCGCGTTTGTAATTGCACGGAACATTGAGATATTTACATCATTACCAACGATTAATTCTTCAAACTTTAGGCCTTTGCTGGTTAATAATGCTTTCGCTTTTTTACAAAATGGACAGTCTGGCTTGCTAAATATGGTTATTTCTTGGGATTGAACTGCATCAGGGTTAATGTAACCAAGCATGGTATCGGCATCAGAGACTTCAAATGGGTCGCCGGGTAAGTTAGGTTCAATGAACATTTTTTCTATAATGCCATTTTTTACTAACATCGAGTAACGCCAGCTGCGCTTTCCAAAACCAATTTCTTTTTTATCAACCAATAAGCCCATCGCTTCGGTAAAATCACCATTTCCATCAGGAATAAAGCTAATATTGTCGGCATCTTTATCTTGCGCCCAAGCATTCATCACAAAAGTGTCATTAACAGACATACAAATTATTTCATCAACGCCATTAGCGGCAAATTTTTTCGCAAGTTCATTGTATCTTGGTAAATGTGAAGATGAACAAGTGGGTGTAAAAGCACCCGGTAATGAAAAAACAATAACCGTTTTATTGGCAAAGATATCATCACTATTACGACTTGCCCAACCGTCAGGAGTAATGATTGGAAAAGTAGTATTTGGCACTTGTTGTGTTTCTTTGTTCGTAAACATAGTCACTCTCTTTGATTGATTTGGATGGGGGGAATTAGGATAGTATGGTTGAATAAAGCGATTTAATAAAGTGATATAAATAACTCATAACGATTGATTAAAGCGATTAACAATAAACAATTTATATTATTAATAACAGGACTATCGCGATGCTGATAATAACCAGCAACTAATTTCTTCAGTAAGAATATCTAGTTGTAAACAAAGCTGTGTAGCAGATATTTTTATATCTTCACCATTTTCTGCTGTTGCTTGTTTACTGATATTATTTATTGTTTTGGATATTTCATTATGGGCAAAGTATCGAGTACTCCCCTTTAGTTTATGAGCCAGTGCCTGTATATATTTATGATCAGGTTTTTGGATTGCACTTAACCATTGTTGTTTTTCTTTTTGCCAAGAGGCAATAAAAAGTTGGCCAACATTTTTACTCAACTCAATATCGTGTTCATTATTTTTTAGTAGCATAGCTAAGTCAAAGAGGGTGAAATTCTGTTGCGTTAATTTCTGTTTCTGCTGTTTTTTCAATAACTGCCGATAGGCATTGTTAAGTTTATTCGTGATTTCCTCTTGTGGGCAAGGCTTCGCCATGTAGTCATCAAACCCGGCAGCGCTGCACTTTTCTGCCGCACCACTTAGCGCATCAGCAGTCACGGCAATTAACCAAAGAGGACGGTTTTGAATATTTTTCGTCAGTGTTTGAGCAAGTTCAAAGCCATCAATATTAGGCATGTGACAGTCAGAAATTATAATGTCATAAGCTTCTTTTTCATGTAAATCTAAAGCTTCCTTACCGTCGTAAGCAATATCAGCCTTAATATTTAGTCGTTCAAGTTGGGCACTGAGCACCTTAACATTGACTAAGTTATCTTCAGCAATAAGTATACGGAGGCCTTTAAAACGATCATCGTCAGCAGCATTAACTAAACGAGTATTGCTGCGGCGGTTATCAGTTGTGCTCTCTAAACTTGATTGCTTTAATTTTAAAGTAAAATGGAAGGAGCTACCTTGCTTAATAGTTGAGTCAATTTTAATTTCGCTGCCCATAGCAGTAATTATTTCTTGGCAAATACTTAACCCTAACCCGGTACCACCATACTTTCGCGTGATGTCATCATCGGCTTGAATAAAAGGGGTAAATAAAAAGTTTAGTTTGTTTGCTGCTATTCCCATACCAGTATCTTTAACATCAAAGTAAAGTGTGTCATAGGTGTTGTTATTAATCATCTCACTTTTAAGTAAAGAGACAATGAGGTCAATTTGTCCTTTTTCGGTGAATTTAACGGCATTACTGAGCAAGTTATTAAGCACTTGTGTGAAACGAGTAGGGTCGGTCAAATAGCAATGGGTTATTTGACTGTCTATTTGTAAGTTAATATCTAGCGCTTTATATGGTTCTATGTGATTAAAGCCACTAATAATATTTTTACACAGTAAATGAAAATTTACGGGTACAGACTCTAAAGTAAGCTTACCTGCGTCCATTTTTGAAAAGTCGAGTACGTCATTTAATAAAGCTAATAAATTGGTTGCTGAACCTTGCAACGTTTCAAGTAAATCACTCTGTTCTTTATTTAAAGAGGTAAACGCAAGCGCTTCTGCCATGCCTAAAACACCATTCATCGGGGTTCGAATTTCGTGACTCATACGAGCAAGAAAAGTTATTTTGGCTTGAGCTGATTTTTCTGCTTCTGTTTTTGCCGATTCAGCAATCGCCAAGGCATGTTCAATCTTTTCTTGTGCAAGTTTTCTTAGCCTGAGTTGACGGTAATAAATCCAAAAAATAATGAGACCAAAAAGCATAATCGCCGCAAATAAATAACTGACTTTCCGATAAGCATTAGCAATTTGCTTATCGGCATTATTATCATGAAAGGCTGACTGGCTCCATTTAGCATAAAGTTGCTCATAGCCTGTTGCAGAGATACTTTTGATGGTGCGATTGAGTAAGCTGATAACCTCATCATGGCCAAGTTTACTGGCAAAAGAGAATTGAGCACTATCGTTAAATTTTATTAAGGGTTGGCTTGTTAAGTTTGATAAGCGGTTTTCTTTAATTAAATAGGAAGAGATTAGTGACCCTCCTATAAATACATCAGACTCGCCCAATGACACTGAAGAAATAGCCTTGATCATCGAGTCGAAGTAATTAATATTGGCAAAAGGTAGTTTTTCTTTTATTAATTTTGTGACATTAAAGTCATTGACCACGGCAATATTCTGGTTAGCAATGCCACTTATTCCATCTATTATGGTGTCATTATGACGGTAGACCATACTATAATTGGCTTTTAAATAGGGTGTCGAAAAGTTGAGTTTTTCTGCTCGTTCCTTATTGTACTCCACGAGGGGAAGTACATTGATTTTTTGTTGTTCTAAATAGGTGAAAACTTGTTCTATATTATTTAAATAAACGGGTTTGTAAACAATACCCGTTCGCTCTGTTGAAATATTGAATAAATCAATTGTGAAACCTCGCTCAGTAATGTGATTAAAGTTTTTAGTAATAATATAGGGAGGAAAACCATTGGCAAGGACAGAAAAATAGAGTTGATTATGGTCAATAATAAAATCTTTTTCTGCAAAAGATAAATGAGTGAAATAACGACCAAACGTTAAGGATATATCTCCTTTATTTAATTCTAAATATTTATTACTCCATAACTCAGCTTGCTGTTGACTTACCGAGCGAATGCCATCGTTAATTTCATGCATTAGCATTCTTTCGTTTTTGTTGACTGCAAAACGAAAGTAAATTTCAGGAACTTCATTCTTCGTTATATGAAAAGCACCACTGATATTATATTCGTTTAATTTTTCATTAAGTAACCAAGGTTCTGTTGCATATAATGCATCATACTTTTGATAATCACCCAGTAATTTGTCAATATCTTGGTAATAATAACGATCGATATGATCGCTGAGAAATCCCAGTGTTGATTGCTCTTTGGAATATATCCCTATTTGCATACCATCACTTTTATTACTTTGGATGCGACGGTAAACTCTTTGTTTCCACTTAGCGTAAGGAATACTGAAAAATATGTTTGGCTGCTCTTTTTGGTAGCGGGTCATGGCAATAATATCGATACTATTATTTGCCAGCGATTGATAAGCCTTATCTGTCGACATATAGCTAAATGAAACTTCACGTTGATTATCTATTGCCCAAATTTGCCAGTACTCTTTGAGAAAATTGACGAGTAGTTGGAATTTTTCTCCAGAGGCCTCATTGATTGATGATCTGTCGGGTAGGGCTATTTTGAGGGGAGAATTATTTCTATTGGGTGGTTGTTCTGCATAAACACCGCATGTGATTAATAAAATACTGCAAAATAGCGTACGTTTAATCCAACAAATTGGGTACCTAAAAATGCGCTGTAAGTTACTTATAGTGTCATCATTCATTGTTTGATTTTTAGGTCTACATGAGAGAGTAAAAGTTAATTTTTATAAAAGACACTCTATGCTATAAGTCGCTAACCAGCAAATATATTTAGCAATATTAAGGAGAAACAGCCTGATAAACATACATTATAAACCACTACCAATCTCTTTAAATCTAATCAAGGTTATATTTTTATGTGTAAAGAAGATGATAAGTGCAGTGAACAAATGACGAGAAAATTTATTAAAAAAACGGTAGTTTATAAAAGTCTTAAAGGCTCTTTTTTCGCGGATCTCATAGAACAATAAATTTGCGTGCGATAGCAACTGCATGATAAATTAGTCTATACAAGTTGTATATACAATTAGAGGGTTAAAATGTCTGATACCTATACGTTGATAAAAGGTCGTATTCCGTTACTGATTAGTATGCCACATAATGGTGAAAATTTACCTAGCGACATTGCTCGTAAAATGACAGATCAAGGTAAAAAAGTGGCCGATACAGACTGGCATAAAGACAAACTTTATGCTTTTGCACAAGCGCTAGGTGCCTATATTATTATGCCAAAGTATAGCCGTTATGTTATTGATCTTAATCGAGACCCTAAAGGTGTTGATTTGTATCCAGGGGCAAATAGCACTGAACTTTGTCCGACGACTTCTTTTGATCTTGAATCACTTTACCTTGATGGACAAGCACCTAATAAAGCTGAAATATCTCATCGAATAAGTACGTATTGGCAGCCCTATCATCAAGCATTAAAAACAACGTTAACTGATATTCAAACAGAATTTGGTCAAGCTGTTTTACTTGAAGCACATTCTATTTTATCAAAAGTTCCTCGGTTTTTTGAGGGACAATTACCCGATTTTAATTTTGGCACGGCTGACGGTAAGAGTTGCGCGCCTGAATTAATAACGGCACTGCAAAATCTTGATTATTCACCTTATTCAATGATCACTAACGGACGGTTTAAAGGGGGCTTTATTACCCGTGAATATGGCAAGCCAGAGAAAAACATTCATGCGGTACAGTTAGAACTATCCCAACGTACTTATATGAGTGAGCCTAGCCCTGAATATAACGAATCGTTGGCAAATGACGTTATTCCTAAGCTTGAACAATTAGTAAAAACATTGATTGAATTTTCGCAACAAAAAAATTAGCACAGGGATTATTGATGAAGTTATTTGCAGAACGTATTTTACTCAGCAGCGGTTGGAAAACACAACAAACACTGACAATAGAAAACGGTGTGATCACGGCAATCGCATCGGGGTATATTGATGGCGCTGAAAAAGTAGGCGTTGTTATTCCCGGTATGGTTAATTGTCATTCTCATGCCTTTCAGCGCGCCTTTGCCGGTTTCAGTGAGCAGGGCAGCGAAGGTCAAGATAGTTTTTGGACATGGCGTCACGTTATGTACAAATTTATTGACCAATTAACCGTAAATGATGCCGAAATAATTGCCACCCAGCTCTATATTGAAATGCTTAAAATGGGATATACCCGAGTAGCCGAGTTTCATTATTTACATCATCAAATCAATGGCGATAACCACGACGAACTTGCAGAAATGGCAAAAGCTATTTTTAAGGCCAGTCAACAATCGGGTATTGGCTTAACGTTATTACCTGTACTTTATCGGTTTAGTGGCTTTGGTCCATTACCTGCAAACGATGGACAAAAACGTTTTATTAATTCAGTTGAACAATTCAATCAACTGGTCAGTGATTGCTTTACTTTAAGTGCCAAATATCAAAACACCAATATTGGTATTGCACCACACTCGTTAAGAGCGGTTGATAAGCCTTCGTTAGAACAAGCGGTAAAACATGTACGAGATTTAGACAATAAAGCTCCTGTGCACATTCATATTGCTGAGCAACAAAAAGAAGTAGACGACTGTTTAGCACATTATGGTCAACGTCCTGTGGAATGGTTATTAAATAATGCAGCATTAGATCAACAATGGTGCTTAATTCATGCCACGCATATCAACGAACAAGAGCGCCAAGGTCTTATTGTCAGCAAAGCTATTGCTGGGATTTGCCCAACCACTGAAGCAAATTTGGGGGATGGTATTTTTCCAACCACTGAGTTTTTAGCTGAACAAGGCACCTTAGCGATAGGATCTGATAGCCATATTTCAGTTAATCCTGTGGAAGAATTGCGTTGGCTAGAATATGCTCAACGATTAATTAAACAGCAACGTGCCATTTTGGCAACAGAAAATGAACCTTCAGTGGGTCGTAATTTATGGCAAAAAGCAGCGTTAGGCGGCGCGCAAAGTACCAACAGTAATACGGGGGAATTGGCAGTAGGGAAACAAGCTGACTTGCTGGTACTTAACGCAAAGAAAGTGGCTTTATTTGCCCATCATGACCAACATCTATTAGATAGTATGATCTTTGCGAGCCAGCAGAACATGGTTCACGACGTAATGGTGAATGGCCACTGGGTAATTAAAGCGGGAGCACATCACTTAGAGCAACAATCAGAACAAGCATTTTCTAAGTTGTTAGCAAGCCTTTCTACTTAGTACATATAGCGCTATTGAGAATCGACATTTTTTTTAGTTTCTCGGTAACGCTGTTTTCCCGTCAATAAATGATAATTGTTTATCGGTTTATAGCAGCGAACTATAACGCGAAATAGTTCGGCAAACTTTCTTTTGATTTTCATGATGAAAATGAGGGCTTTGCTGATTAGCGTTACAGTAGTCGATAAAAAATGCTTTTACTGACTTTCTATCGGCAGTTATTTTTTTAAAAAAAACCTGTTCTTCACTGCTAAAGCTAGCCAGTTCGCTTTTTAAATCGGTATAAATCTTATCTGCTTTTAATCTCACCCTCGTATCGGTAGCTTCTGAAAATTTATCGACAATCATTGTTTTTTGTTCTGTAAACCAGTCTTCTAGCTCTGGTTGCGGATAAAAATGTAAAAATAAGGCAGTTGCAACGATTAAGATCAATAAATTTTTCATAAATTTTCATATAATTGAATGGTTATATAAGAATAATCAATTTTTGGCTTATTCACTAATTTTAATTATTTTATAACGTATTAGTCGCTAAATATCGTTATAATCTCGGTGCTCTCGTATATCAAGGATTTATCGTGAAATCAGAAGACAAGAACAAAAAACCATCGGTACAAATTCCCGTTAAAAACATTCAGATACATCAACCGAATAAGGTAGAAACCTACCAGCCACGTGACCAAATTTATGTGCGTAAGGTTAGTGGTGTCTTTCAATTACTTAGGCAAAGAATGAACTTTGTTTTTTTAGCCCTTTTTGCGTTACTGCCTTGGCTACAATATAACGATCATCAAGCCATTTTATTTGATATTTCAGAGCAACGTTTTACCTTATGGGGCTTAACGTTATGGCCGCAAGACTTAACACTGCTCGCTTGGCTTTGTATTCTTAGTGCTTTTTTATTGTTTTTCATCACTACCTTTTTAGGGCGTGTCTGGTGTGGGTACTTATGTCCTCAGACCGTTTGGACCTTTATTTTTATCTGGTTTGAAGAAAAAATTGAAGGCACCGCTAATCAACGTAAAAAACTCGATAGCCGTGAGCTTGATTTTGACAAATTCTGGCGCAAAGCATTGAAGCACACCTGCTGGCTATTTTTCTCTCTGTTAACCGCACTGACCTTTGCGGGTTATTTTGCACCAGTAGATGAAGTTTTTATTGATTTTTTCACTTTTCAGGCCTCGTTTACTTTAGCCGCGGTTGTGTGGTTTTTTACCTTTTGTACCTATGGAAATGCTGGCTGGATGCGAGAAATTATGTGTTTACATATGTGTCCTTATGCGCGTTTTCAATCAGCGATGTTTGACAAAGATACCTTAACAGTTTCATATGACTTTAATCGTGGTGAAGACCGTGGCGCGCGCTCTCGCAAGATAGACCATGCATCGTTAGACATCGGTGATTGTATTGATTGCAACCTTTGTGTGCAGGTTTGTCCAACAGGTATAGATATTCGTAACGGCTTACAGTATGAATGTATTAACTGTGGCGCGTGTATCGATGCCTGTGACGATGTTATGGACAAAATGAACTACCCGAAAGGGCTAATACGTTACACCACTGAACATGAATTACAAGGCAAAAAAGTTCACTTTATCCGCTCAAAATTAGTAGGATATGCAATTGTTTTAACAGTGATGACTAGCTTACTTGTTTTAGAAATTGTTAATAGAGTCCCTGTTACCATGGATATTATTCGTGACAGAAATGAGTTAGCTAAAGAAAAATTTAACGGTGATATAGAAAATGTTTACACCTTAAAAATATTAAACAAATCGCAAACTGACAACGTTTATCGCTTGTCAGTAAAAGGTATTGCAAATACTAAATGGCATGGCGAAAAAGAAGTTATGGTAAAAGCTGCGGGTGTCTATACCTTGCCGATGAGCCTTTCTGTTGACCCTTATGAATTAAAAGAGTACATGACCGATATTTCATTTGTTATTGAACTGGTTTCAGAGGAAGATGACGTTTCTCTTGAACATGAAAGTAGGTTTTTTAATAAACGCTAATGTCTGTATTTGATTTTACTACACTGTCACCCAACTTAATTTTAGATGGCCTAGAAAGCACAGGCCTCTTTGTTGATAGTGGCTTGCTTGCCTTAAATAGTTATGAAAATCGTGTGTATCAATTTCATGATGATGATAAAAAAAAATATGTTACTAAATTTTATCGGCCACAACGCTGGACCGAAGCTGAACTAAGAGAAGAACATAGTTTTGCTTTTGAATTAGCCAAGCAAGAATTACCGCTAGTTGCGCCATTAAAGATTGGTGGAGAGTCACTTTTCTCTTATGAAGGCTTCAATTTTGCTATCTACCCTTGTCGTGGTGGTCGTATATTTGAAGTGGACAATTTAGATCAGCTTGAATGGATGGGACGATTTTTAGGACGCATTCATGCTGTCGCGGCAACAAAACGTTTTAAGCATCGCCCAACTTTTAATAAGCAAGAAATGCTTTTTCAGGCAACAGATATCATAAAAGATTCTGGTTTCGTCCCCCATTACTTGAGCAAAGCTTTTTTTACTATTTTAGAGCAAGTTGTTGATATAGCCGCCGAGCAATATCAACCCAGTAACGAAATACGTTTGCATGGTGATTGTCATGCAGGTAATATTTTATGGACAGACAATGGCCCACACTTTGTCGATCTAGATGATTGTCGCATGGGGCCAGCGATTCAAGACTTATGGATGATGCTTTCTGGCGATCGTCAACAGCGATTGTTACAGCTTGATACAATGCTATCTGGGTACGAAGAGTTTTATTCATTTGAACCCAAGCAACTTATTTTGATAGAATCATTACGTACCATGCGAGTTGTTAATTATATGGCCTGGTTATGTAAGCGTTGGCAAGATCCAGCGTTCCCACATAACTTTCCATGGTTTAATACGGATAAATATTGGGAACAGCAAATTCTGATGCTTAAAGAGCAAGTGTCTGCGCTTCAACAGCCCCCATTAAGTTTATTACCTGCATAATTATTAGTAATAAAAAGTGCAAAATTTATCATAGAGGAAAAAATTAAATGAAAAAGTTATTAAGTTTATTTGTTATGCTCTTGTTGCCATTAATGGCTTCTGCAGCAAATTATCAAGAAGGTACACACTATACCGTTGTTAGCGAACAAGTAACGAAAAAACCTGAAGTGCGTGAATTCTTTTCATTTTATTGCCCACATTGTTTTCGTTTTGAACCTTTTATGGCTGGCGTAAAAAAACAATTACCAACAGGGGTTAACTTTGAATTTAATCATGTTGATTTCTTACGTGGCGCTTCTCCAGTGATGCAACAAATGTTAAGTAAAGCGTTGGTAGTTGCTGAAGAGCTAGGTATGGAAAGAAAGTTAATGGGCGCACTTTTTAATTATATTCATGTACAACGTGCGGTTTTTACCTCTGAAAAAGATATTCGTAATGTGTTTGTATTAAATGGCGCTGACGGCGAAAAATTTGATAAATTAATGAAAAGCTTTGGTGTTAACAGCAAAGTTAAACAAATGAAGAAAAAACAAGACTATTATGCGAAGAGTGGTGGGTTAACTGGCGTTCCTACGGTTATTGTTAATGGTCGTTATAAAATTGATAATGCCAGTTTAGACAAAAAAAATCTTGAAGCCGACTACAATAACTTAGTTAAGTATTTACTTACCCTTGATTAACTCATCGGTATTCGTGTGATAATAAGGAGCTAAATAGCTCCTTATTTTTGGGCAGTGTTTTCTTTCTTATAGAGTAAATAGCCAAAAATTAACGCAACAACGAGTAAGCATAAACTCAGCAGTATTTGTTGATTTTCCCCTATTTTAATCCCCGCACCAAGTAATGAAAATATAAACATTTGTGGAATAAATCCAACGCAAGTCCCTGTAACATAAGGGATAAAATTTATATTGGCAATACCTGCTAGTATGTTAGTTAGAAAGTTAGAACCCGCTGGAAGTAAACGAATAATTAATGCTTTGCTAAAAGTGTGAGTTGAGAAGAAAACAGATACGCGGTTTAGTTTTTCAGGGTAGGTGTCTAGCACTCTCTGTCTAAAAAAAGTTTTTGCGACCAATAATGTTAATATACAACCGAGCGTTGCCGCTAAAGTAGCGACTAGCGCACCATAAAAGATACCCAATATATAGCCACAAGAAAAGGCTGCAACTTGCCTAGGTAAACCTATGCTGGTGAGTAATGCTAATACAATTAATAGGGTCAGTATCCCTAGTGGCCCTTGAGGAATTAATTGATCAATGAGGGGTTGAAGGTTGTCACTTTGCAGTGCATCTAAAGAAAAAAGCACACTTAAAAGAATGGCAATACTTACCAATGTTGTGATCAAAAATAGTGTTTTAGTGTGTCTGTTTAGCATTTATTTATTATCTGTGATGTCTGATAAAATTTTAGCTTTAGCTAAACTAAACTCTTCTTCATTGAGAAAGCCTTTTTGTTTTAAGTCGGCAAGCTTATCTAAAGTATTAATTAATTCAGAGTCATGGAGAGTAATATTGTGTAGTTCTTCTGCTGATTTATTTTCTGTAACCGATTTTATTTCTTTGCTAATAACGTGAGGTTGCTCTACTTTTACTGATGCCTTAATTTGGGGGGGCTCAAATACAGCCGCTTTTATTTTACGCTTTTGTGTCGCCTGCGGGTTTAATTGTTTAGCGATAAACCAACTCCAATCAATCAATGACTCTAAAGTGTCAAAGTATTTAGCCTTAGTTAAACGCTGGTTGCCTTTTCGTAAGTACAAACAGATGACATATTCTTTAGTGTTTATATCTGTCAGGTAAAGTTGAACTTCTCGGATTTCATCATTAAGAAGTTTATGTCGATTAGCTTTAGTGAAATTGAGGTGTAATTGGTTTTCTCGTTGTTCGTTGTAGCCGTAGTCATCATCTTTATTGATGATACTGACAATATTACCATTAATAGAAATTTCACTCTTAACAATGTCAGCAATAGCTAGTTGGCTACCGACTTCAGACTGATGACGTTTGTAAAATAATAGGGTCGTTTGCGAGCTATCTAATTCAAACCGAGCAAACTGACTGCTTAATTTCGCTTTTACAGCATTGCTTTTCGGTCGTAATCGATAAAATATTACGGCTACTACTGAGATAAATAATATTAATAAGAGATTGCCGTAAGCATTACTGTTTACTGTGTCTGCTTGCTCATCATGCTCTTCTTGTTCACCTCTGGCCTCAATATTACTGTCTTTATCTATTACCAATGTACTCGGTTGAATGGCTAATAATCGCTTGTTGGCATAATCTAGCAGTAAAGGTTCGCCGGCATGATCTAAGAGCAGTGAAACTTTATTTGCTGGGGAAAGCTCATCTTTGTTAAAAGATACAATAGTTTGTCCCAAAAATTCTTTCTTAACCTCACCATTTTTTATCGCGGTACTAAATTGAGCAAGTTGCCAGTTCTTTGCATTATTAGCAAGGTATAAAATATTACCGACAGCATTTTTTAGCGATCTGCCATAATATGGAAAAATACTTTCATTGCGCCATTGGCTAGACTTAAGTGTAAAAACGAGTTTCTTTTGATCAGAATCTCGCCAATCAGCCCCTTTTTCTGCAACAGCGACTTGGTGAACACCCTCGTAGGTGTGTTCTATGAGCAATGCGCCATAATGTTGTTTCGACCACGAAAAAGAATTGATATTTTGAGCCCCTAAAATAAAAATCTCATTGTTAATACTGTTTATTTTCATGAAAGGGTTACTGCTTGGCGTTCTATAACTCTTGAGACCAAATCTTGCAGGGTTAATACGTAAAACAACACCAGAATATAACGTGCTTGTATTAGCATTCGATTGTTTTTGTACACTGTCTGATAGGGCAATATGTATTAAGCCGTAGTCTTCGTGCCATACTTTATTATAAGGATTGAACGCCATTTTCTGGATATGATGGGTATTGCTAGGAACCGCAATTCTGATGACTTCTCTGCGTTGCTCTTTATCTATACGATCAGGGGCTGAACTATCGTATTGCCATTGGGTGACCACCGCGTCAAATGGCAATGTTACTGGATCCTCTAATAGAGTTAAGCGTGCAACATTATTATTTTTTTTATTGGGTTCAATATGAGCTGTAAAAAAGGTTTGGTAACCGGGTTTATCTGCTAACGAAAAGCTTGGATGTAAGGTAAAAGCGGTTAACTTTACTTGTGCCAGGTTATTTTGGTCGCTTAAGGGTAAGCGAGATAAAGAAAGTAGTTTGGCACCGCTGAGTAAAGATAACTCACCTTTTTCATCTGCAAGTAAGTATTGATTTTTCTCTTTTCTTTTAAGGGGCAATGGAATTAATGTTATTTTATTTTTCGTACTAAGTGTGGGTAATTTTGCTAAAATCTCAAGGCTATATTCTTCTGCAACGGTTGTTAATACATGTAATAAACAGTAAATAACGAGTACCGTTGAAAGTGCAGGCTTAACTATCTTTTTTATATAATAAAGAATTTTCATATCTCGTCAACAATCCCATATTTATAAAAATTATAGTGAAAGAATGTTAATGTTTCAATAAAACGACTTGGTGGGAATCAATAAACTGTGATTTTTTACTATCGTTAAGGTAGCTTAATCGTCCATCAACCACTAGCTGGTCACCGAGTTCAGCTTTATCTTTAATATAATGCGCTTGCTTACCCCAAATATGCACTGAACGTTCGATAGAGATATTTTGGGTTTGCTGAGTAATAGGGGAATACACTAAATTATTTACCGTTAAGTTGAGCGCAACTAATTCTTTATTATTCTCGGTAAGTACTAAATTAATTTCACTGCTAATTTCCCCACTCATATGCACTTGGTTAATTGATTGTGCGTAACCTTTCGCGAATGTTTGTGCATAAGTGGCGTGTAATATCTCACGATTAGCTTTTTTACTATTGAGTAAATAGCCTTGCACTAAAATAATATCGCCTTTTTGTGAGTGACATAGCGAACGATCAACAATATCGCCAATCACTTTAACTGTATGGTAACTCGTCCATTCTTTAAATTGATTGCTGGCTTTGTCAAACCATTTACTATGAGTCGCCAAGACGAGTTCAGCTACGGCAACTACAGGGTTTGCTTGATAACGAATGTCAGGTTTAGCAACTAAATTACCTAATAAAGTTATTGAACATAAATGATTTTGGCTTAGATGATTTGTCATGGCAATTTAATAAAAAAAACTATAATGCTAATTTACTGAAAATCATCATATTAAGCAAATACATGGTCATGAATAATGACAATTTCCTGTACATTGGTGAGAAAATTGTTAGTATGCCGAACAAACCAAGGGGTGCAATAAAAAGCTGTTGTTAATAGGCTTTTGTATTGCTGAGAATTTTTACCCTTAATACCTGAAACGGATAATGCCGGCGTAGGAATGGTTAATACTTTAAATACTTGTCGTAAACACTTAATGTAAGTGCTTACTTGCGTTGTATTTTTGTATTGCTCTCTTTTGCTTGCATGCCACAAAAAGAGCGCTGTATGAACCTAATAAAATCTCCTTTAGCCATTGCCTTAGCACTTTCCCTAAACTTACCTGTTGCTTATGCAACTGATGACACAGACGTACTCGAAAAAATCATGGTAAAGGGTGATTATCGCGAAATCAATGTTCAAAATACGCCTTCGTCTTTATCTATTTTGACTCAAGAGGACATCGCACTTCGTAATGCCCAAAATTTAGAAGAACTTGTTGGCGGAATTGCTAATGTCAATTATTCAAGTGGCTCTCAACGCGCCCGCTACTATCAAATTAGGGGTATTGGCGAGCGTAGCCAATTTCAAGAACCTATTAATGCTTCGGTCGGTTTAGTTGTTGACGATATTGATTTCTCAGGCATAGGCAGTATTGCTTCTACGTTTGATATTGCGCAAGTAGAATTGTTTCGTGGCCCACAAGGCACCCGGTTTGGCGCCACAGCGTTAGCTGGTTTGGTTTATATGTCGACTAATGCGCCAAGCGATGAGTTTGAATCAGCCATACGCTTTAGTGCAGGTAACTATAATAGTGTTGGCGCAGGGCTTGTACTTTCTGGTCCTGCCAGTGAAAAAGTAAATTACCGCTTTTCAGCGGAGCAATATAAAAGTGACGGCTTTATTGAAAATACTTATCTAGGAAAAGACGATACCAATAATCGTGATGAAACATCTTTACGTGGCAAGTTAGCGATTACAGCAAGTGAACATTTAACGATTGATTTAGCTGTGCTGTACTTTGACTTTGACAATGGTTACGACGCGTTTTCACTCGACAACAACAGAACATCTTTTTCAAACCAGCCTGGTTTTGATCAGCAAGAAACTATAGCAATGAGTGCAAAATTTACCTATTCAGGCATTAAAGGGTTTAATGTGGTGTCTACTCTTAGTCATGCAAATTCGGACTTAGCCTATGGTTATGATGAAGATTGGGCTTATGGTGAATATGAATGGATCGCTGATGATTGGGACAACGGTATTTATAATCCTGATCCTTGTATTACACCAACGGGTTGTTTAGCTGAAGTGGATGGTTATTCTTCAACAGATCATTACCTACGTGACAAAAAGAACAGTACCGCTGAACTTCGCTTTGTTTCTCAACCTGATGCTAATATTTTTGCGAATACAACTTCGTGGGTTGCCGGTATTTACGTCAAAAAAGAAGAAGAAGACCTGCAGCGCCAATACACTTATTTAGCCAGTGACTTTTCATCAAGCTATACCGCTGACACTTTTGCTGTTTTTACACAATTTGACACGCAGTTAAATGAAAAATTTAGACTAACTACCGGTTTACGCATTGAACGTCGTAGCAGTGACTATAATAATTCCGACGCGATTGATAACTCGCCTGACGATAATATGGTCGGTGGTAAAGTTGTACTCTCTTACCAAGTTGATGAAAGTTCTATGATGTATGCTTCAGCTAACCGTGGTTACAAAGCTGGTAGCGTTAATTCAAGCGGTACATTATCTGAAGACCTACGTAGCTTTGAGCCTGAATATTTGTGGAATTATGAGCTAGGCTATAAGGCAAACTTTTTTGATGATAGTGCTTATGTACGTGCCGCTGTTTTTTATATGGACAGAGACGATATTCAAATAAGCAGTTACCACCTTAAAGAACGCCAAGATGGTAGTTCAGAGTTTATTAGTTACTGGGACAATGCCGCGCAAGGTTATAACCAAGGTATTGAAATTGAAGCCGCCTGGAATGTTACAGACAACCTAGAGATATATGGTGGCTTAGGTTTACTTGATACTGAATTTAGTGGCTATGTTTATAAAAATGGTGATAGAGAAACAGGTCGCGATCAAGCACATGCGCCAAACCATCAATTTAACTTTGGATTGAACTACTTTATTAATGACCAATGGCAATTCAACTTAGCTGTCGATGGTAAAGACGAGTTTTATTTTTCTGACAGTCATGATGAAAAATCTAATTCGGTGGCATTGTTACAGGGATCAATTCGTTATTTAGCACAAAATTGGCAAGTGAAATTATGGGCGCGTAATATGCTTGATAAAGAATACCAAACGCGTGGTTTTTACTTTGGTAATGACCCACGCGATGGTTATGCCAATAAAGCTTATTATCAGTTTGGTGAACCCGCGGTATTTGGTTTAACGTTTGATTATAACTTTTAGAGCTAAGCGCTCCTCAGCTAATACGCGGTCATCCTAAATTGATATGCCACCATGTTGAAGTAACATGCCGTCATGCTGAATTTATTTCAGTATCTGTATTCGAGACTTAAAGTCATGAGATCCTGAAACAAGTTCAGGATGACGGGTTTCTGGTTCAGGATGACGGGTTTTTTGCTTAGGATGATGAGGTTCTCATTTAGAGTGACGGGATTATCGTTCAGGGTGACGTTTTTTGTTTAGAATCACGCAGTTTTTGTTCACTGTAAAAAAGTGGCATACCATTAGGAAATAATATGAAAATATCGATAGAAATTAGTTTGTATCCACTAGCAGAAGAACAGTTTAAAACTGAGATTTGGGCATTTATAAAGCGTCTACGTAATGTCGATGGTTTGAATGTGGTCACTAATGGTATGAGCACACAAGTTTTTGGTGATTACGATTTAGCGACTCGCCATGTTATGGCAGAAATTAAACATGTTCATCAAACTTTAAATGCAGCGGTGTTCGTTTGTAAATTTATTGGTGGTGATCGTTCAGAAGTAGAAGCTGAAAGCTAATGATTGATTCGCTACAAAGCACTCTTAATTATTTTTATGGTTTACCCTTGTGGGAACTCTTAGCGGTTATTTCTGCTTTGTTTTATGTCGTACTTGCCGCAAAAGAAAATAGTTGGTGCTGGCCTGCAGCGCTAGTCAGTACGGTAATTTATACCGTTATTTTTTATGATGTCTATTTATGGATGGATGCGGTACTTCAGGTTTATTATCTCGTAATGGCTATTTTTGGATGGTATTGCTGGCGTAAAATTTCGCCGTCTGCCAATCCTGGCGTTAACCGCAATGCACATTCATCGACGCTTGAGATTCAAAGCTGGCCATTAATTTTTCACACTAAAATTATATTATTACTAACAGCTTGTGCTTTGGCTATTGGTTGGTTAATGGACAACTACACACCAACAGATTTTCCTTATCTAGATTCTGCTACTACAGTTTTTGCTGTGTTCGCCACGTATTTAGTCACTAAGAAAGTATTAGAAAATTGGCTCTACTGGATAGTGATTGATCTTGTCTCTATTTATCTTTACATCGAAAAAGACTTACAACCAACGGTTGTGTTATTTTGTTTATATGTGGTCATTGCGATTGTGGGTTATGTGATGTGGTTGGGTAAATACCAAAAAAATAATCATCAATCAAATGGTAATATTGCGTCTGCGACAGAATAGTTAGGTGACAACGTTAATGAATCAAAGCATTGACAATATTTCTCAAGAAATTAAAGCTTTACCTTGTTTTGCCAAGGGCCAGTATAAAATTACGCCGTTGGCTGGCGGTGAAAGTCATGAGTGCTTTAGCGTTATTTCTACTGTAAATTCTATTGAAACAGATTATTTTGTTAAATCGCTCGCTGACCATAAAGAAACCGCCATGGCTGAAATTGCGAGTAACTTGCTGGCAGCCGAAGCTGATTTGGCACCGGCAATAATTTATCATTCACCCTTATGGTTGGTATGTCAGTTTATCGTGGGCGATTCACTCGCTCATTACTTTGCTGAAAACGTTACCCGTTTACCCATCAACAAAATTATCATTGCGATGAACTTGATGGCCAAAACACATCAATTAAAATTGCCCCTAAATCATCCAATATTAGCGATTGAACCACTAATGTTAAGACAAACCATCAACAAAGCAATCACGCCATCTCAGCGGACTGTTTTGAATAAAATTATCGTCAAGATAACGCCATCTCAATCAAAAAATAATCGCTTGGTGCTATGTCATGGTGATGTAAATGATGAAAACATTCGCTTAAGCGACTCGTTTAACCCTGAAAGTCCGCTGGATCATACATGGCTAGTCGATTTTGAATGTAGTTGTTTAGCTGAAGCTGAATACGATATTGCGATGTTTATTGCGATTAATGGGTTAATGCTGACTGATGTTGATATTGCTATTCAAAGCTATCAGCAATGCGCTGATGTTGTTATCGATAAAGAAAAAGTAGTTGCCTATCTCGCTTGTTGTTATTTGATCAATGGTTTGTGGTATATAGAGGCAATGATTAACAGTAATCATTGCCAAATTTTCATCGTAAAGGCTCGCCAACAATTTGTACTTTTTGACCAATTAGCATTAACTCAAGAGAAGGTTGTACCTTTACTTAATCAGCTTTTAGCTAACTAGCGTAGCAAAGGCTTTTTCTTGATGAAGGTTAACTATGTTCTTTTCAACTAAAGCTGTATCTTCAGGAAAGGTTAAGCCAAACCAGTTATCTGTCGAGGTTAGCAGCTTAACTTTTTTGTTCTCTTGCGCTATTTGTTGCATAACAACGGCTGTTAAGTAGCATTCAAAACGATTAACATTTGCAGTCGTACTCTCTTTGTTGTTGTCAGTGACAGCTTTACTAATATAAACCTCTATCGCTGAAAATATATCTGTGGTAAAACGCCAACAATTCATTGATGTTAGACTGTTTGGCTGAAGTTCACTTCTTGTACTTAAATGATTAAATTGGCCGGTAATTTTTTGTTCATCATCACTCACAACACGCTTAATGTCATGACATTCATCAATACTTAATAGTAAATTATGAGAGTCAAACTGGCAAAATCCACGATTAACACCACCAAATTCAGAAAGGGTTTTGTCTAATTGAAAAGCCACCATTAAATAAGGCTCAGGAAAATCAGTGCTTTTTGTTAGGAGTAATTTAAAAGCCTTTTTTCCATAGTAATCATCAGCATTGATTACTGCAAAATTACTGTTAATACTCTTACGACAACACCAAATTGCATGCGCAGTCCCGAGGGGGTTTTCTCTATTTTCAGGAAGAGAAATTCCTGCAGGTAAATCACTTAAGTTTTACTCAATAAATTCTATTTCTATTTTACCAACAAGCCGGGGCAATACCTGTTGAGAAAATAAAGCACGTAAATCTGCCCGAATAATAAAAATAACTTTTGTAAATCCTGCGTCTACCGCATGACAAATATTGCACTCCATTAAAGTCAAATTGGCGGCACTAAACCCGGCTAACTGTTTGTTGCCACCAAAGCGCGAGCCTAAGCCTGCAGCTAAAATAACCAATGTTGTCATTAACTAATACCCATTTAACTTAACTGACGACTATGGGCTAACTTACTATTAAAAATACTTAATGGCTAATCCCTTGAGGCTAACGGTGGGTAAGTGTTGTCTGTTTTGACTTATGATCTTATTTGACGAAAATAAAATGTTAAACTAATGTTAATAAAAAGTATCATTTGTTTTTAATCACGTATAAAGGGACTTTTAAAATGTGTAAAATATTTGAATTGATCATCATTGCAAGTTCACTGCTCGCGAGTGTTGAAGCTCTATCTGCAGAAGTAATAAAAAAAGTAGATATAAACACACAAAAAAAAGAAGTCATAACTAAATCATCAGGTACCACTTTAGACAATCAACATGTCAATCTTATTCCTGATACAGGCGAAGGTGATTCATCACCTTCGTCAAATGAATTTATCCAGTTTGGTTTAAATGCAAAAGATTCCATTACTCCAGAAACAACAGGTTTATTGGGGGAGCAGATAGACTTAAATACTGGTGCGCTTAGTTTCACTTATACAGACGTATCTCTTCCTGGTAATAACAACATTCCTGTTTCAATTTCCCGTCAATTTAAAGATAGCGCTTTTAGTTTTTGGGCAAAAGGTGGTTTTGGTGATTGGGCATTAGATATTCCACACATTCGTACTAAGGTCATTATTGGCCATAAAATGCTAGGAACTTGGGGTCGAGGACAAGAATGTAGTGGTGAACCAGAGGTAACGCAAATGGTTGCGAGTGGTGGCGTTTTTCTTGGCTCTGAATATTTTGATGGTGAGCATTTACATGTTCCAGGCATGGTTTCTGAGCAGTTACTGTATGTAGGTGGAACTCATCCGAAAAAAACAAAATCTAATTGGCGAGTTACTTGTGCACCTAATACGCTTGGTGTGGGAGAGATGTATATTGTGCAGTCACCAAATGGGTTAACTTATACGTTTAACGTAAAAGTGATAGAGACTGATCGCATTTTAACAAATGGCTCAGGAAGTATCGGTGTTAAAAATATATATCTGTATGTTAGCAAAATTCAAGATAGGTTTAATAATACGGTTAATTATCATTATGGTAATGTTCAAGCTGGGCCTAATACTTATAAAGTACTTAATCAAATATCATCGAGTGACGGCCGTCTTATTACTTTACGTTATGATTTAGCCTCGCCTAATAATCGACTAATTACCAGTGTTAATGCTAATGGGCGTCAGTGGTTTTATAGCTATCAAGGTGGAGATGTAAAAACGTTGGCCTCAGTAAGAAGGCCTGATAATAGTGAATGGCGTTTCAATTTTTCTGCATTTAATCATTACAAAAGGCTAGAAACCCGATGTAGCATTCCATCTCGATACCCTCAAACTGTTTCGATCACTCATCCTAATGGTGTTAAGGGCACGTTCACTGTTGAGGCAAGATTACGGGGCAAGACGAAGGTTCATAAACTGTATAACGCATATAAAAATATTTATTATACAAAAAAGTGCCATCAATCAATGGCATTGACTACCAAAACAATTTCAGGACCGGGTTTACCCATATCAAATTGGTCTTATAGTTACTCTGAAAACTTAGGTTATTATGCAAATGAGGCTTCTTCAGGCTCAAACTTCAGAATTTCTTCTCCTTATCCTGCTGATTATATTAACAATATAGATTATAAGAGAACGACAGTATTAGCACCGGATGGTTCGAAAACTATGTACTACCACAATAGAGATTACACGAGTGTGCTTGATGGTAAGCTTGTGGTCACTGAATATTATGATACCAACGCAACGAACTTATTAAAACGAGTGGTTAATACGTATCAGCAAGGACCCTTTGTAGGTGATAGTTTAGTTGAGAATGTTAATGTTGCGCCTATCACTTATAGAGCACTGATGACGAAAAAAACAATTGAGCTACATCAAGGCAGTGTAAACAAAAGATATTATAAAGTTTTTTCTGAGCACAATGATTATGGCGTTGCTAGAAAGACCTATGAATACAATAATTTTAATAACAATAAGCGCTATACAAAACAAGGCTATTACCATGACACAACGAACTACTTATTAAACTTACCCACCACAACCTACGTGAGTAGTGATAATAATTATGTAGGGAATGAATTGGTTTCACAGCAAACCTATCACTCGGCAAGTGGGGGATATAAATCAAAGCCATATCATAGCTATCGCTTGGGTCGCTGGGTTAAACGTAATGAAAGTTATCACACCAGTGGTACAAACGCGGGCCTACCTAAACTCACCCGTTTAAATGCAAGTAATCGTTGGTCTGAAGCGAGCGATTATTATCGTGGTATCCCTCGTACAATCAGAACACCTCAAAGCACTTCAACCACAAGCCAATACGGCTATAGAACCGTTGATAGCAATGGCTGGATAAAGCAAACAACAGACTTTAATGGTAATGTCATCAACTATGGTCATGATAACTTAGGGCGTAAAACGCTTATAAACCCTGCAAGTGCTCAATGGAACAATACAACTATTTCTTATAATAGTGCTCATGGAAGTGAAGAATCTTCATTTGTGCATAATGGTATGCTGATAAAAACGACTACTAAGGGCAACTTTGAAAGTAAAGTCTATTATAATGGTCTGCTTCGCCCAGTACTGACAAAAGTACGTGATAAACGTGATTCATCAACCATTGTTTACACAAGAAATACTTACAACGCCTATGGGAAAAAAACATTCCAATCTCAACCCAAAAGATCTATAACAACAACATATGGCACTAATATAACCTACGATGGTTTAGGGAGAATAACCAAGTCAGTAAATAATGCACTTGGTGGTAACGGTGTTCGTTATAGCTATGCACCCAATAGTAAAGTGTCGGTGACAGATAATCGTAATTTGCTCACCACCACAACTTATAAAGCCTACGGTAGCCCAAGTCAGCAAGAGCCCATTAGTATTGTGACCCCCAATAATCTTGCGAACACTATTATGACTTACAGTTTATATGGGAACCTTAAAAGTATCACCCAAGGAGGAATTTCCGAGCATAGAGTTTACGACTATTATCACAACTTATGTAAAACAGTTAGACCTGACATAGGTAATACGGCTGTTAGTATTGATGCAGTCGGTAACACTGTGTGGTCAGCTCAAGGAAACTCAGTTTCAAGCAGTTTAACAGCTTGTGACACTTCGGTTTCAATAGGTGAAAAAACAACGTATAGCTACAATAATTTGGGAGCATTAAGTCTGGTCAGTTTTGGTGACTCAACGGCAAATAAAGCATACTTTTATGATAAGAACGGTAATTTGAAATCATTGAGTTTTAATGGTGCAACACATAATTATAACTACAATGATTTGAATTTGATGACATCAGAGTCATTAGTTTTTGATGGCTATATATGGACACTAACCCATCAATATAATGCTGAGGCTAACAAAAATAGTATCACTTACCCGAGTGGAAGAACTATTTATTATTCTCCTAACGCATTAGGTCAAGCGCAGTCGGTAGGGAGTTATGCCAGTAACATTGATTATTTTGAAAACGGGCAATTAAAGAATATGACCCATGGCAATAGTTGTTTAACAATACAAACTTTAAAAAGTTTTGGTGTACCTAATATTCAGCGTACTTCATGTGGTGGTAGCTCTCTTGTTAATAACCAATATAGCTATGATGGAAACTTCAATATTACGCGCTGGAACGATCTACAGAACACCTCACATGATTTAAAGTTTACCTATGATGCGCTAGATCGTTTAGATACTACGAAGAAATATGTTATATCATCTGGTGGTTCAGAGACACAATTTCAAGCTGAATCAGTCCCGGCAACCAGCATTGCTATTGGGGGGGATTATCCACCTCCTACACCACCTTATCCTGGTCCTGGACCAGTAGGTTCATGGAACGTTATTGGTGATATGAACTACGATAATATGGGCAATATTACTACGTTTAGGTTTGGCGGTTCCTATATTAACTATTACTACGGGAGTGATAAAAAATTGTCCAGCACCTCTGGCTCTGTCAACTATAATATGGCTTATGATAGTAGAGGCAATGTGACCAGTAATGGTAATAAATCGTTTAGTTATAATTTAGCAAATCAAATGACCTATGGTAATGGGAACAGCTATCGATATGATGGCCATAATCGCCGGGTTAAAGCAATAGATAGCACTGGCACGCGTTATTCTTTTTATACATCATCGGGGCAACTTGTTTTTGAGAATATTAATGGTGTATCACAAGAGAATTACTATTTAGGGAGTCAACTCGTCGCACAACAAAAAGCCAGTGTAGTTACTTATATTCACCGTGACTTGCTAGGCAGTACAGCGGCGAAATCAAATAGTTTAGGCAACATGGTTTCACAACATCGCTATAAGCCTTTTGGCCAAGACTGGGGTGGGACAAAAAATGAAATTGGTTATACAGGGCATAAGTTTGATACTGACTTAGGGTTAAGTTATATGCAGGCACGATACTATGATCCAGTCATAGGTCGTTTCTACTCGAATGATCCGGTTGGGTATACAGCTAAGAACCCTGTAATGTCGTTTAATCGTTATATGTATGTTAATAATAATCCTTATAAGTATACTGACCCTAATGGTGAATTTATTTGGCATGTACTTGGTGCTGCTATTGCTGGTGGGATAAACGCTGTTGCTCAAGGTTACAGTAAAGGTTTTGATAATATTGATTACACACAAGTTGGAGTTGCTGCCGTAATCGGAGCAACAGGGGTTGGTTTAGCTGAATCAATAGGTACTAGTGTGGCTCAAGCTGGTTTTACAGGCGGAAGTGCTATTGTTGCAAATATAGCAGGTAATTCCGTTGCTGGTTCTGCGTTAGGCGCAGGAAGTACGTTATTAAATGCAGGAATAGATGGCATGCAAGGGGACACCGATGGAACATTTACTGCTAGTCAATTAGGGAGCAATATGGGAGATGGTGCTTTTTTTGGAGCATTAGGTGCTGCTGGAGGTGAAGGTCTCAAATCATTAGTTAAGGGAGCAAAGGGAGCATTTGGCGAAACAAACAAAGTAAACGGCTTAGGTAAAAGTATCGTTGAAGGCGCTGCTGATTTAATGGGTAATGCTGCTGACGCTAAAAACACTCTAATGGAGGATAAATAATTTGAACAAAAAAACTTTAGATATATTTCTTTATTCGAAAATATTTACGCTATTAGTAATTTTTGCTTTCTTTGGTTTATGGATTATTGATGAACTCTTAGGGGTGTATAATTGGGATCTAAGCTTTTTAAATGTACTCGAATTGACTGTGAAATCTTGCGTATTTGTTTTAGCCGTATTTATACCAGTAGACGCTATAGTTTATTTTAGAAAGAAAAAACAAAAATAAAAGGGGTTGGTGACACTTGAGATATATACTCATTTGACCTTCGAACTTATTTGAACCCAAAGCCCCTTGAAATGCCATCAAATGGTTACATCACAAGGGGCTTTATTTTTGGCTGCTTTTGAAGCCAAATTCTTAATGGACTTTTAGTTTCGTTGATGGGCGAATAGCAATTATTTGCTCAGGGTTAAAACCTTGGCGTAATAACTCAAATTCTTCCATCATAATTTTTGTTCGTTTACCATTTCCGATAATTTGGTAAAGACTGCCTGATTCAGTTTTTATGAGCTGAGTGTCAAAGTTGATGTCTATGATCATAGACGAGCAAACATAATCACCCTTCAAAAATCGGCAACTCATATCGTCAATTACGATGCCATAAAGTACTTTTCCAATCGGCTTTTTATTTTCAATGATTGTAACGATAACCCAATCCTTAACAACTGTATTCATGTTATCGGCCCAATCAAAAATAAGTCATTATTTTAATAAATCGAGGTGATGCTTTCCAATAACTTTGGTTGTGAGTTTAAGTTGGTTTTACAAAAAAATGTTCTTTCACATAATTGTGTGTAGCTGTCATAATTAAGGTTCTGAAACTTCATAACCAATTAATTTATAATAAATTAATTGGTTATTTAAGATTTAATTAATTTTACGTTGGTCCAATATGATTGGAATGAATTGGTCCAATTATATTGGTATTTCTGTACCTCTTATTACAAGGTTCTACCAAAATAACTAGAATCTCCAATAGGTTATTTAAAGAGGAAGCTGAAAAAAGGGATGAATATGTTGATGAAGCTGGAAATACTGTTCAAAACGGTATCAACCTAGGTCACTTACCTCCAACAAGTCAGGCAGACTTGGTTGCAAAAGGTGGACAAACATTTTTTGAATGGCTGTTTGGTGATGATGACGATGATGATAATAACGATAATCAGGAACAAAGAAATGAAGAAGAACAATAAAGTCTTTCATGCACTCTTAATAATGTTTATTGCAATAACAATTTCATTGTTTATTGTTATTTATAAATCAGAACTTAATATTGCTCTTGCGAGGTTTACTAATGGAGCTACAGTAACTTTAAGTAAAAGTTCTTTTAAAATCATTGAATCAGGGTATTTAGAAAGTCAGTCAAGTGATACCCAAGCAATATTAATCATAAAGCTTAATGATTACAAAAAAATATTTATACACTCTTTAAGCACTAAAGAACAAAAAGAAAACGCAAAGATGCTTTTAAATAACTCTAAAGACCAATTTGATAATTCGAGGTGTAAGTTTGGTGTTAATGATAAAGCAAATGTAAGAAAGAATATTCATACTTTAGCTTGGGTTGATATAGAACAGTCCTTACTTTATATGACTTTTGATGTTCTCTTACCGAGAGAATTAAATCAACTTAAAAGTAAATGCCAACTTCTCATTAATTAAAAAGTATAGAGTTGAGCTCTTTAGAATCCAAAGCCCCTTCCTAAGTGAACCTATATAGTCATTTAGGAAGGGGCTTTATTTTTGGCTGTTTTTGAAGCCAAAGGGAAATGAAAATCAGCCTCGCACTTGCGAGGCTTTTTATTGGTTTTAATTTGAGAGGACTGAAATATTTCTCCTAAATACCATTTTCATCTGATACTTAATCAGCAAAACATTAAAGGCTTATTCGCATCTTAGCTTTAATAAAATAGCAGACTGATAAGCTACCTTTACTGACAAGAATACACTTATAGTATACTTTGATGGAGATAAAGTCTGTCAAACGAATGGAGCAAAGGAATTGTTATGTTAAAACTCACCGCTATTATTTTATTTATCTCGTTAGTAAGTGCTTGTTCTAACGCTATCATTGACCCTAAAGCAAAGATTGATATTCCGCTGAATAACAGTTTATTCACGTTTACGGAGGCGGTCATAAGTGAACAAGATATTTTCGCACTTTCCAAGGAACAAGAAGCTGATTTTTTTGAAGAGTATGAAAAGCTTAAAAAGGAAGGGCTTGAGTCGCATGTTGCTTTAGCGACTTATCTGCAACGCTTTAAAAATAACTTTACCTTTTACGGTGAAACCAATATTGCTCAAAAGTCTTTAAGTGAAAAACAAGGGAATTGCTTAAGCTTATCTATTCTGACAACGGCTTTAACTCGACTAGTGGGGTTGAAAACCTCTTATCGTGAAGTGACTTCGGCGCCTATTTTCCAAAAAAACAATCAGTTTTTATCATCGTCTTCACATGTGCAAACTATTATCTATGATCCTAGCTTTGTTCCAGAAAAAGGTCTGATATATCTGACTAAACCAGGCATCGTGATTGATTATTTCCCAGTGAAAAACAGTGAAAAAGGACCAGAATTCTCCTTTAATAAATTTTTGTCTATGTACTATCGAAATATTGCTGGCGATGCCCTTATACATAACAAACCAGATTTAGCTTTTGCCTATGGAAAAGAGGCGTTGAGAATTTTACCGTCTAGCGTTGAAGCCCTTAACTTTATGGCTTTATTGCATAAAACTGAAAATGATAAGTTAACCTCTGAAAAATTATATCAATTAGGTATATCTTTGGATGAAAAAAACATTCCTATAATACGTAATTATATGATTTTATTGTTAACGGAAAATAGAATGGCGGAAGTCGATTTTTATCAAAAAAAATTGAATACTTTGGACAACCCAAATCCATATGTTTGGCTCGAACAAGCCTATAAATCACATAAAGATAGTGAACAAGCTGAAATTTATTTCAAAAAAGCCTTAAAAAATGCGCCTTATCTAAAAGAAGCTTACATAGGTTTAGCTAAAATATACTTTAAAAGAAGTGAGATGAAATTGGCTAAAAAGATGTTGGAAAATGCGTTGAAGTGGAGCTACAAAAAAGAAGAACAACAGTTATATAAAATGAAACTATCTATTTTAAGTGCTGCTTGATACTTGAATAAAAAGTGGTCCACCCGACAGGATTTGAACCTGTGACCTCACGCTTCGGAGGCGTGAACTCTATCCAGCTGAGCTACGGGTGGTTTGCTGTTCTAAACGCGGCAAATACTATAATTAATCGTGAAAATTGTCTAGCTTTGTCGTCTTTATTTTCAGTTGATGTGCGAATTTTATAAATCTGAATCAAGCAGAGCAAAAATAATGGAAAAAGATGTACTTTATTTAGCAACACCCCTAAAGTATTGGCTATAATAAAATTAGTTAATTTAACGCGTTATAGAATTGCATATGAAATCATGGAATAGTTTTGTTCGATTTTTAATCGCAGGAATAATCATTTCTGCATCATTTTCAGTATTGTCGCAAAGTTACGATCTCGAACAAGTCATTGTTGAGCCTTACGCAGATACGATCAAACGAACGGGGAAACTCGATTTTAAACGAACGTTGAATTTATCTTTCAAAAGTAGCGGCTATTTAACCGAACTATCCGTTGATGAAGGGCAGTATTTTGAAAAAAATCAGTTGCTTGCTTCTTTAGACACTACCGAATTACTTCAAAATAAAAATGCGACTTATGCACAACTATTACAAGCAAAACGTGAAGTTAACCGTCAAAAAAAGTTGCTTGAACATGCATTGAATTCAGAACAAGATCTTGATATTGCACTCACCCAAGTTGAAACAACGAGAGCGGCATATCAAATTGCCTTTTATAATTTCGAAAAAGCGCAAGTCATAGCACCATTTTCTGGGGTGGTCTTAAATCGTTATACTGAATTAGGCGAATTACAGTCACCCGGGCATGAAATACTAAAAATAGCGGCACTAGATAAAAACTGGGTAGTAAAAGTTGCGTTAACGGGTAGTGAAGTAAGCCAGGTTCGTTTAGGTCAAAAAGTAAATGTTAGCTTACAAGCGTTAGGCGTTGTTATTGGTGAAGTTAGTAAAATACCGGCTATTGCTAACACTGACGGTAATATGTTTATTATTGAAGTCTTACTACCGAACCTTGCGTTAAAAAGTGGTCTTGTCGCAGGACAAATTGCCGAAATTACGATCGATTTTACCAGTGACAATTTTGTTTACCGTTTACCTATTTCTGCCTTAATTTCTGTTGACGACAACGGTCAAGCTATTGTGATTACAAAAAACGATCAAGAACTCACTTATCAGCACTACGATATTTATCGTTTAGACAATCAATTTTTATATTTGTTTGCGTCAGTTGACGATCAGCCTATACAAATAGTTACCAGTGGCTGGCAACATATTAAATTAGGTGAATAGCCACTATGCTTTTACCTAAACTCGCCATAAAGAACGCCCAATTTACTTTGACGATAGTCGTATTATTGGTGCTAGTCGGTATTGTTTCTTATTTTCAAATGCCACGCTCAGAAGACCCTCAATTTGACATGTCTATTACGTTAATTGAAGTGATTTACCCCGGAGCCTCGCCAACAGATATTGAAACTCTAGTGGTTAACCCACTTGAAGAAGAATTTTCAGATATTGAAAATATTCAAAAGATTGAATCACAAGTAAAAAATGGTGGTGCTCGCATTGAAATTACTTTTCTCTACGGAACAGACCCTGAGGCTTCCTATAACAAAGTAAAACAGGCGGTTTCAACGGTAAAACCTACCTTACCCGAAGGCGTTCACGATTTACTTGTGTTAAAAGCCACGCCTACGAGTGTTGCTATTATGCAACTTGCGCTTTGGAGTGAGCCTACAGACTACAAATCAATGGAGTTTTACGCTAAGCAGTTAGAAAAACGTCTGGAAGCGATTAACGATGTTCGCAAAGCCGATGTTTGGGGATACCCTCAGCAAATTGTCGCAATTGACGTGAATTTAGCGCTGTTGAAACATTACGGCTTATCGGTTACCGATATTAATGTTATTTTGCAAGGACGCGCAACCAATATTACACCCGGTTATGTTGATGCAAGTTCAAGGCGCTTTAATGTAAAAGCAAGTGGTAATTTTGTACAGTTGGCTCAGTTAGGTGAAACCGTTATTCGCTCTGATGACAGTTTTGTTTTGCGTCTAAAAGATGTCGCAACTGTTGAGTTTTCAGGATTAGAACCTAACTATTTAGCTTATTTTGATAATAAACCCGTTATATTTCTTACGATAGAGCAACGACCTAATACGAATATTTTTGGATTAACTGAAAGTATTGATAATGAAATTGCGCGCTTTACAGAAAGTTTACCCAGCAACATAAAAGTTGATGTTTTATTCAAGCAAGCCGACAGTGTTGAATTGAGAGTCAACGGATTTTTTGACAACCTTTGGCAAGGCCTTGTCTTGGTTGGTCTGCTGTCTTTGGTATTTTTAGGATTACGTGAATCTTTAGTTGTCATTGCTGTTATTCCATTGTCGTTTTTAGTCGCTATTGGTTGGTTAGATTTTAGTGGCTTTGGCTTACAACAAATGTCTATTGTTGGGTTGATTATCGCATTAGGTTTGCTTGTTGATAATGCCATAGTGGTTACTGAAAGCATTCACCGAGAGAAAAAAACAGCTGTAAATCTGGCCGATGCCGCAGCATCAGGTACCGCCAAAGTTGGTTGGGCAATAACCAGTGGAACAGTCACTACAATGTTAGCGTTTTTACCCATGCTAATGTTAGCAAGTAATACCGGTGACTTTGTTCGTTCAATGCCGGTTACGGTTGTTTTAGTCTTGTTCGCTTCTCTATTGATTGCGCTTACATTAACGCCATTATTAGCCAGTCGATTTTTTGCCAAAAATACAGTACCAAGTAAGTCAAAAATAAAAACGCTACAGCATTACGTCAATATCTTTGCAGAGCGTGTTTATGCCAAATGGCTTGCTCGACTCATACTTTCTCGCTGGATCGTTATCGCTATCGCAGTACTTTGTTTGGTCGGTATGTTGTCATTGTTTGGCAAAGTAGGTGTCAGTCTGTTTCCTAAAGCAGAAAAGCCGATGATCATGCTTGATGTTGAAACACCACCAAACTCATCGCTAGCTTATACCGACCAAGTTATGCAACAAATGACTGAAATAATTGAAAGAAATGCATTAGTCGATAAAGTTGCTTTAAACGTCGGTAATGCAAACCCGCGTATTTACTATAATCAAATACCTAAACGAGGTGTGGCAACATACGGTCAGGTGATTGTGGTTTTACATGAATACGATGCAGAAAGAGTCTCTCGTTTTGTTACCGAGCTTCGTGAGGAGTTTGGGCAATGGCAACAAGCTAAAATTACTGTTAGTGAATTTACCCAAGGTCCGGTCACCGATTTACCCATCAGTGTACGATTAATGGGCGAGTCACTTACCGACTTAGAACAGGTTGCTAACGATCTTTCAAGTATGATGGCAAGTACTGAAGGCATCATTAATATTGATAACCCTATCGGAATTGCTAATACAGAACTATTGCTTGATATAAATTATGAAAAAGCAGGTTTAACTAATATCGACATTAATACGCTCGACACAACTCTGCAGACAATCCTTTCTGGTACCACAGTCGGTCGTTTTAATGATGATAATGGTGAAAATTATCCTATTGTTGTTCGCCGTAAAAAACGTGATATCAACGGCTTAGAAGATATTAATGTCACTAATCGTTTAGGCGAAGCTATTCCACTCAATCAATTTATTACCACCAAACTGCAAAAAGGCCGTACTGAGTTTTACCATTATCAAAAGTTACGCATGGCGAAGGTTTCTGCTGACGTTGATAAAAGTCATACGGTGAGTGAAATGACTACAAAGGTAATTAACTATTTAGCACAATATAAAATGCCCAAGGGCGTTAGCTATACTTTAGGGGGTGAAGAAGAATCAAGGCAAGAGAATTTCTCAGGTCTTGCGCAAATAATGTTAGTTACGGCGATTGGTATTTTTGCGGTGCTGGTATTACAGTTCAAGTCATTTTTACAGCCATTGATTATATTCACTTCTATCCCTTTTGCGATGGCGGGTTCAGTAATAGGTCTCTACATTACTGGGCAGTCATTCTCGATGATGGCGTTTATCGGTTTAATTAGTTTGTTCGGTATTGTGGTGAATAACGCCATTATATTGATTGATACAACGAACCGTAATATGGATCAATCAAATGATTTACAACAAGCCATACTCGATGCAAGTGCCACCCGCTTTACGCCAATATTATTAACAACGTTAACAACCATAGGTGGCTTATTGCCATTAACACTTTTTGGTGGCGGTTTATGGCAACCGCTAGGCACGGTTATTATTTCTGGACTATGTGTTTCGGCGATTGCTAGTTTTTTACTAGTACCGGTATTAACGCAAATCTTTACCAAAGAAAAAGTACAACAAAACAATTAAACAAAAACTCAATAAGAAGTTTATATTATGGATTCATTAGGACTCTTCGGTTATTCGTTAGCTAGCGCCGCTTATTTTGTTTTTGCATTACTTATTTTTGCTGCGCGCAACAATACAACACTTGCTCGCTGGGTGCTCATTTCTACGCTAGTGACGGTTATTGCAAATATCGTGGCAGCATTACAAATCAAACTGGGTTTTAGTTTGCAGTGGGCAATGTTTGCTGATGCTTTTAAAATAGCCTGTTGGTCGTTATTAATTGTACTTTGCAATACAGAGCATCCCTCTTTTAAGGCTATTATCGCTAATTATTATATTCGTCAATACGTGAGTATTTGGGGGACGTTAATGTTGGTGTGTTGGTTAACCAGCTCTCTACTCAACTATTCTTACGAATACATATTCCTTCTTTTTATCGTGCTCAATTTATGGAGTTTAGTACTGCTTGAACAGCTTTATCGTAGTGCAAATTCGCAAGTGCGTTGGGCTATTTTACCTATGGTTCTAGCGTTGGCGAGTGTTGCGATTTTTGACTTCATTTTATATGCGCAAGCGACTATGGTTGATGGTGTCGATTTTAATTTTTGGTTCAGCCGAGGCTATATTTCTCTAATGATTTTTCCGTTATTGCTCATTAGTACACGTCGAATTCGTAATGGCTCTGTGCGCATTTTTGTGTCACGACATGTGGTTTTTTATAGCTCGATGTTGATGATTGCAGGTATTTATTTACTGGTTATGGCACTGGCAGGTTATGTCATTAATTACATCGGTGGTGAGTGGGGGAGTGTCGTTAGTATTAGTTTTCTAATGCTTGGTAGCTTGGTGCTCGTCGCTTTATTGATCACCGAATCTTTACGTCGAAAATTAAAGGTATTTATCGCGAAAAACTTTTTTGCTAATAAGTACGAATACCGAGATGAATGGTTAAATTTAATTGGAAAAATAGAAACTACTAACGCAGAAAGCTATTACCAAATGGCGACACAAATTATGATGTCTAAAGTTGATGCTTATGGTGGTGCTATTTTAAAAAAAGTGACGGAGCAACGATTTAGTGTTCAATACTCTGAGAATATTATTTTAGATGATTCTTTCAATGACCAACTAATTCACTGTAGCAGTTTTTGTCAGCAGCAAGGTTGGATCATCGATATTGACGAATATAAGCAAACTCCAACTATTTACCCTAACCTGTCGTTAAATTTACCCTTAATTGATGCAAATAATATAAGAATTGTCGTTCCTATTTTTATTGGCAAAGCTTTTTATGGTATGTTCTTTTTGGTCGGTAAAAACGAAGTTAAGCAATTAAATTGGGAAGACAGAGATTTACTTTTTGCGATATCAAAACAATTAGGAAACTTTATCTCTTTACATGAAGCTAATGACAAACTCGCCGAATCGAAACAATTTGACGCTTTTAATCGTATGTCCGCTTTTTTAGTACATGATTTAAAAAATGTGCAAGCACAGTTAGCCTTAATCAGCACTAACGCTAAAAAGCACCGTGATAACCCTGACTTTATAGCTGATGTTTTTGAAACGGTTGAGTCAGCTACTGAGCGTTTATCAAAAGTTTTATCGCAATTACGAAATAAACAAATGGCGCAGTCTGAAAGCCAGTTAGTTGATATGGCAAAATTGATTAGCAGTGTAGTAGAGCAGCGAAATATTAGTTTACCGCTTGTGACATTTGAAAAGATTAATAGCTGTGAAATGGCCATTCATAGCGAATCATTTCATTCAGTACTCAACCATTTAATACAAAATGCACAAGAAGCGACAAATAAGCAAGGTTGGGTTAAAGTACAGCTTACTCAGCAAGACAACCATATAGGCATAAAAATTTCAGATAACGGTTGTGGTATGTCGAAGCCTTTTATTAATAACCGACTGTTTAAGCCTTTTGATACCACCAAAGGTAACGCGGGTATGGGGATTGGCGTTTTTGAAGCGAAGCAGTTTATTGAGGGTATTGCAGGGCTAATTAAGGTTGAAAGCATTGAAGGGCAAGGGACTACATTCATTATTGACCTACCCATAAACCCTGTTTATGAGTGAATTATTGAAAGCTAACGTTATGATAAGAAAGGGGGTTTAGCCGCATGGAAAAGTTACTGATCATTGATGATGATAAAGGAATACAAAAACAACTCAAATGGAGCTTATCAGATTATGAAGCGGTACTAGCTTCAGACCGCGATAGTGCTATTGCGGCAGTGCGTCGCCATGAACCTAAGGTTGTTACACTTGATTTAGGCCTGCCGCCCGATGAAGCTAATGCCACTGAAGGTTTAGTGGCACTGCAAGAAATTCTAACGATAGCGCCTCATACAAAGGTTATTGTTATTACTGGCAATGACGACCGCAAAAATGCATTAAAAGCGATTTCAGCGGGAGCATACGACTTTTACCAAAAACCGATAGACCCTGACGTTATCAATGTCATCATTGCGCGTGCCTTTAGTGTCGCCGCTATTGAAGAAGAAAATCGAAAAATGCGTGAAGTTGTGGGTAGCGATATCGGCATTATCGGTAACAGCGAAGCGATTGACCGTTTACGCATGATGGTCAAGCGTATTGCGCCAACACAAATAACAGCATTACTGTTAGGGGAAAGCGGTACCGGTAAAGAAGTTACCGCTAATGCTGTTCATATTGCCAGCGACCGCAGTAAAAAGCCTTTTGTTGCGATCAATTGTGCCTCAATTCCTGAAAATCTACTAGAAAGTGAGTTATTTGGTTTCGAAAAAGGTGCCTTCACAGGGGCACACCGTGCAACCAAAGGAAAAATAGAATGTGCAGAAGGTGGCACTTTATTTTTAGATGAAATTGGAGACATGCCCTTTAGTTTACAAGCAAAACTATTACGATTTCTCCAAGAAAAAACGATTGAGCGCCTGGGTGGACGACAAGAAATCAATGTAGATGTTCGAGTAGTCTGTGCGACGAATCAAAATTTAGAACAAATGGTGGTAGACAAAACTTTCCGTGAAGATTTATTTTACCGCGTGAGTGAAATCACCCTAAATATTCCACCTTTACGTGACCGAGATGAAGATGTATTGATACTCGCCCAGTATTTCTTACAGGTGTATTCTCTTGAGTATAAACGTAATGTAAAAAGCTTTTCAGAAGACGGTTTAAGTGCAATTAAAGCGCATAAGTGGCCCGGTAATATTCGTGAACTTCAGAACAAAGTTAAAAGTTCGGTGATTATGACGACAGGTACACAAGTAACAGCGTTTGACTTAGGCTTTTTTGACCACACTAATACTGAATTTGAATTATCTTTGAACTTACGTTCAGTACGTGAAAAAGCTGAATCAATCGCTATTCAAAAAGCTTATGCGCTAGCCGAAGGAAATATGTCAAAAGCAGCAGAATTACTCGGTGTAACCCGGCCTACTTTATATTCGTTAATTGAAAAATATGGTCTAACCATTAATGAAACGTAGGGTGCTGGCAGGTAGAGAGAAAATAGTTGGAAGGTTTGGCCGTAACAAAACCTTCTACTTTACTTAAATTTATTAACCTTTATCTTGTTCAGTACCTTTGTTAGCCGTTAAGTCGATATTAGCTTCTGCATACAAACGGCTTTTTTGCTTAAGCAATTTATCAACATAGCGAGCCATTTTAATTTTTTGCTTAATTGATGACTCTAATATATCTTCGACTTCTCTTAATATTTCTTTCATGTTTTCAACATTCTCAGTTGAATTTACGATGAGTTGTGCGTTTGCTTGGCTGGGTTCGTTACTCATTAATTGAGTTTTGTGCAGTGAACCTGTTAGCTCTACTTGCATCTCTAATGCAACTTCATTAATAGCATCAACATCAATACAGGTTAGCTCTTCTAAAAAACCAAAGAGTAATAAGCGGTCAACAAAAATATTGATCTTTCTGGGCACACCTAAGGTTTTTTCATAAATAATAGCGAAGCCATCATCCGAAAAAAGAGCTTCTTTATTACAACCTGCCTGATGTAATCTATGATTAATATATTCTTTTACTTCTTCACTTGTCAGTGGCTTTAAATGTGCTGAAGCAATAATACGTTGACGAAATTGCTCCATATTAGGCGCTTGAATAATATCTTTAAGTTCTTCTTGTCCGAGAAGGAAACTTTGTATCAATGGCTTATTATCAAGTTGAAAATTAGATAACATACGGAGTTCTTCAACCGTTTCTATCGGTAAATTTTGTGCTTCATCAACAATCAACAAAGCGCGCTTACCTTGGCGATTCAAATCAATAAGAAACTGTTCAATTGACTGTAATAACTCAGCTTTACTTTTACCTTTTACCGTAATTTTAAATTCAAAGGCAACAAGTTCAAGTAATTCTCGTGGATCAAGTTTTGTGGTAACAAGTTGAGCGGCAATAATTGAATCGTCAGCAATATTATTAAGCAGGTTACGAGCAATGGTCGTTTTACCGGTACCAATAGGGCCTGTTACTACGATAAAACCTTCGCCTTGGTCTAAACCATACTGTAAATAAGACATGGCTCTTTGATGATTACTTGATGCGAAGAAGAAGCGCGGATCAGGGCTTAGCTGAAAAGGACGTTCTTTAAAACCATAATAATTTTCATACATACTGCTAAAAACCTTTACTGAAATTGAAGTAGACTCTGTCTTCCTCATAATTGAATGACTGGGTAGTAGAACTGCGGTTAAGATGGCTTACACCTAATTTAACGGTTAGTTTACTATTTAAGGATTTGTCATACTCAATACTATAACGTCGGTAACGGTCTTGACGGCCATTTTCTTGTGCAAGTAAAAAGTGGGTGTCAGTATATTCAAGCATGAGATTTATATTTGATTTACCACTAACTTTGCGTTTAATCGCAAACGATGCCCTTTTATTTTCATCTTCGGTACGGGTATTTAAATTTTCACGGGTCAAGTTTGATAGCTCAACACTGAAAGTGGTTCGCGGTAGCGCTAATTCTGAAGACCACTGTAACTCTTTGTTTAATGAAAGGCCTAAATCTTCCACTAAAACAAAATCATTTAAGCTGATTAGCTGATAATTATCAAAATCGATATTATCATTATTATTGACAAAACAAGTTGAAGAGTCAGCTATGTTACCTTGTGGACACCAAAAGCTACCTAAGGCGACACTATCATAATTATTACGGGTAAATGCTTGAACATCTTCTGTATAGGTTATTGTATTAGTCAAACGCTTATTCTGATGGGTAAAGTCAAGACCGTAACTTTCACCATAAAATCGTTGGCCGTAATCAATTATTAAGGTCGTTCTTTGACTAGGCTCCCAGCGAATTGTGGCCGCAGCATAGTCTTGTTGTTCTTTACCATCGAGGTCTAGCTGAGTACCAGTAGGTGTGTTATAAGATAGGTCGAATAGGATTCTAGGGCTTATTAACCAGCGTAAGCCGCCACCATAAGAGTCTGACTCAAGTGATGAACTATTATTAACAAGATCACCTTCATTAGTTTCATCATAATATCGTATAAACGGGGTTATTTTATAACCCGTAATCAAACCGATTTTAACTTCACCTTTGAATAACTGTCCGTCTCTGCCTTGATTAGTCGCATCAGAATATTCAGATGACGTATCCCAATATATATTTCGAGCAGCAGAGCCATTTTTACTTGAAAACTGTACCGCATAGCCTTCTCGTTCACCTATACCGTCTTGTGACTTAGTTGTTTGGTATTGAATACCCGAATTAACAATAAAAGCACTATTATTAATAGTGTACTGAAAACCACCCGAATAATTTTCAACTCTAATGGTGTCACCAGAAACAATATCTGCAAGCGCATTACGGGAATTATTACGTGTTTGGTTTGATATTGCAGCACTACCGATTAAAGCAAGTCCTTTTGGGCCTAAGTTTAAGCGAAAAGAACTGTCCAATGTATGATAGTCATCATCGGTATCATGGTCATGGGTGTACATTGCATAAAGACTTTTTGCATCAAAGGAAAAATTTAATTTTTTTGATGAAAACAGTGTACTTAATTCAACACCTGTTTGACTAACTAAACTTGATGTTTTTTCGTTAACAGATGAATTAACATTATCAGTATAGGTTTCATCAATAATCAACTGTGGTGTAAACTGCCATTCCCCTGCGAAAGTATTTGCAGATAAAATGGCAAAGATTGCTGCAGCTAATACTGTCTTATTTACTGCCGTATCCATAACCATAATAGCCATACATATCCTTGTGAGATCTGATTGCTTTGTTTAGCACTAAACCTAGTGCTAAATCTTCATTGAGATTTCCTGTCGCTTTTTCAATGTCAGCTAAGAGCGTTTTTGATTCTTCAACTACCACCAGCGCTTGGCCCATTAAGTTGGCTAAGACCATCGTTTCTGTAACGCCAATTAAGGGTGGGCAGTCAAATATTACAATACGGTCAGGGTAGCGCTCTGCGAGTTCTTTAGCTAAAGACTCCATACGGTCACTGGCGAGTAATTCATTAGAAAGATGATGAGGTTCACCTGCAGGTATTATTTTAAGCTTATCAATATTGGTACTGTAAATTATTTCAGGAATATCATGCTTCTCACCCAATAAGTATTCAATTAAGCCAGGGACTTGCTTAAAGCCTAATTCTCGATTTATGCTTGGGCGCAAAACATCAGCATCAATTAGTAATACTGTTTTATCTTGTTCTAAGGCAATACTTAGCGCAAGGTTGATTGAAATAAAAGTTTTGCCTTCATTCGGCTTAGCGCTACTTATCATAACCAAATTACTGTTTTTAAGCGTCTTAGAGCTTGAGCCAAAGGCATTGTTTAAGAGCTTACGTTTAATTTGACGAAACTCATCTTTAATACTTTTTCTGGTACCGTTATCGATTAAGAAACCACGACTTTCAAGATCATTTTTATTAAGAACTAAAAGATCATTGTTTTCATAATTAACTGAATCTGTTGAGCTTTTAACTGTTTTTTTGGGTTTGTCAATCGTTACATTTTCAGTTACAACCGGTGTTTTGTCTTGTTGAGCTATCCTTTGTTTAGCTAGTGCTTTTTCTATGGTACTCATAAATTAAAAATCCTATGTATTGGCGCTTGTATAGCATCCGGAAATAACGAATAAGCGATAAAAAAGCATAATATTAAAATTAATAAGCTGTTAGAGACAAAAAACAGTATGGTTTTGCGTTTATCTTTACTTTGTAGGCCTAAATTTTCAGTAGCCGAAACAATACCAAAAATGGGAATGCCTGTCGTGCGAGCAACTTGGCTGCTCGAAGTCACAACAGGGTTTATCTGACTGAATAAAAAAGACAGCCCCAAACCAACGCCAACGCCTAAAAAGGTAACAACCACATAAAACAGGAATCGTTTGGGCCCAGCAGGTTGTAAAGGTGCACGAGGAGGATCAATAACCTTGAAATTTATTTTACTGGTCGTTTCATTAGCAGACTGACCTATTTGTGCTTTTTCTTTACGTTCCAGCAAGTCTTCATATTGCTTTTTAGTAATGTTATAACCGCGATTGAGCGCCACTAATTCTGCTTCAATTTCAGGTAATGTATGAATTTTGTTTTCAAGCTCTTTAACCGTACTTCTGTAATTTTTCGCTCTAACTTCCATCGAAGCAACTTGTCCTTCAAGTTGATTCACTTGAATTTGAATATCTTGAATTACAGGGTTCTGACTTATTGGCGTGTAGTCATTACCGGCCTCATTATTGTTTGTTAGATACTGTTCAATTTCATCATCTCTTTTCTTTGATAAATGCTCAAGGCGACGTTGAACTTCTAGCACATCAGGATGTTGCTCGGTATACCTAAGTTGTAGTGAATCTAATTGCCCTTCTAACTCCGCAATACGGTCATCAAAAGTAGTTTTTACGCTATTCGAATCAACAATATTATTTTGCTGATTAGATTCTGACGTTGAAGATTGCGTCAATTTAGCTTTTGAGCCAGCTAATTGTGTTTTTGTTTCTAGCAAAATTAGTTCAATAGTTTTTAATTGTTCTTTTGAGTTATTTAGCTTTTGGTAATAACCACCGTACTGGTTAGGCAGCACTTCACTGTATTTCTGTTTAAAGTTAGTTAACCTTGCTTCGTCTTTTAATAAGCGATTTTCGTATTCATTAATTTGGCTATCAAGAAATTTTTGTGCGGAATCTGAATCTTTACGATTTTCGCCTCGCGTCGTTTCAATAAATACAGTAATAACTGCTTGCACAACATCCCGTGCCATTACAGGGTCTTTATCAGAAAATGTGATATTGAAAATATTTTGGTTTTTACCACCCGTCTTTTTAATTGAAATGTTTTTCGTTAATCGTTGAATTAAGTTATTAAATCCTTGCGGGGTAGTAGCTTGAACATCTAAATCGGTCATCCGAGCAATACGCTCTAAATTTGGGCGATTGAGCAATGTTTTTACCATTAAGCTGATTTGTTCATCAGGATTGGACTCAGCTGTCATCCCTTTTAATAAAGGGCCTAAAATAGATTGAGTATCAGCAAATACCCGCGCTTCTGACTCATAACTATCTTGTAGCTGTGAAACGGCAAACCAACCTAAAGGGCAAATAAGCCAAGTAGCAATCATAAGGTAGCGGCGTTTTATCCAAATACCTTTTAAATAATCTAAAATTTGTTCAAGTATTTCTTGCATTCCTGACCTCTAAATACAGGGAATTAATAAAATAGGCATTATTTTCTTATTCAACTAAAACTAAAACCAAGTTTCAGGGATAACAATTATATCACCTGGCAAAACGTCCACGTTAGCAGCTATCTCACCATTCTTAATTAAGTCTTCAATATATATTTCATATTGTTTTTGTTCACCATTTTCAACTCTTACTAAAATAGCATCATTACCATCAGCAAATTCAGTTAAGCCACCGACCTGAATCATTACGTCGAGTAACGTCATTTGCTGAGTATAATTAATTGATTTAGGTTCAGCGGCTTCACCAATAACCCGTATCTGCTCACTAAACGGACCAACAAAATTATTAACGGTTACGGTAACAACGGGCTCTCTTAAATAAGTGGCCAAAATTTCTTCAATGGTGCGGGCAAGCTCTGTGGGCGTTTTGCCAGATACAGAAATGTCTTCAACTAAAGACGTGGTAATCATACCATCGGGGCGTACGACAAATGTGCCTGAAACCTCAGGATTACGCCATACGAATATATTAACAACATCTCCGGCACCAATTAAGTATTTGTAAGAAGCAACATCAACGGTATTTGATTGATGTATGGTTGCCGGCGGCAATGTTAATGCACTACAACCTGAAATAACATAAGCCAAAATTAATAGCGTGGCCGTTTTTAGTTTAGCGAACATATTTTTTTCCATGGTTATAACCTTCTATATACGTCATACGTCGAATTTATTAAATTAGTACTAAGCTATATGATTGTATGTGATTTTTACAGCTCTTGCACAACATTTAATAAGTGTAAATCAGTTGCAATTCTTGTTATTATCTCAGTCGCTTAAGTTTAATGTGATTTTAAGCGCTTCGCATTGAAAATCATAATCGAGCAAGTGGTAGTGTTGCTAATCATAAAAGGGAATAATTAATAAATATGTCTAGCCCAAAATTTCGAGATTTATCCTCTGGTAGTAAATCTTTAGTTATTATCGAGATGATTTTTTTTGCAGGTTCATTATTATTAACCGTCTATTTAAATAGCTTGTTTTTGTTTGTTGAACATCAAGATATTCCTCATGATCTACTGATGGTTTGTGCCGTTGTTTTTGCACTTATTGTGCAGTTATCTTTATTAGCCTTGGGTTTATACAACTCTAAACTTCGTGAAAATTATCGCGGTATTGTCAGGCGCTTGCTGGTTTCAGTGGCGATTGGCTTTTTCATTGCCACGTTAATTAATCCATTATATGGTCAACATGCTTTAAAGATTGAATTACTTGCGCTTGCTGCATTGTTTAGTCTCATTATTGATAGTGCGTTTCGTTATATAACGCTTAAAGTCGACTTTTTTGGTTTTAGTAAGCGTGTTGTATTAGTACTTGGCGCAGGTGACCGAGCATCTATTATTGAAAAACGTATGCGTCGAGATGTCGACAGGCAAGGGTTTTACATGCACGGCTTTGTTATTATGCCCGGTGACACCGAAACAGGCATAGTTAACGAAAACCGCATTGCATTAGAAGGTTCTCTGGTTAATTATGCACTAGAGCATGGTATCGACGAAATTGTTGTGGCGAGTGATGAACGTCGTGATAATTTACCGATTGATGAACTTTTTGCCTGTAAAATACGTGGCGTAGCCATTACCGAAATTCTCGATTTTATCGAGCGTGAAACAGGTCAAATTGCCGTAAACCTTATTTATCCAAGTTGGGTGATATATTCAAACGGTTTTGCTTCAGGCAACCATTTACGCAATACCTTAGATTGGGTTTTTAACGCTGCTATTGCTGTTGCTTTAACCCTAGTTACTTGGCCAGTTATGCTAATAACTGCCATTCTTATTAAATTAGACGAAGGCATGAAAGCCCCTATTTTTTATCTGCAAGAGCGCGTTGGCTTAGATGGACAGGCTTTTAATATTTATAAATTTAGAAGTATGCGAATCGATGCGGAGAAAAATGGTGCTCAAATGGCCTCTCAAAATGATGATCGGACCACGAGTATTGGTAAATTTATTCGTAAATACCGTGTTGATGAATTACCACAAATTTTAAACGTAATACGTGGAGATATGGGCTTTGTAGGACCTCGTCCGGAACGCCCTGAATTTGTTCAGCAGCTTATTAAAAACTTACCTTATTATAATGAACGTCATAATGTTAAGCCAGGATTAACAGGCTGGGCACAATTAAAGTACCCTTATGGTTCAACAGAAGAAGACTCATTAGAGAAGTTAAAATACGATTTGTATTACATTAAACATCGTAGTTTTATGTTAGATTTGCTAATTTTAATTAGAACCGTTGAAATTGTTTTATTTGGGAAAGGAAGGTAAATCGATGGAATTTGTTTTTTGGATGTGCTTAATTTTATTAATTTATGTTTATATGGGCTACCCTTTATTACTTAACATTCTGCCTAAAAACAAAATTGTCGAAGGCGAGTTTGAAGAATTACCTAGTGTTACAGTCATCATTCCGGCATTCAACGAAGAAAACGTTATTGCTGCCACTATTCAGAATAAGTTAGATCAAAATTATCCTAAAGACAAAGTCTCAATTATTGTGGTATCAGATGAGTCTGAAGATGAAACTGATAAAATTGTCGAAGCTTTTTTTAAAGATCATAGTAATGTTAAGTTAATTAGACAAATACCGAGGAAAGGAAAAACTTCTGGACTGAATTTAGCCTTTCAAGAAATATCATCTGAAATTATTATTTTTTCAGACGCTAACAGCATTTTTGAAAAAGATGCCATGAAAGCACTTGTAAATACTTTCACAGACCCTAGCGTTGGCTATGTAACCGGTAAAATGGTTTATGTGAATGAAGATGGCTCTATGGTTGGTGACGGTTGTAGTGCTTATATGAAGTATGAGAATAATATGCGTTTACTAGAAAGTGCTATTGGTTCTATTGTTGGTGTTGATGGTGGCGTAGATGCTATTCGAACTTCTTTATATTCAGAATTGCGTGCTGATCAGTTACCTGATTTCGTACAACCGCTTAAAATTGTAGAACAACACAAGCGTGTGGTTTATCAAGACAAGGCAATTCTAACTGAAGACTCTCTTGCTGATCAGGGATCTGAATTTAGGATGCGAGTTCGGGTGTCTTTACGTGCACTTTGGGCTTTAAGTGATATGAAACATTTATTAAACCCTTTCAGTTATGGCGTGTTTTCATTGCAGCTCTTTAGCCATAAAGTGCTTCGCTATTTAGCCTTTGTTCCACTCGTTTTGGCTTTTATTTCAAATGTAGCATTGCTAGGTCAAGGTGCTTTTTATAACTTAGCGTTGCTAACACAGATAGCCTTTTATTTATTAGCACTTTATGGCAATAATAATGCTGACAATAATAAATGGGTCGGTTTAGCGCATTACTTTTGTTTGATTAATTTTGCTGCTGCTATTGCGAGTCTTCGTTTTTTAAAGGGTGAAAAAATTGTTATATGGAAGCCTAGACAAGGTTAATTAAAACAATGAAATTTTAAACATCTTTGTTTATATGGGTAAATAATGTTGTTTACCTTTATTGATGTATTTAACTTTAAACAAATATTATATTAATAATTAGAGTGCTCATTATGTTTGAATATATGGATTTAACAGACCGTTTTCCGATCAAATTCGATTTGAAAAAAATGCGTGAAGAATTAGAGTTATTAAAAGATAAAAACTGGCTTTCTCACTATGATGAAGGCTTGGCGGATGGTTGGACAACCATACCTCTAGTATCGCGTGATGGAAGCGCAACTAATGAGCATTCCCAAAAAGTAGGTAAATGGGGTGAATATAAAGAAACAGAGTATTTAGGTAAGCTCCCTTATTTTAAAGAACTTTTATCTGCCTTTAAATGCCCATACGGCAGAATAAGGATTATGAACCTACTTCCTGGTACCGAAATAAAAGAACATAGAGATGCTTATGAAGAAGTTTCTGATTTAGCTTTTAATCAAGTGAGATTGCATATCCCAATAATCACTAATGAACATGTGATCTTTACTGTAAATAATACAAATTACCATCTTGCAGAAGGTAGATTAATTTATTTGAATTTTTCTAAAAAACATTATGTGAATAATAATGGTAATGAATCAAGAGTTCACCTTGTTCTTGATCTAAAAGTGAATGATTGGCTCATGGGGATTTTTCCTGAATTGAGCGGTTTTGAAAAAATTGAAAATGCGATTGCTCGAAAAGTAATACCAATTATCTGGAGGGTAAGATCTATTGCTAAAAAGCCAGGGAGACTTTTTTGGGCTTGGTATATGCAATCTATTGTTCGAAAACTGAGACATAAGTTTTTCCCTAAATAGTGTTATTAGACCTGTAATTATTATTAATTAAGTACCTGGAAGTTATGAAAATATTACATCTGATTGATAGTGGTGGCTTATACGGCGCAGAACAAATGTTACTTACATTAGTTTCTGAGCAAATTAAACAAGGTTTAGAGCCAACCATCCTTTCTTGTGGGGAAATTAATGAAGGCACTAAAGCATTAGAGCATGAAGCAATAAAACGAGGCTTACCGCTTATTACTTGGCGTATGAAAGCAGGTCTTAATATTAAAGGCTCATGGGAAATTGCTAAATTAGCAAAAAAAGAACAGATTAATGTCATTCATTCACATGGATATAAATTTAATGTTCTCTTCGCATTATTACCCAGAATGCTTTGTAGCATACCTATAGTTTCAACCGTGCATGGTTATGTAGTCGCAGAACAATTTTCAGCAATGTGGCTATATCAAATATTAGATAAATTTTGTTTAAGTAGAATGCAAGCAGTAATATTTGTCTCGCAAGAAACCCAAAAGCTATTTAATAAATTGAAAAAAAGTTATGTTGTACAAAATGGTATAACTACAGAACCTCTCTCAATACAAAGTGATAAACGATTTAAAGATAAGAAAATAAAGTTAGTGGCAATAGGTCGATTGGCAAAAGAAAAAGGCTTTGAATATCTAATTAAAGCTATTCAAATAGCTAAGATCCAAGATCGTGAATTTGAATTAGACATCATGGGTACAGGTCCTGAAGAAATATACCTTAAAGGGCTTGTTTCAAAGTCAGGATTAGAGACACAAGTGAATTTCTTACAGTTTATCGATAATCCGAGTCGTTATTTTGATAATTACGACCTGTTAGTTATGCCTTCACTAACGGAAGGATTACCAATAACACTGTTGGAGGCTTTAAGAGAGTACTTACCGGTATTAGCAACCAATGTGGGTGAAATCCCCCATGTTATTGGTAACTGTTACCCATTGCTCGATAAAGAAAAAGACTTAGGTAATATTTATTCAAAAATCATCGCTTTTGAACAGTTTTATCATGAAAGTGGAAATGATAAAATGAAACAATTAAATGACAGATTTAAAAGTATGTATTCAGCGAGTAAAATGGCCAATCAGTATAAAACTGTTTATCAAAATTTATAGAAAGTATCTTTTATATTTAACATCAGTAGTTCAGGATAATGGAGTGTGGAGTAATGAGAAATATATTTAATTCAATGGTTTATAAGTTGTGGGATGCCAAGGAAGGGGGCGTGCGAGTAGGAGAAATGAAGAACCTAAAGGCGCTACAGTATCAAAGCTTAAGTGAATTGAAAATATATCAAGAAGCAAGGTTAAAAAAGTTAATTTCTCATGCTGAAAAAAATAGTCCTTGGTATAGCAAAAGAATGACTGAATTAAATATAACTGCCGATGACATCAAATCTATTGAAGATCTACAAAAACTTCCAATTACTACAAAATTAGACATAAAATATAATGGTAAAGAGTTTATTTCAATCAATGAGAGTGCTGAGCAACTATGTATTGCTAAAACTGGTGGTTCAACAGGCGTAGCATTAGATCTCTATTTCGACGAACATTGCCAAAAAATGAGAAATGCAGCTCAGGGATATGCAGATAACTTAGCTAGTTGGCTTCCTGGCGACAAAATAGGCTCATTATGGGGTAACCCACCTGTACCTGTAACCATTAAAGAAAAGTTACGTTCAACTTTACTCGAACGGACAAAGTATTTAGATACTATGGATCTGAATCCTGAGAGTATGCAGGAATTTGTTGATGTGTGGAAAAGCTTTACTCCAGATATTCTTTTTGGTCATGCTCATTCTATTTATATATTTGCAAAATTCTTGAATGAAAATAATATAAAAATCACACCACCTAAAGGTATAGTAGCTACTTCAATGATGCTGCTTGATCATGAAAGAATAGCCATCGAAGAAGCCTTAGTAACCAAGGTTACTAATCGTTATGGCTGTGAAGAAGTCGGTTTAATCGCATGTGAATGTGAAATGCATCAAGGAATGCATATAAACTCGCCTCATATTATTTTGGAATGTGTTGATGAAAATGATAAGCCAGTACCTTTTGGTGAGTCGGGAAAGCTTGTAGTAACAGATCTCAATAACTTCGCGATGCCTTTGATTCGATATCGTATTGAAGATGTCGGTGTCTTAAGTGATGAGCCATGTAGTTGCGGAAGAAACTTTCCATTATTGAAAAAACTGGAAGGGAGAGTTGCTGATTTTCTTAAAAAGAAAAATGGCAGTTTAGTAGGAGGCGTTTCGTTAGTTGAACGAACCTTAACTAAGATTTCAGGTCTAGAACAAATGCAACTTGTACAAAAACAGTTAAATAAAATTATTGTTAACCGTGTTAAAGGTAAAGACTTTAATCAAACTACAGATCAAGAGCTTAGGGAAGAGATGGTAGAAGTATTTGGGGAAGATATACAGCTGGAAATTATCGATGTCGATAAAATGCCTCAAGAAGCTTCAGGCAAGTATCGCTTTTCGATTTGTGAGGTCTAATTTATGAGTTCTCCCTTAATAAGTATTGTAATAGCTTCATATAATATGGGGCAATATTTAGGTACGGCATTAGATTCGTTATTAAAACAAACATGGGAAAATATTGAGGTTATCGTTATTGATGATGGCTCAACTGACAATAGTGAAGAAGTTATGTCAGCCTATACGAATAATAATAAAGTTAGTTATATTAAGACCGAAAATAGAGGTCAAACAAAAGCAAAAAATAGAGGAGTTAAAGAAGCAAAAGGAGATTTTATTGGTTTCTGTGATGCTGATGACTTTTGGACAGACAATAAACTTGAATTACAAATGCCTTTTTTTTCAGATGATAAAGTTGGTGTTGTTTATAGTGAAGTTTCGTATATAGATGAAGATGGTAACCCTTATGATAAAGCTGCGCCCTATGAAAGGTACACAGGTAAGGTAACCGAACAGTTATTAACGAAAAACTTTGTCCCTTTTGGTACTTCTATTATCCGAAAAGCTTGTGTTATTCAAGATGGAGGATTTGATGAACAATTCAAGATGGGGATTGATTGGGACTTATGGCTAAGGTATTCGTTAAATTGGGAATTCATGTATTGCCCTGATAAAACATATATCTATCGAGAGTGGTCAGGACAAATGTCAAATAACTATCGTGGGCGATATGATTTTGCATTTCGTATTCTACAAAACTTTGTAAGTAATCATGGTGAACATGTCTCACAAAAAAGTATTAATACCGCTTGGGCAGACATGTATATCAATAGAGGTTTAACATTCGCTCGAGCAGAGAAAACATTTATTGCTCCTTTAAAGGATATAGTAAAAGGGATTTCATTATCTGTTTTTGATTTGTCGGGATGGAAATCGTTAGTACGTTTATTGCTGAGAAGACCTTAACTCAAATGATTATTAGCATAGGGAGCGTTAAGTGTTTTATTAAAAGAATTATCTTCAAAGTTTTAGTCAAAGGAAAATTTTGGAAATATTTTATTAATTCAAAGTCAAGTGCTCAAACGTTAATGTACCACCGTATCAGTGATAATAAAATGATACCAGGCATATCACCTTATGGCTTTGAAAAGCATCTTAAATTTTTGACTGAATATTATAATATTGTACCAATTAAAGAGATTTTATTGGATAGAAAAAATAATACTGAAGATCCTTACAAAATAGCAATTACATTTGATGATGGTTATTACGATTTTTATCATAAAGCGTGGCCACTTTTAAAAAAATATAAAATCCCTGTATCTCTGTATGTGACCACTGACTTTATAGATAGAAAAGAATGGCTTTGGCCAGACAAAATTAGAACGTTATTACTTTCTACGAAAATAAATAAAATTACAATTCCAAATATTGGTGAGTTGGTATTAACTATTGATAATTACTCTGAAAATTGGAATGTAATTGCTGACCTTTGTTTAAACCATAAAAAAGTTGAACGTGATGACTTTCTGCAAAGCCTTTCAGTTTCACTCGATGTATCTATCGAAAAAGAACCAGATAAAGGCTTTTCTGCGTTGTCATGGTCGCAATTAAAAGAAATGTCCAATGAGGGGTTAGACATCGGTAGTCATACCTTATCTCATGCAATTTTAACAAAAATTGATGATGAACAATTATACCGTGAACTTTATGAATCTAAAGCAAAAATAGAAAATATGTTAGACATTAACGTAGAAGGTATTTGTTATCCAAATGGTATGCATTTAGATGTATCAGATAAAACCGTAAACGTTGCAGAAAAAGTTAATTATAAGTACGGCCTTACAGCATATACAGATAAGAATGAAACGGTCAATGTATTTAAAGTACAACGTATAGCTGCTACAGAGAGTGTGGCTGACTTTGCATTTAATTTGTTAAATTAATGTTTTTTTAAATATTTGTGATTTTGAAAGGGATGAAGTTCTGATGAAATTTTCAGAGAGTACTCATAAAGTGTTGTATGGGATAGACAGCATAGTTAGAGGTGGTACCGAACTACAATTAGTAGGGTTAATTGAGCGGTTAGATAAATCAAAATTCACACCTTATTTGCTAACGATCAGAGAAACGGAAACGAGCCTAATCCCTAGCGAATGCAAACATATTCAGTTAGATATCCCTAAGCTATTTTCAGTCTCCGGAATAATCAAATTCTTTAAACTTGTTGGTTGGTTAAGAAAAGAAAAAATTGATATTGTTCAGATGTATTTTCAAGACACTACGTTATTACTAGGCATGGCTGCGTGGCTCGCTAGAGTACCTGTAAGAATTTCTTGCTTCAGGGATATGGGGTTTTGGACTGATGGAAAAATTGAAAAGATTTTGAAGAAAGTTTATCCATTGATGACAAACTATATTGCCAATGCGAAAGCTGTTGGAAATGTCTTCTGCGAGCAATTTAGTTTGCCCCCTGAAAAAATTCAGGTTTTACCAAATGGGATAGAGCTTAGTCAATTTCCATTTATTCAACATACGGGCCCTATAGTTAATATTTGTATTGTGGGCAATATGACACGGAAAGTTAAGCGAACTGACTTATTTATTAAAGCCGCAGCAGAGTTAGTTGGTAAGTACCCCAATGTAGTGTGGCATATTATTGGTGATGGACATTTGCGCCCAGAATTAGAAGCGCTAGCAATGGAGTTAGGCGTTAGTTCAACAGTAAAGTTTCTTGGCCGAATTGCAAATGTTGATGACTACTTAACAGATATGCAAATAGGTGTTATTTCATCTGATTCTGAAGGGTTAAGTAATGCCATTTTAGAATATATGTTGAAAGGAGTGGTATGCGTTGCTACTGATGTAGGTGGGACTCCAGAGCTAATTATAGATAATGGAACGGGTTGTTTAGTTCGCGTGAACGACCATAAAATGATAGCGAAAAAGATTGAATATTTAATTGAGAATCCAGAGACTTATCAAAAGATAGCATTGAACGCTAGGGGATTAGCGGAAAATAATTATGGCTGGGATACTTGTGTTAAAAAGCATGAAGGATTTTACCAAAAAGCAATGACATCAATTAATAAAGTTAGTTAACAGTTTTTATTGTGCAGGAGAAAGTATTTAAATGTGTGGGATAGTAGGTGTATTTGCACCTAACTCAAGTGAGTTAAGAGATAAAGTTGAAGATATGGCGGACGCTATTATTCGACGTGGACCTGATGAATCGGGTTTCTATCAAGATAATGTTATTTCAATTGGCATGCGTCGCTTAAGTATCATTGATTTGTCGGGGGGCACCCAACCCATTTTTAATGAAGATGGAAGTGTTGTTATTGTATTCAATGGGGAGATATATAACCATAAAGCATTAAGAGAACAACTGGAAACGCTTGGGCATTCATTTAAAACACATTCAGATACAGAAGTACTTGTGCACCTGTATGAAGAGTACGGTGAAAAAATGTTTAGTCATATAAGGGGTATGTTTGCCTTTTGTATTTGGAATAAAAATAAGCAGGAAGGTATTATTGCCCGCGACCATTTTGGTATTAAACCTTTATATTACACACTTGAAAACGAGAATATTGCCTTTAGCTCAGAACTTAAGGCTTTGGTAAACCCAGGGATAGTTAAGAAAGAAATAAATTATCAAGCGATGGATATGTTTTTAGCATTTAACTATATTCCAGCTCCTGAAACGATTTACCAAAACGTAAAAAAACTTAAGCCTGCGCATTATATTAAATTTGGGTCGGGAAAGAAAACAGAAATCATTCAATTCTGGGATCCTAACGAAATAACAAAAGATAGCACAACAACTAAAAGCGATAATATTGAACAAGAAATAATTGAGTCTATCGAAGCCCATTTGGAAGCAGATGTTGATATAGCATCATTTTTATCTGGCGGCATTGACAGTTCTCTTGTTACAGCTATTGCATCACGTGACAAAAAATTTAAAAGTAGTTATACAATACGATTTAATAATAAAGGAAATTTATACGATGAATCACCTCTTGCGAAAAGTGTTGCAGAAAAATATGGTATCGAATTTAACACAATAACACCGATTAAAGAATTAGAGCCGCTATTAAGAGATGCCGCTAATGCATTTGATGAGCCTTTCGCGGATGATTCAATTATCCCTACCTACACTATTTGTCAGGAAGTAAGCAAACGTTACAAAGTTGCGTTGTCAGGGTTAGGTGGAGACGAGTTATTTGGAGGTTATGTTAGATATGCCGGTCTTTATATAAGTACATTGTTTGATAAATTGCCAAAACCACTACGCAAGCTTACAGGTCTTATTGTTAATAAAGTACCAACGAAAGGTCGATTTTCAAGAAAAATTGAGCACGCAAAGCGTTTTATCCAAGCCAGTGAATTACCCTTAAGTCAAAGGTATTTATCTTATGTTACCGCAATTTCCGAACAAGCTAGAGCCAAGCTTTATCTTACTAATGTAAAGAATAAAATTGATATGGGTAAGTCAGGTAAGCCCATAATAGCCAGTTTTGAAGCTTGTAATGCTACTCACGTTATTGACAAAGCGGCTTATACCGATTTGAAAAATTATGTGCCAGAGCAAATATTAACTCTTTCTGACCGTTTAAGCATGTGGCATTCGCTTGAGCTAAGGGTACCATTAATGGATATAAAGCTTTTTAGTGCAATTTATAGCTTACCCGGGAAAGTTAAATATTCATTTTGGGTTAAAAAAGCCATGTTAAGAAATATTGCGAGAGCTTATTTGCCAAATAAACTCTTTAAAGCGAAAAAACAAGGTTTTGAAAGTCCGTTAAGTACAATGTTAAATAATGAGTTGAAAGTATTAAAGAATAACTTATTAAGTGAAAGTAACCTTAGTAAGCAAAAAATATTTGATCCAGCCGTTATTGGTGATTTGGTGAAACAACAAGAACAAGGGATTGATGATCATAATAAAATTATATTCTCATTAATTATGTTCCAATTGTGGTACGAAGAAGTTTATCTTTAGTTAAATTTAAGGTCTTAATATGAAATGCCCTGCGTGTAAAAAAAAATTAGTACTTAATAATATGCTTAAGTTAACGAATTGGTTCGCAAAGCGACTCATGACGCCATGTGTAGGTTGTACTAAAATGTTGATTTTATATAAAGTATCTTGGAGAGTTGTAAATTTAATTTCGTTAACACTACTAATAGCATTTGTAGTGTTGGAAAATAATCTTGTGTCTTTTGGAGGCCTTACTGTTTCAACGATGCAGATTTTAGCTTTGGTAACTGTCTTTTTTGTTGTTTATCTTTTTTATGGTTTACCCGTAAAACTTGCTAAGATATAGATTTTTAAGGGTTTTTACAAATGAAACAGAAAGTGCTCATTATAGGGACAGGTCTTGCAGGTTCAATTGTCGCAAATGAATTGGTGACGTTTGCTGATGTAACTACATTGGAGTTGGGTGCCTGTGACAAAGTTAAATTTCCGAAAATCGATTTTATTAAGAAAAAACTGGCAAACGTTAAAACATTTTGCTTCGGTGGCGGCGGCGGCACTAACCTTTGGCATAACGGATTAATCCCCATAAATCCTAAAGACATATTGTCAAATAATTTTAAAGGTATTTTATCACAGGCAAATCAATATGCTGATAAAGCAGCGGCAAAGTTATTCTTTCCTAAACCCGATTATTTGAACGAATATAATAAAAATGTATCTGAAATGAACTTACTCTCTGACAGTATGGGAATATTTAAAAATGGTGTTGATTGTCTCTTATATCCTAAAAAATTTACTAAATTAACATTAAATAATGAAATAACCTCATTTTATGATGTTGCTAATATAAGCTTTCAAACTGTGGATAAAAAAATAGAGAGTGTAAGTTTTGAATACGATTCTGTATGTCATTCAGTGAAGCCGGACATTGTAATTATTGCTGCTGGAACGTTTGGTTCACCAAATCTTGTAAAAAATATTTTAAAATCGTTAAATTTATCAACTAATAACGTGGGTAAAGGGTTAATTGATCACCCTGTGGGTTTTGTGGGAAAAGTTAAATTTAATAAAGTACACAGCAAAATCATGCATAAATTTTCCCTCGAAGATAAAGGGAACTATGAAAGTTGTACTGCTGCAAGATACAAAAGTAAGTGCGGTAAATATAGTTGTTTCGCCTTTTTCAGACCGGCACTTACAATGACAAATAAACTATCTATATATAAATTTAAATCAGAACTTGGTGCTAGTAGCGGTGTTGAACGGCTAAAAAATGCTTTTTCACTAAAACTTTTTCATCCAGATATTTTATCTGAAATATTCACGCACATATTTAGAATAACGTTGCCTACCAATACCTTCAATATTTTGGTCTATTTTGAACAAAAAACGTCTGATAATCGAGTTGATATTATAGATGATAAATTGAAAATTGATTGGCAAATATCAAAAGAAGAGTTAGTCGTTTATCAAGATTTACTTCAGCAAATAGATGGTGACTTATCAAAAGTGTCTCAAGACGTTAAAATTCAGCATTCTATTACAGCTGATTGGTTATGGTCAGGAGCACACCATTCAGGAACAATATCTTTGGGCGCTGATGAAAGCGATATATTAGATAATGAACTTAAAATAAGAGGTTGTGATAATGTTTTTGTTTGCGATGGTTCTGTTATTCAAGAGCACTCTTACGCTAACACCGGCTTAACAATTGCAGAGTTAGGTCTAAGATTAGTTGAGAAAATTAGAAATGATTATAAATAAATTGCGTATAACAATAATAAATATTAAATTTTTTGAAGTGAAGGTCTAAGTATGGATATTTCAGTAGTCATCCCAGCATATAATGAAACAATGTTCATTTCTGATACCGTAAAGTCCATTGTAAAATGGATGCCAAGTTGTTATCAGTTTGAAGTTATTGTGGTAGATCATGGTTCAACTGATAATACAGCATCGTTAGCAACAGAAGCTGGGGCTAAGGTCATTGATGGGAAAGCTGAAGCAACAATTGCGGCACTGCGTAATTTAGGTGTTACACATGCAAAAGGTCGGTTATTACTGTTTATAGATGCTGATATAACGCTAACCTCGCAGTGGTCTGAAAATATTGAAAAAGTCTTTGAGTTGCTAGATAGTAACCCTAAAAACATTTGTGGTTCTCATCCTAAGGTGCCTGAAGATTCTTCGTTGTTGATGAAATCATGGTTTGAACCTAAAACCTTGGAAAAGGCACCAACCCATATCGGCTCGTGCCATTTAATTATTGCTCGTCAGTTTTTCGATACTATTGATGGCTTTCCCGGAGAAATGGAAACCTCTGAAGAATTCACCTTATGCTTGAATGCTAAAAAGGCTGGAGGGAAAATAATAGCGTTCCCTGAATTAGTAATAACCCATCATGGCTCCCCTGAAACGTTATCAAGCTTTTTTAGTCGAGAGATATGGCATGGGAGAGGTGATTGGAATTCCTTACAATCAATTTTTTCATCAAAAGTGGCAATGTTGACGTTAATTTTTATAATATTGCACCTGATTTTTATAAGTGCCTTAATCATGCCGGCTCAACCAACCATATTTCAGCTAATACCATTTTTAGCTATATTATCGCTTTGTGTATTCTCTTCATTTATTAAATTCTATAAAGTTAAATTTTCTTATTTTTTAGTGAATTCGTTAACTTTCTATTTGTACTTTTTAGCGAGAAGTCTTTCTCTTTTTTCTGCTGTATGCTTTAAGAAAACTATAAAACATTCTCGCGTATAAAATAGTCATTAAATAATAAAAAGAAGAATGTTCCATGACAAAAATTAATAATAAACGTAACAGGAAACAGATTGTAGAACCTAATGAGAAGGCAAGTTATTTAAGCTATTTAACGGGACTCTATTTATTCTTTTTCTATATGGAGGCTTCTCTACGATGGCCTGCTTTTGAAGCAGTGCGTTTTCATTTTGTTTTTGGTTTAATATTAACTATTTTGTGTGGCTTTAAATTATTATCTAATAGTAAAACAGTACAAAGTAAACTAGATTATACACAAAGTAATAGTTTGAAAAATACAGCTTTATTGCTGATTTTTATTTTGTTTTTTTACTCCATCTTTTCGGTTTCCAGAGATATTTCCTTAGAAATGTTTGACAGGAAAGTATTTAAATTTTCTTTGATTTCATTTTTTATTGTAATGTCAGTTAGCAATATAAGGGATTTAAAAGTTATTGTTCTTTTTATCATGTTAGCGTGGTTTAAAATCTGCCTTGAAGGTGGACATGGTTGGATAACAGGGAGTCTAATGGTCGAAAATCAAGGTATCATGAGGTTGCGTGGTGCAGGTGACTTTGTCCAACATCCAAACTCATTTAGTGCATTTGGCGTCGGTTGTTTACCATTTGCCATTTATCTATTTCAGGCTTCGAAAATAAAACTGTTGAAGTACTTTTTTGCCGTATTGCTAGTGCTTTCAATCATCATTATTATTTTTACTGGGTCTCGTTCTGGTTATGTTGCGGTTTTACTTGCAGCCATTTACTTTTTTTTTAAAATGAAAGAAGGCAAATTCAAAGTGTTTTTTTTGTCTAGTATTCTTCTTGTGGCATTAGCTCCTATCGTGCCTGAGCAATACTATGACCGCTTTGAGTCAATATACTCAGGAAAAGAAGCGCAGGGAAACTCTAGCGGTACACGAAAAATAATCATGGAGGATGCATTGGAAATTTATTTAGAGTATCCCATGGGAATTGGTGTCAATACATTCTCTGTTGTTAGAATGGAAATGTTTAATCGTAAACAGAACATTCACATGCTTTATCTTGAGGTGTTAACGAATATTGGTCCCATTGGTTTTATCGTATTTATGCTGTTTATTAAAAGGCTTTTATTCATTAATAAGTGGAATATTAAACAAAGTTTATTAATTATAAATGACGAGTTCATTTTTGTGAATGGCTTAGCAAAAGCGATGTTTGCTTATCTTGTTTTAAGAATGATATTTGGCTTATTTGGTATGGATTTATATGAGCCACATTGGTGGCTCATACTAGGCTTGTCTATTGCAAGTTATAAACTAATTATTTCTGCTTTACAAAAAGAAAAAGAAAAAGAAAAAGCAACAAGTTAGAGTTTTTATTAGTTAACTTGTTGTAAATTATGTTTATTTAACTATTCGTTGATATAAAAATTGAGGGCGTTTTTTGAAAGATATCCATATTGTTCAGTTTTCCATAGAGGAATTTCAATCTATGGAACAAACTTGGCGAAAGTGTCTAAATAGTTCATATGCCGACCCTTTGTTTTTAAGTTGGATATGGCAATCAACATGGTGGAGTATATGGCAACCACGTTTGAATTTGAATTTGTTTTTATTAGGTATATATAACGATGAAGACTTAGTTGGCCTTGCACCTTGCTATACCTATAAATGTTCACATTACTTTAGGAAGACTATTAATAGGTGTGAATTTATAGGCAATTATTCTCATAGTGATGATTCCATTCGTTCCGAGTATTTAAATTTCATTCTCCCTCCTGGTCAATACGAGACTTACCTGTCTAAAATTTTTAGTTATATGCAAGAGCAGGGCGTTGATGAAATCGTTTTGACAGATATTGACAGTCATAATGAAACAGCAAAATATTTAGCACATAATTTTTCTAACGAATTAATGAGCACAGAGCCAGGAATACAGATTAATTGTCAAGAAGGCTTTGACCAATATCTAATTGCGTTAGGAAAGAATACCCGTTTAAAAATGTTCAATCGCCGTAAGTTATTAGGCAATAACCGAATAAAAAAAATAGAAAATGAAGATGAAATTCTACCTTTTTTTAATCAACTTAACATTATGCATAAAGAACGCTGGGGGCATCCGTGTTTTTCAGAGCACAGTATTGAATTTCATTACCGGGTTGTAACTGACTTTCTTACTAAAGGGCAGTTGGACTGTTTAATTTTGTACAACGAAAATGAGCCTGTAGCTATTAGCTATGATATTTCAGTTGAAGGTAGGCGTTATAATATTCAGCTGGGTTTTTTTATACCAAAAAGCAATAAATTATCGATGGGAACGTTAATGTTAGGTTTTGCAATAGAGCAAGCACACCAAAATGAAGAAACACTATATTACGATTTACTTGCCGGAAATGGAAAAAATAGTTTTTATAAAGAAAAATTTAAAGGTGAAAAGAATGTATTTGTAAGTTTTAGAATTCCATTAACAGGTTATTTAAAAATATTTCAAATGATTAAAAGATCCATTTTAATCATAAAGCGTTATATCAAGTAACGGTATATTACGAACTCAGAGAAACTTTCCTCATAGGCAATGTTCTTTTACTTCCAATAACAGCAAATTTAAGCAACGATAAGATGATTAATGAATAAACCACAAAAAAACATAGCATCAGCAATGCTAAAAGGATCAACCTTTCGGGTCATTCAAACAGTAATTGGTATTGGTATCGGTTTCTGGATGTTACCTTTTTTAATTAGCCATTTAGGCAGTGCCGATTATGCTTTGTGGGTGTTAGTGGGGAGTATCGTTTCATCGTATTACTTAATGGATTTAGGTTTAAATCATGCGGTAACAAGGTACGTATCTCGTTATGTTTACCGCGAAGAGTATGAACGGGCAAATCAAATAATAAATACAGCAATAGTCATATATAGTGTCTTGGGCATTATACTTTTTATATTGACCATATGTGGTGCCATCTTTATTGCTCCTGATCTAATTAACGATGCCGATAATCTAAGAACAACACAAGCTATTATTTTGATTGTTGGCTTGTCGATTAGCTTAGAGTTTCCATCAAAAGCATTCCCAGGGATTATTCACGCTTATATGCGTTTTGATACGCTAGCCTTGGTTAGAATTATTACTTCAATATTAAACGCTATAGCAATATATATATTTATTTCAGAAGGCTACGGCATTATTTCTTTGGCGATAATATCTTTAGTTTCTAATTTAGCAACAACCAGTTTTTATATTTATTTTTGTTTTAATTTATTGCCCACACTCAAGCTTCATAAAAAATATGTTTCTTCAAAGGATTTAAAAGAAATATTTCACTTCAGTAAATGGACCTTTATCACCGATATTACAAATTTGATAAAAGAAAAAATGGATCTATGGTTAATCGCGGCATTTATTTCTGGTGGTGCAGTTACAACGTACTATGTTGCGATTAGGTTAACAGAATATGCTGTTCAATTTTCAACGCAAGCACTAGGCTTTACGGTGCCTATTTTTGGAAAATATTATGCAGAAAATAAGCTGGATAAATTAGAGAGTTCGTTATTATTTTTTTTAAAACTAAACTTTATCGTACTGGTTTTATTTGTGTCAGGCTTTACACTATTAGGTGATGCATTTCTCTCGTTGTGGATTAAAGATGAAATTAACCATTCGTTAGCCTACCAATGTTTACTTGTTTTGGCTGTTGGCCGCTTATTGATATTTATGACCGTGCCATTCTTCAGTATTTTATTGACAATTAAACAGCATAAATATGCATCATATTTATCGCTTGTAGATACAGCATTCGCTGGAGGGCTTGCTTTGTATTTAATCCCAGAATATGGGGTTATAGGTGCCGCAATCTCATTTTCATTGCTTGTAGGTATTTTACGGGCGCTATATCTTCCCTATATTGTCAGAAAATTATTGAAATTTAAATTTAGATACTTTTTAGCTCGTAGCTTAGTATTTGTTATTTGTGCACTGTTAATTTCATATCTATGGAGTTTGAAGATTGATAGTGTAGCGAGTTGGGGACAACTTGCTTATTTATCAGTAATGGTACTTTGTACATTATTATTAACCTCCATTATTATTTTTTCTGCTAATGAACGGTTAGAAATTTCTACTTGGTTCAAGTCTAAATTTATAAAATAGACCATAGGTCTTACAGTATTATATAAAGCTATTTGGAAGGGAACAGCATGATTTTAGAATATAGAAATAATGAATTTAGTTTTAATGGAAAAGCGCTGAAATACAAAAATAAATTTATGCTCGTACCGGATAATAACCATAATTATCATATCAAGGAAGGGAGTATTGAGCATAATGAACGTCAGTTTGTATTGGTAGATACCCAAACAACTGAAGTTATAATTAATGCGTCTTGGTTTGGCGAGTATCCAATGTTTTATTTTATTCGTCCTCATCTCATTATTATTTCTTCTTCTTATAAAGCTTTATTAGAAAGTTTACCTGCAGAAGACCTTAAATTATTAGCTTTTGATCATACGGCAATATATGAGTCTCTTTTATTTAATGCCATATTAAGATCACGGACTTTTTTTGAAAATATCAAAAAAATTATCTCCGGGAAAAAATTAATTATTAATGCTCAAACCTGTGAAACTAAAGAAGAGCAGTGTTTCATTTTACCCTTCAATAAAGGGGAAGAAATTAGTGGTAACGAAGACACGTTAATACAACAAGCGGCCGATATTTATGAGCAGCTAGTTTTACCAGAGAAAACACAAGCTAAAAATATATTATTACCACTTAGTGGCGGTTTTGACTCTCGATTATTAGCATGCCTAATGAAGAAAAATGATATTGATTTTCACAGTATTACGTTTGGCACGAAGGAAAGTACAGAACCCTTTATTGCTCGAAAAATAGCAAAGTCACTCGATGTTAATTTAGATTATTTAGAATTAAAAGATGAATATTATGATCATTGGGGAGATGAGGTGACTAAATTAACCGGGGGGTTAAGTAATCATCGACATTGTCATATGTATGCCTGTATGAGTGAGCATAATATAGGCAGTGAACATATTATGCATGGCTTTCTTGGTGATGTTTATGCTGGAGCATCGCAGCCTAATAGTGCCTTAAATTTTTCAATGAGTAGCGACGAAGCTATAAATACATATATTAAAAAGCATACGGAAAACTCATGGGTTTGGAAGCAAATGTGTGAAGCGGAAAAAGATAATGTCACCGCTGATCTTATGGAAATAATGACTGAAAATAATTCAGTAAATTTGCCCTGTCATTTTGATGAGTATGTTCATAATGTTGACCGACAATTTGCGTTAATTGCAAATGTCTTCACCCCAATTGAACAGTTTGGTAATGTTATACGTCCTTTTGCTAACAAGGATTACGCTTTATTTTTTAATACATTACCATTTGAATATCGAAATAATAGAAAATTATTCAAGCAAGCGTGTCTTAAACTGTTTCCTAAAGAATTTAGTTTGGGAAACCAAGATCAGATCTACCAAGATAATAGTTTTAAAGGAAAATTAGAAAATTTATTGAGTAAGTATTATTCAAAAGTTGCTTATTCAACACTAAAATATAGTAAAGGTAAGTTTGTTATCCGAAACCCGAAAGCAATCGAGAGGCATAATGAATTATTGTTTACAACTTTAAATGAAAAATTAAATCAGGCGATCTTACCTATATCTAAATTACTAGGTAAAGACTTAAATTATCTGAAAGTACTAAATAGTGACTTACAAGGACAGTACGGGGTCTTAGCCTTGGATGTATTACGGGAAGAAATAAATAGACTGAGAAGGGTTTAACTATACAAATATCAATCCTCATATATCTATTTTATAACAATATCTAGATATTAATTAAACATAACGCGGTAAATAAACCACGTTCGATAAAAAATTAAAATGTAGCCTTATTAAATGAGTAAACTAGAAAAAAATAGATATGGAACCATTGATGGTTTACGAGGACTGGCAGCCATAAGTGTTGTTCTGTTTCATCTTTCGGGAAATTTAAAGGCAGAATTAGCTGAGTTGTTCCCTGACTTTGTTAATTTAGTTATTTCGTATGGTTATTTAGGTGTGCCCGTGTTTTTTGTGATTAGTGGCTTCGTTATTTCACTAAGTATTGGCTCAAAATCAATAACGAAGGGCTATTTTGGCGGCTTTGTTTTAAGAAGAAGTATTCGATTAGATCCCACATATTGGGTATCTATCTTGATTGCATTACTATTGTTATTGTTTAAGGAATATTACACAGGGGAAGTTATTAACTTCCCCTCTATTACTAATATTTTATTTCACATGTTTTACTTGCAGGATGTTTTTGCCATCAGTCCGCAAATATCTGTAATTTACTGGACTTTATGTTTAGAAGTTCAGCTATATCTATTTTATATCTTAAGTCTTTGGTTAGCACAAAAAATATCCACATTTAATTTCAGTAACTCTACTCAGCTTCACCATTTTATTATATTATTTCTGGGAGTGGGCTCATTATTGACAGATTACAATCTGATCAGAATTCCTATCTCGGGGCTATTTATATCATCATGGCACTACTTTCTGATGGGAGTATTAGTAAGTAATGCTGTAAGAAAGTTACCAAATGCTGGATATATTCTTTTATTTTGGCTTGCTTTAGAAATTATGTTTCAAAGTACTGTATTTATTAAAGCTTATTCTATAGCCGGAATATTATCTTGTGCGACTATTTATATCCTTTGGCGTAATGAAATGTTGAATAAAGCGCTTACGAGTGCACCCTTCCAATTTCTTGGTAAGATATCTTATACATTATACCTATTGCATCCAGATATTGGTTGGAAGGTTATATCTGTAGGGAAATCAATATTTCATGGGAATTTGACGCCAGTAATTGCAGGAATGTTATTTTTACTGGGTATTACCGTTAGTATCTTTGCTGCTTATATACTTCATTTAGTTGTAGAAAAACCAACGTTAATATTATGTAACAAGTTAAAAAAGCACCCATCGTTAAATTAACATATATATAAAATTTGCAGGATATATTAAGAGTATTGTTCTCTTTCACTTTTAGGCATTAGTAGATTATTTTATGATAGGTGCTAATAAGGTACATTTGAAATGCTAATCGCAGCTATTATTAGAGAGTAATAATTATCTGAAAGGATAAACTATGATCTGGTCAACTAAATTCAGACACCCTAGATAATTGGACTCCCTCACCCCTAACGAGTGAGGTAATATAAAAGTTACTACACAAATATATTATAAAGAGTCCTAATATGTGTCGTACCAAAGTTGGCGTTGATTTAGCAAAAGAAGTTATTCAAGTTTGTATTTATAGAAACAAAAAGGTGCAGTAAAATATTGAAATGACACCGAACGAATTTCTTTGTTGGCTAGTTAATGCAAAACCCGTCACGATAATATTTGAAGCGTGTGGCCAGTCGAATTACTGGCAGCAGTAAGCGATTTTGGCAGGTCACGATACGCGTTTAATTTCAGCAAAATTAGTTGCTACGGTTAGAAAAAATCAAAAAATGGATAAAAATGATGCATTGGCTATTGTCCATGCAGCATCATTACCCGATGTTATTTTTATTGGTGGTAAAACGGTTTAGCCGCAACAATTACAAACCATTAAGCGCTTAAGAGAGCTTGCTGTAAAACACCAAGGTGCCTGTCAGAAACAATTAGTGTCTTTATTATTGGGATTGAATATTCGTATTTCTAATCGAAAAGACGGTATTACCAGTGCGATAGACAGAGTGTTAGAAGATGCAACGAATGGATTGTCAGCCGAATGCCGTATTGCAATAGATACAGCTAAAGTGTCTTTGAAAGTATCGATTGAAGCGGTTCAGCACTATGATGATTGTTTAGAAAAGTTAGTTACTACTTATGCTGATTGTAAAAAGCTACTCAAGCTTGAAGGTGTTGGTACCATGAATGCGATTAATCTATATCTCGCACTAGGTTGCTCCGACATAGGCGTATTCAGAAAGGTAAAGACACTTCAGCCTGTATTGGTTTGACGCCTATTCAACATTCTTAGGGTGGTTTTGTTAAATTAGGCTCAATAGGAAAGCACTGTAAAAATAGCATGCTAAGAAGTCAGTTAATTTGTGGTGCAATGGCTGCGGTGAATCAAGCGGTTATACGAGAAGCCAAAACTAGAAATGATGTTTGGCTTAAAGGGCTTGTAGAACGAGGAAGTAAAAAGTGTGCAGTGGTGGCACTTGCTAACAAAACGGCAAGAACAGCTTACGCGATGCTAACACAAGGTACAGAGTATAAAGCTGAATTATTGGCAGCTTAAAAATAATTGAATCAAAAATGTAGTTTAAAAGCGTTCAAACAACAAAAATGCAAAACGAAGATAAAAATCAGCAGGCCAAGACAGTCCTTAACATAGAGTATAAAGCTCGTACCCTAGATTTGTCAGCCTGTTCGCGTAAATATAAAAGAGCCAGAGATAGCTTCTCATTTAGACCTCGTAAATAAGTACGCATTTATTTCTTCAAGTATTTATTTTTGTTGTTGGCACGGAGGAGTCCACATAAGTTAAGTTCGCTAAGCTACCTTTTTCAATTCTCTTTCTTTACACTCAAATTCATTGGGGTTTTGAAAACCAAGATATGAGTGCATTCTTTTGCTGTTGTACCACATCGTGATGTAGTTAAGCACATCTTGTTGAGCTGCATAACGTGTTCGATAGTTACGCCAATGCACGCGTTTTTGTTTTAAACTACCAAAGAAGCTCTCTGCTACCGCATTATCCCAGCAGCAACCTTTCTTACTCATACTGCCCACAAAACCATGTAACCTGAGTATTCGTATATATTGATGAGTCGCATATTGACAGCTGGATCTGAATGTACTGTCAATCTAGCCTTTGGTTTTCGTTGCCACATAGCCATGGTGAGTGCATCACAAACAAGTTGAGCTTTCCTCCTTGTACGCATGCTCCAACCGACAACTTTACGAGGGTACAGGTCGATTACTATCGCCAAATATAGCCAGACTTATTAAGTCCATATGTAGGTAATATCTTGCACCCACGGTTGATCAGGTTGTCGAACATCAAAGTTCTGCTCAAGTTCGTTCGCGTAAACGGGGTTGTTGTGTTCGCAGTTTTTCTGCGGCTAACTGGGAAGCTGAGTGCATTCAACGCTTTTTGAATACGTCTTTGAGGCTTTCTTTTCTGATAACTATAATAATTGTTACTTTTTATACCCAGTACTTGACACATCAATATCACAGGCCAGATCTTCTTATGTTGGGCAATAAATGAATATTTCACTTCGTTTCTTTTGCAAAGAAGACCGTCGCTTTTTTTAATATCTCACGCTCCATTTCTAGGCGCTTTACTTGGGCTTTAAGTTTACGGATTTCATCTTGCTCTGGCGTTAGCTTTCCGTTTCCTCTAAAAGCATGACCATCATCATTTTCAGCTTTTTTGATCCATCGACCAAGCACTTGAGCACTGACTTCTATATTTCTAGCTGCTTCTGCTACTGCGTAGTTTTGATCCCTAACGAGTGCAATTGCATCTAGTTTGAATTCTTTTGAATAAGTTTTACCGTTTTCATTTGTATCTCCAGTTAAGTCGATTATGTCTTAATTGGGGTAGGTGCCGTTAGCTATATGCATAGCGTATTATTATCCTGCACGTTAGTTATATTTGTTGTACGTACGTACGTCGTTGCCTACACCTTTTATTTAGAAAGCAACAAACGCTTATTATTTAGTTTTATTAGCTTATTAGTCAGTTGTTTTGATATCTTTGAGAGAGGAATTGACACTAAACATGATGCAAGTATTACAAATGAAATTTTATATATTATTATTTTAGGATCGTCTGCAATTGAAATCCATCCAAAGTAGGTTTCTGATATTTGTATGAAAAAGGTGTGTACTAAAAAGATAATAAAAGCATGATAATTAAAAAAAAGTAAGAATCTAGAAATAACTTGAATCGAAAAAGCATACTGAAGGATGGGTCGTAAAATCAATAAAAGGCTAATAGCCAGGAATGCTACGGTCATATAGTAAATATCTTGGTAATAAGCATGGTTTGCTAAATTTATATCTAAATCTGTATTTAAATAGATAATTAATATGTTAATACTACATATAACAATAATGATAGCCTGAAATTTATTATTACTAAATTTATTGGTTGCATATAACCAAGCCCCCCAAGCGTAATAACCCATACTGGCTAATGGCTGATATAGATTAATTTCGTTGATACCCTTAAATTTTATAAGAAACATACTACCTATATTAGAGTTAGTGTGTCCTATTGATAAAATTATCGATACTAAAACAGGCAGTAATAGCCAATGGGCAGATCTACTTGAAAGTATGAATATGGGGAGAGTAAGTAGGGTAATAAATACTAATGTTCTCAAAAACCATACTTGTGAAATTGGATAGGGCTCATTTTCTATAGACATATTCATTGTTAATACATCAAAAAAATTGAAAATATTTACATTTAAAGTTGGGTGTAAAAGAAATATTAGAATAAAAGCCAATAAAACAATGATCAAATAAGGGGTGTATAGCCGTATTAATCGATTACTTATAAAATGAACACTATTTTTAGCTCTTAGAAAACTATAATAAGTAACAATTCCTGAAATCATGAACAGTGATGGAAAAAAAGCATTAACATAACTGCTGTAAGGCAAAAAGAACCAAGATAAACCTAAATGAGCAAGTACAACTCTTAAAATTAAGAGTCCTCGTAGGTGATTTATAAATAACTTATCTGAGTTATTAACGTCTCTATTTATAATCAATTTATCAACCCTTTATAAAGTAATAATATTATTCATTTTTATTCTGCTTCTTTATGATGATTGCGGGGTTTCCTCCCGCAACTACCATAGCAGGTATATCTATGTTAACCACGCTGTTTGCTGAAATAACAGAGCCTTCTCCAATAGTTACACCTGGCAATATAATTGAGTTAGCCCCTATCCAAACATTGTCTTTTATTTCTACAGGGATACTTTTTCCCTTTGTATTAACTCTATTAGCCACTAATGGGAATGAAATGTCATGGCCATTGTTATCAAAAATATGGCAATTAGCAGCAATAAGGCAGTTTTTTCCAATTTTAATTGATTGATTTGCGTGAATACAAGTACCGTGTATACGTGTATTACTACCTATTTTAATTACGGCACCTGCACTATCGGCAAGTAATTTAACAGGAGAGTGCATATTAATATGATATCCCTTATTTCTGGAATTTAGCACTACACCGTCGTCAATAATCAACTGACATTTTTCCCAAATATCAATCATTGGGATACCATTTAAATTTAACTGCCCTTGTATATCTATATTGTGTTTTGTAGATAAACGCCAAATAAAAATTTCTAGCCATAATTTTTTAGTGAAACTAATGGGCTTGATAATAATTTGAGTTATAAGTTTTCTTAGCATGTTTAAATTCCATTATATTTCATCGATAATTCATTGTGATGTCGGGCTTGGAAGTTACTTCAGTTCAATACTCCGAATGTAAATTATTTTGTTTGATGTTAAGTTCATCGCGAAAAATGTTACTTCACTTAGGTTTGTAATATCAATATATCTTGACTTAGCAGCCGTGCTTATCTTATTTATTGGAATAATAATATTATTTATTTTCGGTGTTAATAAGGTGCAATAATCAAAACGATCGCCATAGGCTTGGTTACCTGTGTCATGAATCATATCGGTGATTTTTATACATAACGTAATAACTTCAATGCCCTCTAAATATAGGGAAGTCTTAAAGGAGTGATAACCCTCCCAGTTTTTGTAAAAATTATTTAAGGTCAATGTCGTATATTTCTGATTTGCGACTAATGTAGCTTTTAATATTTTATTTGTACTGATACTGTTAGTTTGTAAAAGCGATAGTGATTTTCCAGACCAGTTATTCAAGTCATTCTCAGAATTAAAAGCGGCCAAAGTTGGCAATCTAGAATTGATCAAATACTCCATTTTAATGGCGGAAAATAACGTTTTTTGTTGCTCTATAATTAAACTAATTGCAATAAATAATAATATTAATGAACTAGCATTAGTGCTTCTTTTAACGAAGTAACAACTGTTTATAAGTAATGCACCCAAAAAGCTGAGGTATACATCGTTCCAGTCAAACTTCCTGCTAACTTTTATCTGTATTAACTCTATGATAACACCAAATGAAATAGCAATAATAAATGATAATACAAAAGGGGAAAACCTTAAATAATGCCTAAATTTAAGGTGGAATAGTGTGCTCAAAACAGCAAAAAAGAGGATATGCCCATTATTCCATAATAATAAGAATATTCTATTGTGATAGTCTGTAGGTCCGTCGATGAAAAAAAATAGGTATATCCCAGTAATTAGCAATATATATAGAAGGTTGTTTATATTTGCGCTTTTATTCTTCAACATTTAGCTTGATAAGCCCCATTGACGAAGACTTTATGTTTCCTGATGAATTATTATTGATGTTTAGGCTAAGCGTCAACCTTGCTTCTTCTTGTTTAAATTTAAAGTTATATTGTGCATTCGGAATTAGGTTTGTAATTAACACTTCTTTGGTTGCTTCATTGAAGTCCATTGTTAAATTTTCTATTTTGGTATTATCCTTCGAAAACACGGCTAAATAATTATCTACGACAATTCCAAAAGCATTTGAACTTTCAATTAAGCCTGTATTAGGTTTTTGAACATTGGGGTTTTTAAGTAAAATAACATGTGCAAAGTTATCGAGTAAATTTGGCGTTTTTGCTTGAACATTCATTGTCCATTGACCTAGATTTGGGTCTTTTTTGTACATATTATCTTTATAATCGGTATGGGGAGCAAAAGAATGTAAACGACCACTAACATCTTCTGTATCAAAGTAGTGTGGAACGGAGACAATAATTTTGTTGATGGTCATGTCTTTAGAAGTAATTGAGTTTATTTCTTTCCAATGCTTATAAGTGTTAGCAATTGGCATCTCAATCGTATATTTATAGCTTTGGCCATTAATAAACTTACCAAATAAAGTATTACTTGAATTATCAACTATCTGAGTCGTATACTTTTTATTATCAGAAATATAAGATAATTGATAGCCTTGCCATTGACCATCTTGCCAAGCCGCATTGTTATCAATTAAAAGATTCTTTGTTATCTGAGTCGGTTTGTCGGAGTAATAAATTTGTTTGTGTCCATTAAAAATTACTACCTCATGACTATTTTCGTTGTCATTTGTCTTACCCGTAATCGTTAATGAACCATTGACATCTTCACCTGATACAAATATTTCTAGCCAGCGTGGAATATCTAATGTTACAGGGTTTATGCCCTTAACATTATTATGTGATATTAATATAGTATCGCCGCCTCGGATAGTTGTAATATTTTCCTTAGGTAAAAGCGTATCGATATAGGTATTATTTAAAGGGTGCTCAATTTTTACATTACTATTGTTTTGGAATTGCTTCATCCCAAGATCCGAATTACTTAAGGTAGATACCGATTTTGGTTCGTCTACAGTATGTATGGTCCAAACTTTTTTGAAATTCTTATCGATTGACTTTACCCGATCGAAAATAACGAAAACGTCAGGTCGGATGAATAAAAATTCACGTTCAAAATAATCTACTTTTTTCGAGTAAGCTGCTGATGCATCACCAACGGTATAAGTATAATCGCCAGGTTGATGTTCAAATTTTATAATATTAGCTGTTTCATAAATACCTAAAGGGAATACATTACCAACCCTATCATTTGCTATTGCACATTTTTGGTCAAGGTTAAAACATAGGTCTTTATTCGATGGACTCACTTCGAAAATTTGGCCACCAAGGTTATCCGAAGTAACTAACTTCTTGCCAGAATATAATTCGCCTATTTTACCATTGCTTTCAATATCATAGCTTTCTCCAGGGTCAAATATTTTCAGGGTGTTCTTTGAAGTTGATCGAACATGGTACCAGAGATGCTTTTGGTTGTCTTTATTATTACGAATTCTTGACCCAGCATGTGGAATGACTTCGGTATTGCGGCTTATAAGAAATGAATTAGCGTCTTCAAATCTCCTGCTGATCCCTTCTCCGGCTAGAAAAACACCAAAAGTTGCATTCTTACTCCAGTCTGAACGCATAGTAACTATACCAGGCCCGCTAAAATAGCTCGCTGTTGGATTTTCATTTGGAGGGGATGAACTGAGGGTATCTTCAAAATATATTAGCTCCCAAAAAAGGTCATTATAGGGAGCGCCACAGCGATCTTTTTGCATACCATTTTTTACATAGTATTGCATTTTAGAATCTTGATAAAGAAATGCAGTTACAGCGGTTGCATTTTTATATGGCTGGCTCACAGAACTTGTTTGTGTATTCCAGATTTGAGACCCAGTGTGGGTGGTGGTACCTGCTTTTCGACACCACTGGTCTACTTGATAGATTTTTTCAGTATGGGGAACTGAAATATTTTGATAAAATTTTGCTCTAAATTTATCATGCAATGCATTTTTAAAGTATTCTTTTCCTGTGAGAACATGGTGTTGTAATAGTAAATTTATACTGAAAGACTCATCATGAGCGTCATAACCGATATTATCATACATTCCGCCATACTGACCTTTAAGGGCATCGTTATAGTCTGAATTACCGGCAATTCTATTTTCAATTTTACTAAAATGTCCATCAAGAGATAGTTGTTGGTCAACCACACGGAGGAAATTACTTGCGTTAAATGGAAACGCTTTATCATCTTTATTTTTTTCTAAATTGCTATCAAAAAATATTGCTGCATATGCGTAAGCGGGTGCTTTAACCGAAGCACTGTGGTAACCCCATTTCGCGTCTAGTTCACCACGAGATTCTGCTATCGATGCTACATACCAAGGGTTGTTGCTTTTCGATACTCGCTGCATTATTGATAACTTGCTAGCTTCATCTAGTTCATTAAACATAATATCAACGGCATATAGTTCAGTTAATTTTGGTACACCTTTTGATGGTAGCCGTTCTAAAAACTTTTTCTTATATATTGAATTTTTTGTTGCTTTATAAATTAATGCTAAATTTACAAGGTCTACTGGGTTGCCTTCATCTTCAGATTTTTTAATTAAATTAAACCAACGAGAGTACGGTTTCCTTGCATTGGGCCCATACATGCGATTAATAACTAAAGTAAGTCGCTCTATATCTAGTAATACTCTAGGGTGTGATTGTCGTTTCCAATCATTAGAAGGGTCATCAGGTTGAAGTGATATTGAAGGCGGTAAGGTATTATCATTGCTCGCAGGAGTCTCACTTGCAACATTACTTTCGTTGCATCCTAAATTAAGAAGGCATAGAGTCAATAACAGAACAACTCTGTAAATTTTAATGAATATGTTCATTAGATAAACCTATAAGGTGTTTAATTTGGAGATTGACACCAAATTAATTTTAGTTTCATTTTTTCTTCGCTACCTAACAAATAGCTTATTTCAAATAACTTGGCCAGATATTTATTAGCTGTCTGGCTATCTGAATATTCGAACCAATAATAAAGAGTTGAATTTTTTCTATTTTTTATTGTAATTAAATCAAGTTTATTAACGATCATAGGTTGATGTAAATAATCCAGCTCAATTTTTGAACGTTTACTCACTATACTATAATTTTTATCAATCAGGTTGTTATAAGGAAGAATATTCTCACCGGGAGTTGTAAAGTCATATGTTCTTATCACTAATTTACATGCTTTGTTTTGATGAGTAATGCCAAGCTGTTCTTCGTTAAAGCGACCGTAAGCACTTAACAATGGAAAAAAATCTTCAGACTTGATAACTAAGTTATCAACGGATGAAGGCGTTTTTAGCTGCTGAAGCAAAATATTCTTAGTCAAAAAAACAGATGATATTATTAGGATAAACTTTACCATATGCATTGTGTAGGATAAATTTATTCCATTGTCAGTGTTTTTTTCTTTTGTCTTTACATTTGAAGTATACCCGTATTTTTTTCTTAAATGGTTAGCTAAGAATACAACACCACTTATGACAATTAAGAACAAGAACATACCATAATTGTCATGTTCTCTCATTAAACTACTTTTCATTTCTGAACTGTAACCAATATATATAAGGCCAATGACTCTAATCCAGTTAGTAATAATACCTAATACCATACCTGTGAGTATGATTAATAATTTGTATCGCTTTGGTAAAGCTTCTTGAAGTGCCGCATAAACAGCTAAAGCAAAACCTATTTGAAAGTAACGAATACCTGAGCAACCTTCAGCAACAACAATTGTCCCAAACGGTGTTTCAATATAATTATCGTGGATATATATAGTAAGATCACTAAAGCTAAAGAAAAAGGTCACGGCATATGTTGTTAGATCAACAAAAAAAGTATTAAAAAATTCCCAGAACGGAATGGCAAAAAGAAAAAATATTAAAGGAAAACTAATTGCCCTCAAATATTTTAACCCAAATATATAATAAATAGCTGTTAACCATATGAAATAAAGGCTAAATTGTTGGAATATCAAAATACCCCAAAATGAAGAGATTTCGTGGGCAAGGGTGAATAAAATAAGCATTATTATTAAAAAATGATTACTTTTAGTTTGATGTGTGTATTTAGCCGATGTATTGAATAATTCAAAAATTACAATAGCAAAAATTAAATAACCATGACCTAATGATTCGTCGAATTTATTCCACTTATCAATATAAGAAAATGCGGTCGATGGCAGTAGTAAACATATCACTGCCAACAACACTAAGGCGATTATTGGCGGGATATACTTCTTATTGAAAAAATTAATTTTATGTTCTTCAAACATCAAAAGTCACCAGAAGCAATATTTTTCCATTCTCCTAAATTAGGATAAGGTTTATTCATATGATTATTGGCAAGTGTTTTGAAATCAAAAGTAGTACATAATTTTTCTAATTTATTTAATGCACTATGTTGGTTTATACGATGCCTAAAATTAGATTTTAATGTACTTTTTATTCTCGGTTGCTGGGGATCATATTCCCACGGGTGTGTATAAAAGTTTACAAAATTTAGCTGCTTTTCAGATGACTTAAGCATTTTTTCAAATATAAAAAAGGGTAAAAGGCGAAAATATCCACCTCCACCGGCAGGTAGTATTTTGTCTCTAAATTTCACCGTTGAAATAGGAATTTCAAGTAAACCATTTGATAGATAATATGGTGTTCTAGGGGCTCTAGGTACACCATACAGATCATGTGATATAGGATATGTGCTAGAACTATACTGATAACCTGCTTTTTGGATTTCTTCATGCGCCCAGCTATTTTCCGGTGTAATAGAAAAGCATGGCGCGCGGTACCCTATAACTTTGTTGGAAGTAAGGTGTTCTAATAAGTCTTTTGCTTGGTTTATATCGGAACTAAATTCTTTTTGGTTTTGTTTTGTAATATGTTGATGGTTAAATCCATGGCTTGCAATCTCATGACCATAGTCTGCAATTTTTTGAACAAGTTTTGGATGCTTTATCGCAATTATCCCTAGAATAAAAAAAGTTGCCTTGGCTTTTTTTTCTTCAAGTAAGTCAAGTAATAAACTTATTTGGAAATCAATTCTACTTGGATAATTATCCCATTCTGAAATATCAATATCGTTTGCGAAAGCTTCTACTTGAAAGTATTCTTCTACATCAATTGTTAGAGATCTTTGTTTGTTTTCAATTTGCACTTTACTTATAACCTTCCTACGATTTTATTAATATTAACCTAATAATTACTTACTTACTAATAGCTGCTTTGATTACTGCTAAAGTATCTTTAATATCGGTGTTATCAGGTGATAAAAATACAGCTTTATCTATATACTTCTTAGCTTCAATAAATCTTCCTGATTCATATAGTATCCATGCCAAATTATTAAGAGCAACAATGCTTGATTCATCGTTAACGATGACTTTTTTGTATTGCAGAATTGCTTTTTGTTTATTGCTTTTATACAGCTCGTTAGCATAATAAAGACGAGTTGTTACTTCTGTGGGGTTGAGTTCTAAATAATTATCCATTATTTCTGCTGCTTTTTCGGGCTTGTTAAGTCTAATATTTGAATCAAAAATAAATGGAATTAACTTTTGATTATTTGTTTGTTGATAGCTTTCAGTTAGCAGCGTTAACGCTTCTGAGTACCGTTTAGAAAAGAATAATGCCTTACCTTTTAAGCCTGCTACAGTTGGTTGTTTTTGTTGTTCATTAGATAGGCTCTCAATGTAGCCAATTGCTTGGTCTGGCTTATTGTTAAAAATATAAAAATTAGCAAGAACTAATCCGATTTGAGTGTTATCGGGATATTTTGAATGTAGCTCTTCAAAAGTTTGCGTTGCTTTGTCTAAATTATTAAGTTTTTCATAAGCCATTGCTAATTTTTCAATTATTTTATTATTTTGATCATCTTCTGATATCAAGCTTTTATATATTGTGATGGCTTCATCGTATTGTTCAATTTTGTTATAAGATTCAGCAAGCGCTAGATTGATTTTTTTAGTGTTATATTGTGGTGGGAATTTTATTGATTTTAATAAGTCGATTGTTTTAGCGGCTTGACCTGTTAATAAATATATTTGAGCTAAAGTAAACCTTTCTTGGAAATCATTAGGGTAATTTTTATATTTATTTATTAAATTCTCTAAAGCTTTTTCTTTGCCAACAAGGCTTTCTTGTACTTTTAAATACCCTTTTATAACTTGTATAGTGTGTTTGTCTTTATCAATGGCTTTGTCAATATATGTAGCTGCTTCTTTGTGTTTATCTTGAGCAATTAGTATATTGCCAATATAAAGATTTGCGGGAACATTATTATCATCAATTAACAATATTGAATTGTATTGTTTAACAATAGCATTTTGATCAGGTGATTGCTTTCGCATTTCTAATCCTACAAGCAATAATTTATTTTCTATATTTTCAGGGGCTTCAACTATCCACGAATTAATATACTTTTTGGCTTTTACTGAATCATTTGCCGATATTAATGAAGATATTAATAACATTTTTACTTTTGATATTTCTATTACTGGTGCATTAGTATTAATAAGACGTTTTAGTGATTTTTCTAAATCTGTAATTCCACTTTCATCACCAGATGAAAGCTTTGCTAAGCTGATACCATTTAATATTTTTTGATTTTCAATGAGGCTTATGTCAATTTTTCGGAGTAATTGAGAAGATTCTATTTTTTCACCACTTTTTAATAATTCCAAACTAGCTAAAGCAAACATTTCAGAGTTGTCTTTTGACGAAGACGTTTTATCGTAAGCGTTAGCAATTGAACTGCCATCACCAAGGCGCAGTTGAATAGCAATATATAATTTTGTAATTAACGGATTGTTTGGAAAGTTAACTTTTAAAGCGCTAAGGTGAGATAAGGCTTGTTCGTCATTTCCTAAATGATAATGGACTAAACTTGCCGTTAATTTAGCTTGAGGAGTGAGCATACCCTGGTTTAAAGTAATATTTATGTGATTCAGCGCTTTTTTATAGTCTTTATTTACTAAGTCAAGTGATGCAGATAGAAGGTTTATATAGGGTTGATTTGGATATTTTTCTAACAACGCTGTAATGAATAATGTCGCCTTTTCAGTATTATTTGCTCTAACATAACTGTCGGCTAATTTCAGAGCTATTATATTATAGTTAGGTTTATTTTCTAGCATATTTTGATATACTAAAGCGGCTTCATCATATTTTTTTTCTGAGAATAATGCATTAGCTAGCAACTGACAAATCAACCATTGTGCTGGGTAATCGGAACACACCTTATCTAAACTCTTGGTGGTATATTCGATATTCGCCGGCTGTTTATAGGTATCTGCAATAGCAGTATTAACAGCAATGAGTTCTGGTTCATTGAGTTCTAAAGCCCATTTTTTAGATAAACTTGCTAGGTCAAAACTATTCTGTGCTTGAGCTTGGTTTAAATAACTTAACGAGGCTATATATGAAATCTTGGCTTTTTCAAAGATTGATAAGCTTGCTTCTTCTTTTTCCCAATAGGTGATTATGCCAATGTGATCATCTAATGCATAAAGTGTTAATAAATAATTTTTTGCAATATTAGTTGGATTATTAACTAATTTTAATACTTTTAAGTATTCTTTTTCGGCGTTAATAAAAAGGCCTAATTGATAATAGCTGTTTGCAATTAATATACGGGCTTGGGCATTCTGAGGTTGATCACGAATAATGTTTTTGGTTTGAATAATAACTTCTGAGTATTTTTGTTCTTCATACATACTCTCTGCCTGCATTAGTTTATCACTTAAGGATACTTCTGAACATCCTGAAACTAACATTAATAATATACAAAGCCTAATTTTTACTAAATACCCTTTCATCATAATCCCTTTAAACTCTAACTCTTAATGAATATATTGCAGAGTTCCTATTAAACAACATGTAAAAAAAAAGTCAATTGATAGTTCAATTGACTTTTATATGAAGATGAATAATCGTTTACTACAGATTTATGATCTACGTTTTCTAGATGAAGCTAAACCTAAAAGACCTAGACCTAAAATGGCAAGTGAAGTTGGCTCAGGTACAGCTACAGTTCTATCTAATCTTAAAAAAGTATAAATAGATGTTGTTTTATTTTCCTCAGTCCAAAAACGATTATACGCTAGAGGTGAAGCACCTTGGTTGTCTGTAGAAGCGAATATAGTGATTTCATAAGCCCAACCTGCAATTACAACAGGAACTGTTACCGGGAATGAAGCACCATTTACAGTATAATCGAAACGGTCATCACATACTGAACCATGATCATGTTGAACTAAATCCCCTTGGAATTTTTCGCCATTATCTTTACTACCAGCGTCACAATCACCGTTTCCTGTTTCTTTAAAATCGATATTAAATTCTGTATTGATTACATTGCCTGGAAATGGTGTCCAGAGACTGTCATCTGATGTTACGTTCAATATACCACCAATAATTGCATTGACTAATGTTCTGCCGCCAATTGGATAATTACCATGAGTTAAGGTTGAAAGTAAGTAGTTTGTACCTAAGTCATTTATATCTGTTGGTGCTTCATCAACTAATTCTAAATAGCTTGGGTTATTGTCAACATTAGTACCCCAAGAGATTTTTGAACTAAGACCAATATCGGTTTGTGAGACAGGGTCTCCATTAGTATTTGTAGATGAAGTGAAACCACCAGTACCTTCAACAGTTATGAATGCAGCGTTAGCGCCAACTGATAAAGACGTTACTAAAAGACCTATTGTTAATTTTTTCATTAAGTTCATTTTTACTTTCCTTTATTTTGTAAAATGCTATTTTTTAGCTCCTACCAGATAGTATGCACTAGGTGTGCCACATTTTGTTTTTTTATTATTTACAGTGTTTTATGTTTTTATTGTGTTTTATTTAAACCTCATGTGTAAAAAAAACGGACATAATCTCAGCTAGCTTTCTTGACCGCCTCACCTTATAAGTAAACTCAAAAGGTGAGGCATATAATCGTGCTTGCATAGTATCTTTTTAGCCATATGTAAGACTTATTTTAATGTAGCCTAACATTATGTGATATTAAATAACTCCTCTTGGCTTTATGTGGAATAAAACTAAATTGTTCAGATTTTAGAGTATTCCAAAAAGGAATATGCTGTAAATGTTAAAATATCCAATTTAGCTGATACTTATGCTCAAGCTTTGCTAAAGTCAGGAAAGAAAGGTGAAGCATGATAAAAGCTAAAGCTGCTTATGATTTGTCTAAGGGAGTGAATATCGTTTTAAACTTTGCTGGAATTTTATTTAGCAAATAAATACAACGAAGAAGTTCATGTATATTAGATGACATAATAGTAGTACGTAGGATCTAAAACTCAAAAAAATTATCTAATTCACTTCTAAGTGTAAATGTTTTAAGTATTCATATAAGTGTTTTAAACGGGCTATATTACTTATCGAAAGAGTTTGTAAATATAGTAGCCATCACCTAGTGAAGTTTGGTGATAGCTAATTATGAAGTGTTACTCCGAATATTTCAGGTTAGTTAAGTTCAAACTATGAATAAAATTTTCGATACCATTGAACAAAATTATCCACGCCTTGTTCAACACTCATCGATGGTTTGTACCCTGTAGCTGTAAATAAATCTTCAACGTCTGCATAGGTTTGGTAAACATCACCTGGTTGCATCGGCATAAGATTTTTGTGGGCTGTTGTACCAATAGATTTTTCTAACGATTGGATAAAGTCGAGTAATTTAACTGGATTGCCATTCCCAATATTAAATATTTTATAAGGGGCTGAGCTATTGGCTGCAGAGGCCGTTTCGATTTTCCAGTCATTATTTATCTGTGGAATAATATCTTGAATACGAATAATTCCTTCAACAATATCGTCGATATATGTAAAGTCTCTACGCATATCACCTTGATTATAAACATCAATTGGCTCACCATTTATTATAGCTTTGGTAAACTTAAATAATGCCATGTCTGGGCGCCCCCAAGGGCCATAAACTGTGAAGAACCTCAGGCCAGTAGTGGGAATGGCGTACAAATGTGAGTAGGTATGAGACATTAATTCGTTTGACTTTTTCGTTGCTGCATACAAAGAAATCGGGTGATCTACACTATCTGAAGTTGCAAAAGGTATCTTACTGTTTAATCCATAAACTGAACTTGATGAAGCATACACAAGATGCTTAACATCATTATGACGACATCCTTCTAATATCGCTAAATGGCCAATTAAGTTAGAGTCGGCATACGCCATAGGATTATCTATTGAGTATCGAACGCCAGCTTGTGCTGCAAGGTGTATAACACGATCAAATTTTTCACGAACAAACAAATCACTTATACCGCTTCTGTCTGCAAGATCTAGTTTGATAAATTTAAATAAAGGTAATTTGGCTAATACGTCTAGCCGAGCCAACTTTAAATTTACATCGTAATAATCATTAAGGTTATCAATACCGATAACATCATGGCCTTGTTCAACTAAACGTTGAACAACATGAAAGCCGATAAAACCAGCAGCACCTGTTACTAAAAATTTCAAATTTTTTCCTAAACTTTATATGTATTATAGGGCGTAATATTGTTTCAGCCAGACTACGTTTAACCTACATTTTTATTAATGCTTTCACCACGGCCAATGCCATAATAAGCAAAGCCACGTTCCTTTAACAAAACTGGGTCATATAAGTTACGACCATCAATAATCACTTTGTGTGATAATGATTTTTCAATTAAATCAAAATCGGGCGCTCTAAATTGACTCCATTCGGTACAAATTACTAAAGCATCGGCACCATTTAATGCTGATTCTTTAGTGCCAACCAAAGATAAATCATCGCGAACACCATAAATACGTTGGCACTCTTCCATGGCTTCGGGATCATAGGCTTGCACTTTAGCGCCTGCCTTCCACAATGATTCCATTAACACCATTGCTGATGCTTCGCGCATATCATCGGTTTGAGGCTTAAACGATAAACCCCAAACAGCAACAGTTTTACCGGCTAAGTTACCATTGAAATATGTATTTAGGTTGTTAAATAATTTCTGTTTTTGTGCATAGTTAACGCTTTCAACGGCTTCCAATAAAGCTGGCTTATATTCAATACCGTGAGCAGTACGTACTAATGCTTGTACATCTTTTGGGAAACATGAGCCACCGTAGCCACAACCAGGGTAAATAAATTGGTAGCCAATGCGAGAATCTGAGCCAATACCGTGGCGTACAGCTTCAATATCAGCCCCTAATAATTCGGCTAAGTTTGACATTTCGTTCATAAATGAAATTTTAGTGGCTAACATACAGTTTGCAGCATACTTAGTTAATTCTGCAGAGCGTACGTCCATAAATATCATGCGGTCATGATTACGGTTAAACGGTGCGTATAGTTCTCGCATTGAGGTTTTTGCTGTTTCGCTATCAGTACCTACTACGATACGGTCAGGCTTCATGCAGTCATTTACAGCTGCGCCTTCTTTTAGGAATTCAGGATTAGAAACAACATCAAATTCAAGAGCAACTTTACGTTCAGCAAGCACCGAGGTGATTCTAGTTGCTACTTTGTCTGCAGTTCCAACTGGAACGGTTGATTTATTAATAACAATTTTTGGTTCTGTCATGTAAGTTGCTATGGTTTCAGCCACTTTCAGTACATATTTTAAATCAGCAGAGCCATCTTCATCAGGTGGAGTACCAACAGCAATGAATTGTATTTGTCCGTGTAATACGCCAGCTTGAGCATCTGTGGTAAAATTTAGCTGTCCATTTTTATGAGTTTCTTGAACTAGCGGTGTTAAACCTGGTTCATAAATTGGAATTAAACCTTTTTTAAGGTTATCAACTTTAGTTTGGTCAATATCAACACAAACTACATCATGCCCTACGGACGCTAAAACGGCTGCTTGGACTAAGCCAACATAACCAATACCAAAAACAGTGACTTTCATTATTTCCCTTTAATCTTATTTTTAAACGTTAAATTAGGCATTATTAACTACGCCTAATGTTTAGTTGTATTTTGAAACGATACCTAATTTACTTATCGTTATTCAATTAATAGTAATTGATTTTGACAATATTTAATTGTTTTATCTAGTCAGAATAGAAACAAAATTATTTTTCTACAATTTTTTTGGCCATGTGGAACATTATCCTTGGCATTAAGCCTGCATTACCAAATGGTCGCCACGTTTTTTTGAATTTATTGCGATAAGCATCGAAATGAAGACCATGGGGTGCAGCGATTATTTCACCACGATTCAGTAATATTTTAAGTGCATAAGTTTCAGCAATACCCGCGCAAAGGTTAACTGCCATAGGGGTAGAAGGGCCGCGTTTTTCTTTAAAGCTTACTCGGCTTTCATCTACTAGGTATGAGCGCTGTAACATGGCGGGAGATAAACCGATTAAAAATTGAATGAGTTGATCGTCTTCAGTTTGTTTGTCTTCAAAACGAAAATATTCTTCATAAGTCATTTTTCCAGGCAGAAAGCATAAGAAAGCAGCTCCCATTCCAAGAGGCGCAGCTGTAATTACGGGGATGTTTTTTTGATAACATTTTTTAAACACTGTTTTTCGAGCTTCTAAGGCAAAAAAATCTAATGCATCAACATATAAATCAATACCTTCTAAAAATTTATCTACATTATGATCAAAAATACCTTCCGGAAAAGACTTTATCTGTGCTTCAGGGTTGATGTCGAGGGTCATTCGTTCCATCACATTAACTTTTTGTTCTCCTAAAGTTGACATGAAAGCGCCCGATTGACGATTAAAATTATGTACTTCAAAATCATCGAAATCAGAAATGTGAAAATTTCCAACACCCAGTCTGGCTAACGTCAGAAGATGTACTCCGCCTACGCCACCAGCGCCAGCTATAGCTACGTTTTTCCCGCGAAGAATTTGTTGCTCATCTTCAGTAACCCAACCAATGTTTCTAGAAAAAGCTTTTTCATAGTTAAACATTCTATATACCTTTAAAATTTGTAATTATGTGAATAGCCGAAGAAATTAAATTGTATCCAGTAAGTCATATTACAAATATCTAACCTTATTATACTTTGTATATGTTGTAATGATTTATATTTCATATAAAAAGATGATTTAATGCTTTATTATCATATGTAGTATTTAATCTAGCAAAAACATACAGGAAGTTTAATGAAATTTTTAAAGTCGATAATATGTATAAGTGTTGTTATGGTTTTATCTGCATGTTCTGACACTGAGTCGGCACAAACATATATCGCTAAAGCAGAGAGTTCAATTTTAGCAAAGGAAAACAACACCGCAATTATTTCATTAAAAAATGCCCTTAAAGTTGATGGTAAAAATGCATATGCTAGATTCTTATTAGGCCAGTTATATCTGGGCGCAGGAGATGCTGAAAATGCAGTAAAAGAGTTAGAGCGTGCTAATACATTAAAATATGACCTTGATAAAGTGCTACCTTTATTAGCTCGTGCCTATATATTGACAGAATCTGATGATGATGTTTTAGCGCTTGAAATACACGAAAAGTCTTTATCAATACCAAATACTCAATACCTCGCCTATAAAACTTTAGCATCATTGAGATCTGGAAAACATGATCTTGCCCAGGCAATAGTTGATGAGGCACTTTCTCTATTTGGATCAGATGGCTACAGCCTGTTAGCGAATGCCTATTTAGCCTTTTCAACACAAAATATTGAGCAAGCAAGTTCACTTGTGAAGCAAATTTTAAACGCGATGCCAAATAATGCTGATGCACTTATGTTACAAGGTCAGATTGCGACGGTTGAAAAAAACTATGCTTTGGCTGTTGATAGCTTTAAGCAATATCAAGTATTACAACCTAATTCAGGTAAAGTGCAATTTTTCATCGCTGATTCGTTAATCAAAAATGGCCAGTATGATGAGGCTGAGGCCATTGCTGATGTTATTTTAGCAAGAATTCCGACTCAACCTTTTTTACAATATATTAAGGCGATGGCACGCTTTGAAAATAAAGACTACAAAACGGCAAACGTTCTTGCTAATCAATCATTAAGTTCAGGGTTTAATTCTTTTAGTTTGAAATTAGTTGCCGGGGCAAGCGCTTTTTATCTGCAAAACTTTGAGCAAAGCCATCGTCATCTGAAAGATTTGATTTCATATTTACCCGCAGAACACCCGGTCAAAAGAATGCTTGCGTTAAGTCAATTACAGTTAGGTTTGATTGATGATATTAGCGAAACACTAAATGGTTACGACTCAAAGAATAAAGAAAACGCACAGTTTTTATCTACATTAAGTTATGGGTTATTAGAAGTAGGCGCTTACGAAAAAGCACAAGAAATGGCTAGTTATGCCGCTAGTGCAGAGGATATGACGGCTGAAGAAGTTGCAAGAGCCGGTATGTTAAAACTGATGATGAATGATCCTTCTGGCATTGAAAAATTAGAATTAGCTTTACAGCAAGACCCTGAATTGATTTCAGCAGAGCTTGCACTGGCCTTTGCTTCAATTCAGTCTGGAAACTTGGCTAGAGCTACTAAAATTGCAGACAAGTGGTTGGAGTTATACCCAAATAAAGCAGGGGGACATAATCTACAAGCGAGAATCTTATTCAAAAATAATAAATTTGAGGAAGGAAAGGCTGCATTAGAGAAAAGCCTAGCATTAGAGCCTAATAATGTGTACGCATTAACTGAAATTGTAAAGTTGGCTGCTTATCAAAAAGATACCAAACAAGCTACGTTATTGACAGAGCAGGCACTTAAAGCACATCCGAATAATATTGAAGTACTTCGCCTATACTTTGAGTTTCACAAAAATGAAGAAGGCTTAGAGGTGATTGCTCAGGTTCAAAAAAGTAATGCCGATAATGTTAAACATGGAATTCTATTAGCCGAAGCTTTTATACAGTTAGATCAATTTAGGCAAGCTAGTACGATATTGAACGGTTATCAATTGAGTGGAAGAACGCCAAAACGTTATTGGCAGTTAGTACTTATGGCTAATGCTAAACAGCCAGATGCTAAAGATGTCTATTCAATTTTAGATAAGTGGTTCAAGAATAATCCTTATCATATTGAACCTGCCTTTTTATTAGCAAATTATTGGACGAGCAAAAAATTTCCTGACAGAGCATTGAGTGTTTTAGATGAAGCCTCTAAAAAGCATCCTAACAATCTAATGATTAATTTGGTGAAAATGCAGGTTTTATTAGATAGTGGTGGAATAGCAGATGCGAAAGATTTGTTTAAATCATTAGACAAATTTGATGTTAATGACGATTTAAAAGCAGGAATAGAAGGTAGGATTTTTTTACTGGAAAGAAATTTTATTGGTGCAATACCTAAACTTCAGCAGCAGTATAAGGCCAGACCTACTAGTAATAATGCGACGTTTTTAGCTTTTGCTTTGGAAGGAAATAATCAAAAATCGCAAGCTATTGAGTTGTTAGAGCAGTTTTCTGATAAGGAAAGTATAGAAAATAGCATTGATCCTCGCGTTAGCCTGAGTTTAGCAAATATGTATTTAGCTGAACATAAAGATAAAGCTATTATTGAATATGAAAGACTTATTAAAGCTAGCCCGAAAAATATTGTGGCCTTAAATAATTTATCATGGCTTTATATGGAAAACAAACAACATTCACAAGCCCTGAAATATTCGAAACAAGCCTATGCTCTTAATTCGACAATACCGAATATTGTTGATACTTATGCTCAGGTCTTATTAACGTTAGATAATAAAGTAGAAGCATTAGCAAAAGCAAAAGAAGCTTATGATTTGTCTAAAGGGAAAGATACTGATATTGCTTTAAACTATGTAGAAACGTTATTAGCAAATAATTATAGAGTGGAAGCCCAACGAATATTGAGCGTAATAACGGTTGTATCAGCGGAGCAAATAGAGAAAAAAAGGAAATTGTCTGAATAGTTGAAGGTTTGTTTTATTCGTAGCGAAAAGAGAAGAAGTACATTTTATTTTCGCTACTTTTATCAGCATTTTCTATGATGTTATTATGAACAGTGAATATTCGACATAGTTAATTAAAACTGACTACGGATATCTTTTTGTATTTCTTTATATAAGCTCTTAAAGCCACTTGTTAGGTTTTCTAAAAATATTTCAGCATTAATATAATAGGGAGCGCGTAAGCCGTGATATTCAATCGGTTCACCAATTTGAATAAACTTAATTCCAACGAATTTCATACTGCGAGCCAAACGTGGCTCCATCATAACAAAAGCGTGTTTAATCCCTTTATCAATAGCTAATGTTCCTGCAACCATATATAAACCGATAGCGATAAAAGGAAAACAACGTAATTCAGATTCTGAATAAGTACTTTCATGAATCGCACCAATTGCTGAACCTTTAAAGCGATCTGACTTACGACGTCTAAAATCAGATTTTACGGCTAAGCGTGAAAACTCGCCAATTTCGGAACGTTTGAAATTTTCTGGTTTGTATCTATCATCTTGAATAGCGTCATAACAAAATTTTTCTATAGGAAGCAATTGAACTTCAGAATTTGAGCAGACGATCCTGACACAGCTAGTGTAGTTTTTTGTGGGTTTATGTTGAATAAGGGCAAAAAGAGAATGAGAGTCAAACTCGTCCATTTCCATACCGTCATCTTTTTGGTGTTCAAAAGCTAATTCTTCGCAGTAAACATTATGACGAATTTTAAAGACTTCTTTTTTTAGATCTTCTGTAGAGGCATATTGAGGTTTGAGAAATTTTGTAAAATGCTCAGCAATGTTTCCCGCATCATGGTTCACCTTCAATGAAGCAACTTTTTTTGCTACATCACCTATTATAGGAGAATTTAATATTATTTTACTAAGACTCATCTACTTATCCAATTGTCATCATCACATTTAGTGACAATAGTTGTCGCATCACCATAGATATTACTATTAATAATAACCTAATATTAGATAATTATTAGTAATAAGTGAAAAATTTTTATTTCGGTCCAAGTTTTATCGGTAATACTTCTTCTGCGGTTTTTAAACCAATATCAAACAAGGCTTTTTTTTGGTCTGTTGTCATGGAAAAGTCAACGGCAGAATAGTTGCCAATGTTCACCACAACGGTATTGTGCCAGAAAGCATCATTAATATATTCACGTGAAAGAGTGGTCATAAAAGTACGAATAAGGAGAGTTACGTATTTATAAATGGGGAAAAAACCTTTGATATTAACTTCGTTATTTTCATGCTCACCCTTAAGGCGAAAACATAATACTGGTGTCCCGTCTTTTGCCCAATCACGATGAAGCGCATCTTCAGACAAAATACTACCGTCAACCATGACATGTTCGCCAAAAGTTTTGAAACTAAATATTAATGGAATGGACATAGAGAATCTTACCGCGAGTGATACTTTTACATCTGGCGTTAGTTCTTTGTTAAAAATAACAGGTGTACCTTTAGCTACATCAGTGGCAACAATATGTAAATTGTAATCAAGTTCGGCAAATGTTTTTCCATCTAGTAATTTATCCATCCATTGCTCAAAGCGGTCGCCCGAGCTTAAGCCGCCATTACGAATTAATTTCAATAATGAAAACTCTCTAAACTGGTTATAGTCCGTATTTAACGCTATATCCTTAATTTCAGAAGGGCTTAGACCAGCAGCAAATAAACTACTGACAATACTGCCTCCTGAAACCCCCACTAAGTGATTAAAGTCGATATCAAACGCTTGTAACGCATGTAAAATTCCAACGTGTGCGGGTAAGCGTGTACCGCCTCCTGCAAAGATAGGAACGACTGTTTTTTTTGTCATACTTTTAAACGACCTTTAATAAGTGATTAAGATACGCAGGGATATAACATATTGTTCTAATTATTTTAATTATGAGCAAAGATAACTGTTTTTGCGAGGAAAACGCAGTAAACTTCTTGGCAGGTAATTTAATAATGAACAGAGTGTTGCAATGCGTTATATCAAAATAGTTTTGAGTACTTACTTAATTTTATATGCCAACTTAGTTATAGCTGATTTGGCCGATACTGTTGAAAAAATAAAGCCCGCCGTCGTGGGTATAGGTGTTCACACTCCATCTGGTCGGCAGAAAAACAGCTTGAACGGTAGTGGTTTTGTTATTGGTAATGGACAATATGTCGTAACCAATCATCATGTTCTGCCAGAAGACCTTGATGAAAGTATTTTACAACAAATGGCGATTTTTACGGGCTCAGGGAAGAGTGCTAAAGTACGTACAGCTGATATTGTCGCAAGTTCTCAGCTTCATGATATCGCTATCTTGAAAATTCATGGTGCGCCACTGCCCGCGATGCAACTCGCAGATAAAGGGTTTCGCCGTGAAGGCAGCTACGTCGCTTTTACGGGGTTTCCTATTGGCGCGGTATTAGGGTTATACCCTGTCTCTCATCGTGGCATTATTGCCAGTATTACACCAACCATTATACCCGTTGATAACGCACAACAAATTAGTATTAAGATGCTGAAAATGCTGAGAAACCCGTATTTGGTTTATCAACTTGATGCGACAGCATACCCAGGAAATAGTGGCAGTGCTCTGTATGATGTAAACACTGGGGATGTTATTGGTATTATTAATAAGGTTTTTGTACAGGAATCGAAAGAGGCTGTTATTAGTAAGCCCAGCGGTATTACTTACGCTATTCCCGTTAAATATTTATTAGCTTTATTACAAGAACATAAAATTGATTACCTTAAAGCTAATTAACTTTAGCTTTCTGTCAATCTTCACTTATTATTGCAGGTGCGTGACTATTTTCGGGCTTGCCAATTAATGTTGAAATTGAAACGAGGTCAATATCGAGCTCTGTTAGCAAGGGAAGTAAACGATTGAGTGCAAGGATGGTTTCAGGATGAGGATGAGCAATAGCGACAACCGACTGATATCGTTGAGCATGGTCAATAAGTTGCATGAATTGTTGATCAATATAGTCACTGCTTAATTCGTTATCTAAAAATATTTGTCGATGTGTCGTCGGTACGCCTATTTGAAGCGCAATACGCTCGGCTTTCGTTCTGTTCGTTGTTACGCTGTCGACAAAAATTAAATCTCGTTCTTTTAAAAAGCGCATCGTCCACATCATAGGACTATAAAGTTTAGTAAGTTTGCTACCCATATGGTTATTAATGCCGATAGCAAAGGGGATCTCAGCAAATGCTCGTGTAAGCTCACGGCGAATAGATTTTTCATCCATATGTACCGTTAATGCGCCAGGACCTAATGCTTTACCATTTTCTGCTTCCATTGGAATGTGTAAAATAATTTCGTTGTTCTTGTTATATGCTTGTGCAGCTAAGATTTTGCCAAACGGGGTATGAGGAAGAATAGCAAAGGTTATTGCTCCTGGTAACGTTAGCGCGGCAGCATCACTTTTTCGGTAACCAATATCATCAATAATAATCGCAACTTGAGCGTTTTTAGCGACAGTTAACGGAGCGATGCTCAACAATGTGAATAAAATAAGTAATAGGAGAAATAAACGCAAAAGAACTCTTAATTTTAAAAAGGAATTGATATTGGCTCAGATTATCAGGAGAAAAAGTTAAAATCGAGCAGAAGTGATCATTTGTTTTCGCTTACTTAAACCAAGCTTTAGGATTGACCGCTTGACCATCTCTGCGAATTTCAAAATATAAGCCTGATTGACTTTGCCCACCACTTTGCCCAACAAGTGCTATCGGTTCACCTGTTTCAACGCGGTCACCTACTGATTTTAACAACGCTTGGTTATGGCCATATAAGCTCATGTAGCCTGCGCCGTGGTCTAATACGGTGACTAAACCATAACCTTTTAACCAATCAGAAAATAATACGGTGCCGTTATGAATGGCTTTAACTTGCTTGCCAACAGGAGCGGCTAATAGAATGCCTTTCCACTTTAAATAGCCCTGTTTACGAGAGCCAAAACGGTGACTAATTTTACCTTTGATCGGCCATGAAAGTTTTCTTTTTAACTTTTTAAGGCCAACCAGTTCGGCACTTTGCTGCGATAATGTTGCGATACGTTGCAATGCAACCACTAAATTTTCTTCTTCAGCCACTAGCTTGGCTAACAGTTGTTTACTGTTAAGGAGTTCTTTATTTATTGCGCGAAGGGTGTTTTTTCGCTCTTGTTTACTCCCTTGAAAAACGACTTTTTGTTCAGTTTGTTGTTGTTTTAGAAGATTTAATCTTTTAGCTTGTTCTTGGTGTTGTGTCGTTACAGCGAGTAAATCACTTAATACGATTTGAAATTGGTCGATTTCTTTAATCCGGGCATCGTTTAAATATTTATAATAAGTAACAGTTCGCTCAACGCTAGCTGGACTCTTTTGATTGAGTAATAACTTAAGGTAGTCGTGATTCCCCGATGTATAAGCCGCTCTTAACTGCTGTGCGAGCACTTTTTCTTGCTGTTGCTTTTTATGAGTGAGCGATACTTTTTCTTGTGTAAGATTTTTTAATGTTAGCTGTGTATCTTCAAAATTAGTATTGGTTTTGATCATCGCTTTTACAATTTTAGCGATAGAAATGTCGTCATTGCGTAATTGCTTTTCTAATGAAGAGCGTTTATTGCTCGTTTGTTTAATAGATTTTTGTTGATCGGATATTTGTTGTTGAACTTTAGACAGTGCTTGATTAGTTTTTTGCTGGTTGTTCTCGTTATCTGATGATTGTTGGGCAAGACTCTCCGACATCAACATGCCGCTAAGGCTAACTATTGATGCAAATAAAAGTATTTTTTTCACGAAGATTTTCATGTTAATAATCCTAAACAAACTTCATCAAGGAATGGCCAGTCATTTGCTCAGGTTGTTCTATGCCCATCAATTGCAATATAGTGGGTGCAATATCACTTAATGCACCTTTTTCTGCAGGTTGGGCCGCTCGGCCAATATAAATTAATGGCACAGGTTCACAGGTGTGTGCGGTGTGTGCTTGGCCTGAATTGTTATCAAGCATTTGTTCAGCATTGCCGTGATCGGCGGTAATTAAGCACTCTCCACCCACAGTCTCTAGAGCAGCAACAACACGACCTACGCTTGCATCCACTGCTTCACAAGCCGCTACGGCAGCATCAAATTTTCCTGTATGACCGACCATATCCCCATTGGGATAATTACACACGATAAAGTCATGGTCGCCGCTTTCAATCGCCGCTACTAATTTATCTGTTAATAAAGCTGAATTCATTTCTGGTTGTAAATCGTAGGTAGCAACTTGTGGGGAAGGCACTAATATGCGCTGTTCGCCAACAAACTCACTTTCTCTACCGCCACTGAAAAAGAATGTAACGTGTGCATATTTTTCGGTTTCTGAAATACGTAATTGCGTTTTGTTATGTTTCTCTAGCCATTCACCCAGTACGTTCTCAAGTGCCACTTTAGGGAAAGCGATATTGGCTTTTATGTCGTCGGCATATTCGGTGAGCATGACAAAGTCGGCAATAGCAGGAGATTTCTTACGCTTAAAGCCAGAAAAGTCTTGTTCAGTGAAGCAGCGGGTAAATTGACGAGCACGGTCGGCTCTAAAATTCATAAAAATTAATGAGTCACCATCACCAATTTCAATTGCGTTGCCGTTATTATCTAAAATGGCAGACGCCGCAACAAATTCGTCATTTTCCTCACGAGCATACGCCGCTTTTAAGGCGTCAGTTACGCTTGAATATTGATGTTTTGCTTCACCACTGACCATTAAGTTGTAAGCTAACTCGACACGATCCCAACGTTGGTCACGGTCCATCGCATAATAACGGCCAATAACTGAGGCTATTTGCCCACAGCCAAGTTGCTTGAATTTTTCTTGTGCTTTGATTAATGATGCTTCTGCACTACGTGGCGGCGTATCACGGCCATCTAAAAAAGCGTGTAAATAGATTTTACTTGCGCCTTTTTCTTTCGCAAGCTCCAGCATAGATAGAATATGATCTTCGTGACTATGAACACCGCCAGGCGATAATAAACCAAATACATGTATCGCTTTATCATTCACTATTGCATGCGTAACCGCATCATTGAGTGCTTTGTTGCTGTTAAATTCTTTATCTTTTATCGATTTGGTAATACGAGTGAAGTCTTGGTAAACAATACGTCCAGCACCTAAATTAACGTGACCAACTTCTGAGTTACCCATTTGTCCGTCAGGTAAACCTACTGCCATGCCGGATGTGCCAATTAACATATGTGGATATCGCGCATTTAAATCGTCTAGTACCGGCGTTTTTGCATGAAAAATAGCGTTAGACTCTGTTGACTCTCGGTATCCCCAACCATCTAAAATCAGTAATACGGTAGGTTTTTTATTTGGCATTGTCGTTTCCATAAAGGTGAAATTAGCTAATTATTCGCCAGTATACCAAGCAAAATAAAGAATTGCTTGTGTGCTATTAGACAAAATAATTCAACGCAATTGTGTGCTTTTATTTGTTATCCGTCAGTTGTACCAACAAAAATTATACTTTGATTGATTTAATCGCTCATCACGTAAAGTTCTTTTTGGGTTTGCTCGGTAATTCTGTATACTATCGGCAACTTTTTATTCAACCAATATTTATTATTTTTATGGATCAATTAATTATTTTTGCTGGTAATCATCCAGTGTTAAGTGCAGCTTGGGCAGCGATTGTCGTGCTGATTATTATTACGACTATTCGTATTCAAATGTCACCTATTAAGCAAATATCTACGCAGGAGCTTACTTTTTTAGTAAATCGTGAAGAAGGTGTTGTTGTCGATATTCGTACGGAAAAAGAATTTAAAGCGAGTCGTATTATCGATTCGAAAAACTTAGTTAAAGAGAAAGTAACAAATAATGATTTTGCTACCCTTGAAAACTATAAAGATAAACCCATCATAGTTGTATGTACCGCAGGAATTACAGCTACACCTGTAGCTAACCAATTACTTAAAGCGGGCTTTACTAAAGTTAGCTTGTTAAAAGGTGGTATGAATTCTTGGGTAAATGCAGGTTTACCGCTCGTTAAAAAATAACGATTAATAACTTATAAAGGTTTGATATGACTGTTGATATTTACACTAAAGTGACTTGTTTTTATTGTGTGCGAGCAAAAGCTTTATTCGATGAAAAGCAAATAAGTTTTAATGAAATTAAGATCGACAATAATACAGAATTACGTAATGAGATGATTAAACGTAGTGGCGGTGTTACCGTTCCACAAATCTTTATTGGTGATGTGCATGTCGGTGGTTGCGATGAACTCTTCGTATTACATGCCGCGAATAAATTAGATGAACTTTTAGCAAAAGATTAAAAGTCATCATTAAATAATAGCAATTACAATAGGAAACAGAACATGTCTGATGAAAACAACAACACGGATGTAGCACAAGCGGCTACTGATAAAGCAGCCCCACAATTTGCTATTCAACGTATTTATACAAAAGATATTTCTTTTGAAACACCTAACTCTCCCGCTATCTTCCAAAAAGATTGGAAACCTGAAATTCAATTAGATTTAGATACTAAATCAAATAAATTAGCGGAAGATACTTATGAAGTTGTACTTTCTGTGACTGTTACTGCTACCGTTGAAGGACAAACTGCCTTTTTAGCTGAAGTTCAGCAAGCCGGTATTTTTTCTATAGGTAATTTACCTGAAGCGCAACTTGCACATACTATTGGTGCTTTCTGTCCAACGACTTTATTTCCATATGCACGCGAGTCAGTTGCCAACTTAGTCAGCCGTGGTTCATTTCCACAAATTAATTTAGCGCCAGTGAATTTTGAAGCATTATTTGCTTCATACGTTCAGCAACGTGCCGCTCAAGCAAATGCTGAGCAAGCACCTGCGAGCGCTGAAACTCACTAGTCCCCTTTTGCTTTTATGCAAATCGGTTACTAGTCACCATAAAATGGAATTGATGATATGTCGGAATTAACGGCAAAGATCACAGTTTTGGGGGCAGGGTCTTATGGCTCTGCCCTTGCTATTTGTCTTGCTAGAAATGGTCACAAAACTGTATTGTGGGGACGAGATCCTCAGCATATTGCCCAGATGCAAGCGACTCACTCGAATGAAAAATATTTACCCGGTTGCCAATTTCCACCATCACTCATAACAACAGACGATCTTGCCAGAGCGGTTAAAGCGAGTGAAAACATTCTGGTTGTTGTACCTAGCCACGCTTTTGGCGAAATGCTTAGTCAGATCAAGCCATTTTTATTACCTAAGGCTAAAATAGCTTGGGCCACTAAAGGCTTAGATCATAAAACAGGTCGATTACTCCAAGATGTTGCACGTGATATTTTGGGTGATGATATTTCATTAGCGGTATTATCGGGTCCCACGTTTGCAAAAGAGATGGCTGCAGGGTTACCAACCGCTATTTCGTTATCGTCGACTGACGATGACTTTGTCACTGAAATTTCTGACTTACTCCATTGCGAAAAAACTTTTAGGGTGTACGCAAATAAAGATTTTATTGGTGTACAACTCGGTGGTGCAGTTAAAAATGTTATTGCTATTGGTGCAGGTATGGCCGACGGTATTGGCTTTGGCGCCAATGCTCGAACGGCATTAATTACCCGCGGTTTAGTTGAAATGACCCGTTTAGGTTGTGCACTAAATGCAGAGCCCAGTACTTTTATGGGAATGGCCGGTTTAGGTGATTTAGTGCTTACTTGTACTGATAATCAATCACGTAATCGTCGGTTTGGCTTAGCGTTAGGTAGTGGTGTTGATGTTGAAAAAGCGATGGCTGATATTGGTCAAGTTGTTGAAGGCTACCGCAATACCAAAGAAGTTTACATGTTAGCGCAACGTATGGGCGTAGAAATGCCTATTGTTGAACAAGTGTATCAAGTACTCTATTGTGGAAAATCAGCAAGGTTAGCGGCCGCTGATTTACTCTCCCGAGATCGTACTGTCGAATAACTTAACACACTGCAAATGGAGCTCTTTTTAAGTTAACTTACTGTTCCTTAAACTGAGCCTTCAAATCCCATTTGTCGCCATGCTTCAAAAATAATAACAGCCGTTGCGTTCGATAAATTCATGCTACGGCTATCTTTAACCATTGGAATACGAATTTTGTTTTTATCCGGTATTTGTTGTCTTACTTCTTCTGGCAAACCACTTGTCTCTGAACCAAAAAGTAAATAGTCACCTTGTTCAAAGGATACATCGCCATAGTAGTTTGTCGCTTTGGTTGTGATTGCTAGTACGCGACTGGGTTGTTCATTTTCAATAAAAGCTTCATAATTTTTATGGCGCTTAATTGCAGCAAACTCATGGTAATCTAAACCCGCTCGGCGTAGTTTTTTATCGTCTAGATCAAAGCCAAAGGGTTCTATTAGGTGCAGCCTAAAGCCAGTATTCGCGCAGAGGCGGATAATATTACCGGTATTTGGTGGAATTTGTGGCTGAAATAAAACAACGTCTAACATATAAATAATACTTGAATTCAAAGATGATAAGCTATTATACCAAACGAATTAATATATTGTACAACTTACATCCTCACGAGTGACATTGGAAAAGTAAATAATATGAGTAAAGCTTTAGCAAAAAATGATGACTACGGTTACTGGGTGAAAATTGCTGCTTTTGCAGCGACAGCTACGGCCTTATTACTCGTTGTATTGAAACTTTATGCTTGGCTGGCAACTGATGCGAGTTCTATGTTGGCTTCAGCAACAGATTCAATGCTCGATTTATTTGCTTCACTCATGAATGTTGTCATCATTCATTATGCGTTGGCACCCGCCGACGAAAAACACAAATTTGGTCACGGTAAAGCTGAGAGTTTGGCTGGGTTGGTACAAGCGGCCTTTGTTACAGGTTCTGCACTATTACTGGTTTTTCATGGCTTTGACCGCATTATTAACCCGAAGCTGGTTGTTAAAACAGAAATCGGCATTATCGTTACTATTATCGCTATAGTGATGACCCTTTTGTTAGTTTTGTTGCAACGTTTCGTGATTAAAAAAACACGCTCGGTCGCAATCAGTGCCGATGCTTTACATTATCAATCTGACTTATTGCTCAATCTTGGTGTACTTGCCGCTTTAATTTTAAGCAGTGGGTATTCTCAGTATGCTGATGGCGCATTCACTTGTGCTGTGGGCTTGCTGTTATTAAGTGGCGCTTTAAAGATTATCTATCTAAGTGTTCATAACTTGATGGATCACGAATTGAGTGAAGATGAACTTACTCAAATAACCGCAATTGTGTTGTCTCATGATTCAACATTAGGTGTTCATGACCTAAGAACGCGACAATCTGGGCCACATCGCTTTATTCAATTTCACTTAGAGCTTGATGACAGGTTATCTTTACTTGTAGCTCACAGTATCGGTGAAGCTATAGAGAAAGAAATAGAAGCGAAGTTTTCACCTTGCGAAGTCTTCATTCATCATGATCCTACTTCAATTGTTGAACGCTAAAATAATCATAAAAATTAAGCTGAGTGCTTTCTAAACCAATCAAGTGATTTTTTTATTGCCGGCGTGCGGTACTCGTCTTTTTCAAACATAAGTTCATGAAAAGCGCCTTTAAATATAAAAGGTTTGCGGTGAGGGTTCAGCGCTGAATTTTTATGGTGTAATCGCAGGCAGAAAGCGTTTTGTGCGGTATTTGAAACAATTGTGTCATTGCCTGACTGCATCACAATAATAGGGGTAGTGAGGTTGTCTATATCCGCAAATATATGCTTATTGGCAATAATCGCTTCTTTAAGCCAATGCGCGGTTACACCTCCCAATTGAATCTGTTTGTGTTGTTGATAAACATCAACAAAAACTTGGTAGCGGATCGTGGAATGACTTAGTTCATTTTCTGTAAAAGGTGTTTTACTAAACCCTGTTTGTCCTATGAAGTAATTAGCTTCATCACTAAACCATGAATTTAGCTTATCTGCGGTGTAAATAATAGCTTTAGCGAGCCAATTGGGGATACTGCCATTGTTAACGGCAATCATTGGCGACGATAGCACAGCTGACTTTATCGAGTTTGGGTATAATTGCATCATACGAATAGCAATTGCACCGCCCATTGAATGGGCTAATAAGTGGGGGAGGGGCGTGGCACTTTTAGTTGAATTATTCGTGCAATATTGCGTTACAACCTCCATGATGAATTGTTTGAGGTCATGAGCGTAGTCATCAAATCTTTTCACAAATCCTTTGTGTTTATCTTTCAATAATCGTTCTGATAAACCTTGACCACGGTGATCAAGTATAAAGAGATTATAACCTTGGTGATGTAAATCAAAGGCGAGTTCTTGATATTTTAAGTAACTTTCTGACCGGCCTGTTACCAACACAAGACATTCTTGATATTGAGCGTTAATGAAGGCAGTATAATTTATTCTAATGTCATCAATGCCTTTAAAAGATGAGAAAACACCTTGTTGCCAAAACGCCTTTATTTGGGTGGATAAATACGTTGTTAATGCGGTTTCTTTGGAATATTCATCTGTACTGATTTGCGCTAAAGTCATGTTGTTCAATCCTGTAATAAGCGTACAGATAAGGTGATGATTGACACTATACTCTTTTATTATGTGTGATTTATGTTAATGGTAAGGTGATTTTTACCGATAAACCACCACTGTCTTTGTTTTTAGCACTTATCTTACCGTTGTGTGCCAATACCGCTTGTTGTGCGATAGCTAAGCCTAAACCTGTCCCCCCACTGTTTCTATCTCGGGCTTCATCCACACGATAAAATGGCTGAAATAGCTTTTCTATGGTGCTTTGAGGAACACCGGTACCGTTATCACTGATAATAATGCTTATACTGTTTTGTTGTTTGTCAATCAGGCGATGCATTGAAATAATCACTTCGCTATTCTTTGGGCTATATTTTATGGCGTTAATGATGACGTTACTGAATGCACTGCTTAATAAATTTTGATCAGCGAGTAGGTCCAGTGATAAAAAATTATTCATGGTAATTAAAATATGTTTTTCATCAGCAATATACTGGCAGTCTTGACAGATATCCGTTAACAATTCATCGAGGTGAACTGTTTGCAAATTTATTTTTTGAAAGGTATTTTCGAGTCGAGAAAGCGAGAGTACATCACTGATCATTTCATTTAAACGCGTGACTTCTAACTCGCAGCGGGCCAGATGTTTTTTTTGAAGTTCAGGCTTATTAATTGATTGTTGCGCTAAGCCTACGGCAAGTTGTAGGCGAGTCATTGGGGAGCGTAATTCATGGGAAACATCAGCTAATAAACGCTGATTAGCAGTGAGGTTAAGTGATAATTTATCCGCCATAGTATTGAAACTGGTCGCAAGTGAACCCAGTTCATCTTTTCTTTTATCTGCATTCTTGATACGTGCATCGAGCTGTCCGTTACCTATATCAGTAGCCGCTCGTCTTATTGCTAATATTGGCTTACTTAATGTTCTTGCTAACAACCAGGCGAGTAATGAACTAACAGCAATAGGAATGGCTAACTTTAACCAATTTGGAAGTTGCATAATAAAAGAATTAAAGTGTCGTGATTTACCTTTAACCACTAAATATAGTGCTACAGGCTTGTTGTCTAAGGTAATATTTTTAGGGCCGGTAATACGAGATCTTGGAAATTGAATACTGGTAATTGCAGGAAAACTATTTATTTCTAGGTAGCTCACTAAATTATTTAAAAATGGATTATTATCGGTGGTAAATTCACCACTTTTAATATCTTTAATAATAATGGCATCATGAGATATTTTAGGCCGGTATTGCAAAAGTTCACTGGCGGTAATATTTTTGCTTTCAATTCGATTAGCGAGACGGTTTAATTTTTTTTGGTCGTTAGGATGTGCAGGCAATATAATACTGTTTTCTGCTAATTGTGCTGAGATGAATCGCGTCGCAATAATCGAGCTTAAGGCGAAAAGCCAAAACCATAAAAATATTTTGAAGCCAATAGATGAAAATGAACGTCTAATTTTAGTGATCATTATTCATTATTCCCTAGGCTTTCTCCTGCAAGGAATATATAACCAGCACCACGAATAGTTTTTAATTTATCGCTTGGAGAAAATTCGAGTAACTTGCGGCGTATGTTACTGATATGCATGTCGATACTGCGGTCAAAAGCACTAAGTTTTCGCTTTAGAATTTGTTCTGATATTTCATTTTTATTGACGATTTGACTAGCATTATTCATCAATAAATCGAGTATTTGAAATTCAGTCCCCGTTAATTCTACTAATTGTTGATGACAGAAAACTTGGCGTGTTGCGTGATCTAATCTCACGGCATTGATCAGTTGATTGTTAATTTGACCTTCTCTGGTTTTTACTATTTTTATTCGTCGTAAAATTGCGTTAATACGCGCGAGTAATTCACGATGCTGAAAAGGTTTTGCTAAATAATCATCAGCGCCAAGCTCTAACCCTAAAACTCTATCGTCGTTATCGCCTTTAGCCGTTAACATCAAAATGGGCGTTTTATGCTGACCACCCAAGGCTTTTAATACTTCAAAGCCATTAAGTTTTGGCATCATGACATCGAGTAATATTAACGAAAAAGACTCATCAAATGCACGTGCTAAACCCGCAACACCATCATGACAAGCCTCGAGCTCAAAGCCTTCATATGATAAATACTCCGCTAATAATTCAGTGAGTTCTTTGTCGTCATCTATGATCAATATTTTCTGTTTACTCATAATTTTGCATCATCATACTTAGAAGGCTTATTTGGCTAGTGTTGATATTAACTTAACTCTTAGTAGAAAACTTACTTTGTTCGAGCCTTTACATAAAATTTACACTGGCTTGCGTTTCTTTGCATTGCAGAGTTTATAGTTATATCACTTAAGTTAATGAATTAGCCCACTTAGCTCCTTAAACCGCCAAATCATTTACTCAATTGATAGTATCTATAAACAATAAGGATTACCCAATGAAAAATAAATTATCAGTATTATTAGCCAGTGCCGTGTTAACGATGTCATTAGCGAGCACTTCCGCTTTTGCCTTGAATAATGATGAAGGTCATGGTCATAAACATAAAAAGCATGCGACTAAATCTATGCAAAAATCTGAAGGTTTTATGCAGCATAAGTTGAAAAAAATGATGAGGTATTTAGAACTCACTTTTGAACAGCGACAGCAAGTAAAAGCTATTTACCAACAGGCAAAAGAAAGTCGCTTAGTGTTAAAGGATAGTTTGCAAAATTTTCATCAACAAAGTGAAATTTTAATGATGGAAGACGACTTTAACGAACAAGCTTTTATTGACTTACAAAGTCAGTATCAAGATAGTTTTGCACAAATGGCATTGATTAAAGCACAGACAAAGCATCGCTTTATAGCATTATTAACAGAAGAGCAAAAACCGAAAATGAAGTCTCGTCGTGCTAGCGAGAAAAGAAGGCCTCATCATTTTGAATAGTTTTAGCTTTGTTATCGAGCAAGACTAAACGAAAAGATTTTAGACATGGTGCTTTCTATCGGCTGTTCGTTATAACTCGCAGGTGTGAAACGCCATTTTTCTAATGATGTGCGAATAGTATTACGGAAGTAACTTACTTTACCTTCACTACCGTATTGAATGTCACGAATATAGCCGTTTTTATCTATTGTGAACGTGACTTCAATATCGGTTTCAATACCCTTACGTTTGGCGTTCGATGGATACTTTGGGTAAGTTGACGTCAGTAGTTTTGCTGATGAGCGAATAGGCATAAAGTTAATAGCAGATTCACTTTTTGATGAGAGTACCTGTTCTACAGTTTTTGAATTGATATTCGCTGGCAGCGTTAATTGAGAAGTTTCTATTGAAGGCGCTCTTGCTAAGTTTGCGACTTGTTGGGCATATGGGTTCTTTAATATTGCCCCATCTCTGGTTGAGTCGGTGCGTTCAAAAGCTAATTCAGAGATTGATTTATTCGAGACTATTCTTTTAGTTAATACTAATTCTGGTAATGATTTATCCGCTGCTTGCTGAGTAGAAGTAAGCGGTGATTTATTTTCTTCAACGACCAAATTTCCGGTGAAATTGGTCACGGGTTGAATCGTTACATCCTCAATAGCGGTTATTTTTTTCTCAGTTGCTTTAGCTGAAAGACTTAACGCATTCACCTCATTAAGGTTAGCTTGAGCACTCGTGTTTCTAAAGTCGTTGGCTAATTCAATAGACGCTTTTGGGGTTGCTTTTTTTATTTTTAATGCGCTAATATTATTCGTTGAAATACGCTGCATAGATGGCGATGAAACAGTTTCAAGTAATTTATTTTTTAAGGGTATATTGTCATTTTTTTGATGTAATAATTGTTGCGCTAAAGCGGGTAAGGTTACTTTAGTATTGTCATTACTATGGGTGTTGAAGTTATCATCAGAATTACGATATAAAGAAATAGTGCCTGTGCTTATATCTAAGGTGGGGATTTGGATGAATTTCTTGCTGCCCACAGCGATAATTGAAAGAATAATTGCAATAGAGGCTAACCATTTTCCTGAATTATTCGTCGTTGAGCAATGCTGGTTTTGATCAATTAAACGTACCACTCGCTGTTTTAAGTCGCCTCCAGACGCTGCCATCGCCATTGCAGGAATAGAGTGATGTCGATGACTGTTACATATCGACGCAGTATCCGCTAGGGTATGCGCATAAGCAACAGGGTTACCACAATGTTGAACGGCGATATCATCACTACAATACTCACGTTCATTACGCATTTGCTTAGAAACCCAACGAACACCTGGATGGAAGAACAAAAATATTTCAACTAAGGTTTGTATAAAATTCACTAAGTAATCGTGGCGACGAATATGAGCTAGTTCGTGAAGAATAAGCATATCTAGTTGTGCTGGTGTTAGCCCTGAAAGCATAGATACTGGAATAAGCACTACAGGCTTCATCCAACCAATAGCCATAGGTACATCATTTTTTAGTGAAATTAAAATTTGTGGTGTACATGTTAACTTTACTTGCTGAACTAATCGGTGAAATCTTGCTTCAAGTTCAGGTTCTGCTGGAGATGTACCTGTTTTGGGAAGTTGATTAACATTATATAATTCAATAAATAGTTTAACCGCTAAAGCAAAACTAATTACTATCCATGTTAATGATAAGTAGGGTAAATATTCAACAGTATTGGCATACCAAGTCGCCGTGCTTTGCGCATCACCATTAATAATGTCAGCTAATAATATGCTGTTGTTTAGTAAAGGGCTAAATTGTTGAAAGTCAGCCTGCGAAATGATGTAGAAGGTGAAGAAGGGCAGTAATAGATTTGCAACCATCGCCAGTGACGAAAAGACATACCGCCACTGTGGTTTTTTATAAGACGTAAATGTTAATGCTAACTTTAAGGCAAGCGCAACAAAAAGCCCTTGCCAAATAAAATGGATAAGAGTCAACGATAAATTGTATAAAAAGGGACTACTCATTAAATTATCGGGCATTATCCTTCCGTGTTTATGTACATTTTAACGTACGACTATACCGGTTATTTTAGCTATTATTTTTCTAGCTCGTTGAGTAATTGACGAATATCGGCAATTTCTTCTTTACTCGTAGACTCATCTAAAGCTCGCATAACTAACTTTGATGTAGAACCACCAAAAGCTTTTGTCGCCAAGTCTTTTAATAACGATGACTGAGTGAATGTTTCACTGTTCGAGGGCGCATATACATGCGCACGATTACTTTCGTCACGAATGACCAACGTTTTTTCATGCATAATCTGTAAAATTTTCAAAACAGTAGTGTAACCCGTTTTTTGAGTTTTACTAACAACGTCATGTACCTGACGAACGGTTGCTGGACCAACTTTCCAGAGAACATTAAGCAAAGTTAACTCTGCTTCTGTAGGCTTGATATTTGTATTATCTCGAGCCATTGAAATTCCTTAATGCTGTGAATAATTATGAGTTAAATACGAATGTAATCGTATCTTGTGTTGATAAAATGAGCAACCACTTTTCGAGTTATTGATGATTTTTTGAAATAGAGTGCTGATAACAAAGGTTTTTTAATTATTGTTTTTTTGTTTTTTGTTAATAATTAACCTAGTACGAGTTGGATAGTTAGTAAAAATAGCATCAACGCCTAGTTGCATGCATTGTTGTATGTCTTGTTCTCGGTCTACGGTATAAACCCAAACAGCTAAGCCTTGCTGATGAATACTATTGACTAAGTTTTGGTTTAAGCAATGTATAGATGGGTTTACTGATTTTACCTGCAATGTCTGTTTAAATTCATCAAAGGTTAATGGGCAGTGTGCAATAAGTGCCGCAGTACTTACTTGCGGGATATCCCGTTTGATTTTTAATAATAGCGGGTGATTAAAAGCAGAGATAACAAATTGTGAATAGGTAAATTGCTTACGCTCAATAAAGCCATTTAACAGCTGCTTTAACGCATCAACAATCGTTGTTATGAGTGTTTTATCACTAGTCGTTGCTTTTAATTCAATGTTAACTAAACACTGACCGTTAATCGTTGCCAATGCTTTATCTAATGTTGTGGTGGCTTGATTATTGTGGGTGATAGCTAAAAGGGCTTCAAGTGAAAAGTCTTCAAAAGATAAAGCTTGCCCAGCGTTATTGATGACGAAGGCGTCGTGTAATAAAACAAACTGACCTGACGATTGATGGTATTGAGCATCAAGCTCAATACCATCGGCTTGCTGTTTTATTGCTTGCTCAAAAGCCAATAGTGTATTTTCAGGAAATTCTCCACTAGCGCCTCGATGAGCAATTATTTTCATGGCTAATCAGCGTTAACGATATTTGCGTAATGCTCACCTAAACGCGTAACAGTACCGGCACGGGCATCGACACTAAACTCAATCATATTAGGCGCAAAGGTCGAAACTACCGTAGAGCCAAGTTTGAAACGTCCCATCTCGTCACCTTTTTCAAAAGTGATCGCGTCATCGCCATCAGCGGGGTAATTTTCTCTAAAAATACCTTTCTTTTTGGGTGAGGTAATCGTGCCTGCCCAAGTTGTTTCTATGCTGGCAACAATCGTTGCACCTACCAGTACCATTGCCATTGGACCTGCTTTTGTATCAAAGATAGCAACGACACGTTCATTACGAGAAAACAAGTTAGGCACGTTATTCGCCGTTAATGGGTTAACAGAAAATAAATCACCAGGCACAAAAATCATTTCTCGTAATGTTGCCGCCAGTGGCATATGAATACGATGATAATCTTTTGGTGCTAAATAGATACAAGAAAACTTACCGCCTTGGAATGGCTTGGCGGTGTTATATGAGCCACCGAGTAGGGTTTCTAATGAATAATCAAAGCCTTTAGCTTGAATTAAACGTCCGTCTTCAATATCACCTTGTTGGCTAATGGCACCGTCAACAGGGTAGCAAAGTGTTGTTTCATCTTTATCAATAGGGCGAGCACCATTTTCAAGTTCACGGGTAAAAAAATCGTTGAAGGTTTTAAAGTCTTCCGCATTTTTAAGCTTGGCTTCAGACATATTGATGTCGTAATTCTTAATGAATGCTTCAATGGCTTTCGTCGTTACTCGGCCACATTCTGCAGCAGCAAACTTTCCCGCTAAACGAGAAATCAAATGTTTAGGCATAAGGTATTGAAGGGTGATTTTTAATTTATTTAAAAGCACTGAATTTCCTTTATATTATCTATATTAATTTAGTTATTAAAACGGGAGGTTAATTTATTATCGCCTAAACTGGCTAATATTCGTTGAAAACTTGCTAAACGTTTAGGGTGTATTTTCATCTCTTTTCCTGCGGCAATTAATGCACAACCGGGGTCTTGTTGATGCTTACAATCTCTAAATCGGCAACCACCTAAGTAATCTGCAAACTCAATAAAACCACCATAAACTTCTGCGGGAGTTAAATGCCAAAGGCCAAACTCTCGAATACCGGGTGAATCAATTAAATCGCCACCTTGTTTAAAATGATATAAACGAGCAACCGTTGTGGTGTGTTGACCTAATCCCGAATTTTCAGAGACTATTTTGGTCATTAAACCAAGTTCAGGCATTAGCGTGTTAGTAAGTGTTGACTTACCAACACCCGACTGACCCACAAAAATACTGGTATGTTCACTGAGTTGTTTTTTGAGTTCTTCTATACCGTGTTGAGATTCATTACTGACATAGATTACTTGATAACCAATATCACGATAAATATCAAGGTGCTTCTCAATTTCTGTTTTGGTGGCCTCATCAAGTAAATCGGTTTTATTGAGTAAGATAACCGGTGTAATACCTGTTTGTTCTGCGGCCACTAAATATCGGTCGATAATATCTGGATTAAAGGCAGGTAATACAGAAGAAACGATGAGTATTTGGCTAATGTTGGCAGCAATAGGTTTTACACCGTCATAAACATCAGGGCGGCTTAATACCGACGTACGCTCGTGTACAGCCTCTATTACGCCTGAAATACTATGCTGAGTTTCTTTACCTCTACGCCATAGCACTTTATCGCCACAGACTAAAGACTTAACACCACGGCGAATATTACAGCGAATGCAATCGCCATTTTCCGCCTCAACATCAGCATGCTGACCAAAACGGCTGAGAATTGTACCGTTTTCAGGTTCACCTAGTTCAGTGTCTTGCCATTGCACTTGTTCAGGTTTATTACGCAGTTTTTTCGCTTGATTATCTTTAATGCGTCTTGTCTGACCTTTAGTCAGCTTTTTTATCTTAGACATGCGGTTTTATCATGTTAATTATGGAGTTTCACTCTTGTTTAAAAAAAGGCTAATGCGACAAAAAGTTTTAATCACAGTTCATTGTACGTATTATACTGACTAAATCACAATTCATCTAATATACTTGTAATAGTAATATCAGTTTTATTACGTTTGTGATTTTATTATGTATGGGGAAAACAAATCAAAGCAAGGCGCGCAATTGATTTTTGCCGAGACGTTGAAGATTAAAACAACGCTGCCTTAGCGTATTTAACCCTGCATATGTGGGCGATCAATGGATGAAATTGGTCTCAGTAAACAGTTGGCATTATTAAGGAAGCGGTATGACATGTAGCGACACAAATTTAATTTGGTTAGATTTAGAGATGACAGGATTAGAGCCTGATACGGATGTGATTTTAGAGATTGCCAGTATTATCACCGACAGCCATTTAAACATTTTAGCGCAAGGGCCAGTCTTTGCGATTCATCAAAGTGATGAAGTCTTAGATAATATGAGTCAGTGGTGTATAGAACACCATGGTGAATCAGGTTTAACTGCGCGTTGCCGTGAAAGTTTAAGTACTTTAGCCGATGCTACTCAGGCAACGATAAAATTTGTTGAGCAATATGTACCAAAAGGAAAATCACCAATGTGTGGCAATAGCATTGGACAAGACAGGCGCTTTATCAATAAGTACATGCCTGATTTTGAAGATTACTTTCATTATCGAAATTTAGATGTCAGTACCGTTAAAGAATTAGCGCGTCGCTGGAAACCTGAAGTATTAGATAAAGTGGTAAAAACGGGGGCTCATTTAGCCCTTGATGATATTTTAGAGTCAATTGCTGAAATGAAAGTTTATCAAGAACACTTTTTTAAATTGTAATGCCCTTTATCAATACCTTTCAAATAAAAGCGCCCACGGCGCTTTTATACTTTACGACAGCCCTGTCTTTTTTGTTAAAAATCCACCTCAATGGTCCTTAAATGTAAATATCTGTTGATAAGTCTTAAGCTATAAAGAAAATATTTTGGTCACTGTAGCGTATTTTAGCCTCAAGTGATCTCAATTTTTAACAATCATAGGTTGTTAGTTACAGATTATACAAATAACGATTTAGATTTTAAATTGCCTAACTTGCGTATTAAGTGCTTCACCCAGCTTTGCTAATTCAACACTGGTTGTTGCTATTTGTGACGTTGATGTAGACGATTGAATGGTTAATTCTTGTACATTGACAACATTGCGATTAATTTCTTCTGCAACAGCAGACTGCTCTTCTGAGGCAGTTGCAATCTGACAATTCATATCATTAATTGCAGTGATTGATGAGGTAATTAGTGTGAGCATTTGACCTGTTTCATCGGCTTTTTCTACTACATGGTGTGTTTGCTCACGGCTTTTGTTCATACTATCAACAACAGCAATGGTGCCATTTTGTATTTTATCGATCATAATTTCAATTTCTGAAGTGGATTGTTGCGTCCGCTGTGCTAGCGAACGCACTTCATCAGCGACAACAGCGAAACCACGTCCTTGTTCTCCTGCTCGAGCTGCTTCTATAGCAGCATTGAGTGCTAATAAATTTGTCTGATCAGCAATACTTTTAATCACATCTAAGACTGAACTAATATTTTCACTATCAACTTTTAGTTTATTAATGGCTTCTGCAGAGTGTTCAATTTCACTTGCCAATAGACCCACTGACTCTATTGTTTCCTTTACAACATTGGCACCATTACCTGCACTGACATTAGCTTCTTTTGCAGAACTTGCTGCTTGCTCAGCATTACTGGCAACATCTCGAACTGTTGCTGCCATTTCATTCATTGCAGTGGCAACTTGTTCTATTTCACTTCCAAGGTTCTCTACGCCTTGACCTGTCTGCTGACTAACCGTCGATAACTCTTCTGCGGAGCTTGAGAGCTGTTCCGTAGAATAGGTTACTTCACTAATTACAGTGTGTATCTGGGCAGTAAATTGATTGAAGGCACGGGCAACATTACCGGTTTCATCTTTGGCACTTTCGTCAATAACAACGGTTAAATCACCCTCGCGTTGAGCAATATATAGTCGATTGACTAATCGTTGTAACGCGCCACCGATACTCATCGAAATATAAAGAGCAAGCGTACTACCGGTTATAAGGCCTATAAGGGTAAGTATTAACATTATATTGCGCGCTGTCGCATATTGGTTGTCACTTAATTGTGAGTCATGAGACATATCACTTTCTGCTTTTTTCACCAGTTTAGCCATTAAATCACTGGCTTGATCACTGATGATGCGGCCTTGGTTTGTTGACAGGTCAAACGCGCGTTGATTCCCATTTTCTCGTGTAGCATCTCTTATTTTTTGGTTTAAGGTCATATATTGTTCGTAAGCAAGGGTAAAATCTTTTATTTCTTGTCTATCTTCTTTAGGTACAAGGGCTCTTAGGGCCGTCAATCGTTCATAAATATCTTTTTGAGTGATGTCAATGGCTGTGGCGTACTCATTAATGCTTTCAAGTTGCGTGGAGAGAATCATGTTTTTTTCGTCACGTTGAATTTCAACTAAATTACGATTGATACGTGCCGCAAGTTTAATGCGTTCGGCAACAAGCTTTGCATCGACTAAACGTTTGACTGCAGTCAAAGCTAGGTCGTTACGAGCTACAACGGCAATGATTGATTTAGATGCAGTATCATAGGCCAAACGGGCCTCGTCTCTGGATAATTTTCCGGCGACTTTATTCGAGTTAAGTCTAGCCAGTGTTCGAACTTCCGTGTTTATTTTTATGTATTGATCCCAAGTGTTAGCAAAATCATCTAATATTTTTTTACCATTACCATCAAGTAATACTCTTAACTTGGCCAGGCGCTTGCTCATTTCAGTGTTTTCTAAATCTGTGTTGGTAGAAAATATATCCATCTCTTCTTGAGTGTTTGCTAATATAATATTCTTTTCAGCCCTCGATATAGATAAAAGATTTTGATTTATTCGTGCAGCAAGCTTAACTTTTTCGACAGATATATCAACAATGTCATTGAGTTGATTGTTTATGTTAGACATTCCTCTCACTCCAAACCATGCAGATATCACTAAGAAAAAAATTAAAAGGCTAAAGCTAGCAACCAACTTTGTTTTTATTGAGTAGAGTTTATTACTTTGGGGTGTATTCATATATGCCTCTTATTGATAATACTTAAGGTCCACAATAATTTAATGTTTATTCTGTCGTATAAAGAATGATCCACACCAGTTTTGTGAGCTAAAAGAGAAAAAATTCTGTTACTTATACTCGGATATATCTGCTTAGGTAAGTTTAGTATAATGTTTTAAAGTTACAAATCGTATTAAGCTATCGAACAATTTTTTTGATAAGAGATAACATTTTTAAGTGAGTTAAATATTCTATTTACGGCGTTTTGTAGTTACCGTTCATAAAGCGTCTTGTAGTGGTCAAGATGAAGATTATGACGATGATTAACTTGGCTAATCACTAATAGAAGTTGTTATACCAAAAAGGATATACTTTCCCATTCAGGTATGGCATTTCTTTTGAAATAATAGGCATTCTTCAATTTTAGTCTGCTCCTAACCACCTTTATTTCTCTCATAGGCGGGAATGTCGATATAACCATCATCGCCCCTTGCAACGGCCTCTCTTAGGTTTGCTTTGCGAGATTTCCTCGATTCTATAGTTTCACCAAACACCTCAAGATGTGCATTTTCCATCAAATTAAGTGCTTCCTCATTGGAAATCACACCGAGAGCCTTACCTGCATGAAGATACCCTTCTAACCTATGTTTTTTCTTATCATCTTTTTTGTAGTCTTTGACTTCTTTGAATATAGAAGTCAGTTGCGTATAGCATGAATCAATAAACGTTTGCTTATCCATAAAATTCCTCTTAATCACATTGTATACTTATGAATTATTGCTTTTAATTTGAATGAGCAGAGAAATAATTTTTGCTATAACTCTGCTGTTTTTAACTATTTGATGCTTTTTGAAAAGAGGCTAGTCACTACTTTTTGCATTTCTAATTTCGAAGACTCTGAGATTTCAGGCATCAAAATACTTGAATATCCGGCCACCGAGACAGGACCATATCCATCATATTCTTCACCAGTATCAGCATTTATAGCAACATGCTCGTCATTAGTTACATCAAAGTCATATAATTTGCAAAATAATACCAGAACCATTTTTCCTCATGTGGGCTAGTATTTGCAATAACATCTGCGACCCTTTCTTTATTTGGGTTTTGCATGACCTCAGTTTTATACCAATCCAATTAACTTTGCTTCCAAATTTCTGGTGTTCATAAACGATTTCAATGCATCCAGCATATCTAGAGAAGAGAGTTTTTCATCATAAGATGCATGGTTATAAAAATCCCAAATATCATCGAGGTTAGGAGTCTTAAGCTCTTCCCACAATTTTCCGCATGTTGATTTATTAACAATGCTTAATCAGCAACAAAACCAATATCGAGCATTCGTTCAAAGCATTGTCGATTTGCTTGTTCTTTATTAGTTACTTGTAACTCATCTGTCAATTGAAAAGCGGCATAACTTTTAAAGCCACTGTATGAGGCAATTGCTTCATATATCTGGCTTTTTTTAATTGATGGGATGGTAATTTTAAGCACGCAGTGAGTAGCATGAACTAATGGTTGTAAATTTTTCATAAACATATCCATATCCATATGCCTAAGGCAGCTTCAATACTGCTATCAATTATCGTTATACGCGATTACAACATGATTTGCTCAAGGCATGTCTTAATTTATAAAATTTTTATGTGTTGCTTGTAATAGATTAGGTATTACTAAGATCTTTTTAGGTGTTTTGCTCTTTTTCACTCGCGTACAAGTGTGGCTAGCGCCAAAATAAAAAATACCTCTTTAAGTAAAATTTAGCAAATAAAACTAAAAAAACTGCAATATTTCGACTTAATCTAAAAGTTTGATTTTGAAAAGTCCTTCAACATTCAATTTCAACCGCAAAACGGCAGTAGGGCGGATTATTTCAAGCTTTATATCACCTCAACCAATTAATGTTATTGATTATTATGAAATAACCTTTTTCATAATTCGAGACATGTGTACCGGACAAAAGACGGAATGTCTTAGAAACTACAACATTAAAACGCAAGATATTCTGTAGTATAGTAAAATGCCTTGCAGGTCAGACCAGTTTGCGCGACACTACTTTTAAATTAACAGAATGTGAATAACTTATGGCGAATAAATTTGGAAAAATCATCAGTAAAGTTAATAAAATGCCGCGTTTTATACGCTCTTTTTTACTGACTAAAATTTTTTGTTTTACGGTAAAGTTTGCCGGTACTTCATCAATAAAGCTTATTTCAGTTTCGCACACCAAAGCTGTATTGTTTTTAGAAAATAAAAAGAAAGTACAAAACCATATTGGCGGTATTCACGCCATTGCTGCTGCATTATTGGCAGAATCAGCAACGGTTATTGTTTTTGGTATGAATGTACCTGACCGTTGTGTACCTTTACTAAAAAGTATGACGATAAACTTTGAAAGGCGAATGCAGGGAAGTTTATCTGCGGTCGCTGTGTTAAGTGAAGCCGACATTGAACAGATAGAAAATGCCGACAAGGGCAGCTTAATGGTCAGTGTAGAAATTACCGATGAATCACAAAAAAAGCCTATTGTTTGTGAAATGGAATGGGCTTGGGTCACCAAAAGAAGTTAAGTTTTTATAAAATGAAAGCATTGATAACCATTAAAAATCGTTGATTCTTAGTGATAATTCCCTACACTGTATTTTTCTATAAATTTACCGTTGAAGGTATAGAACAATATGGACGTTTCTCGTTACTTTTCTCAGCAATTATCAGGACGATTTTTTAGGATTGCTTTACTTTCCTTTCTTATATTCTCTGTGATAACCGCACTTTTAGTCTTTCGCGACAATCAAGTTACCTCATTCGCAGAGAAAGATCTGCCGTTATTAACGCAACAAAACCAAAGGCAACAGCAAGTATTACTGACTTATTTGGCACTAGATAATTTAGCTCAACGTACACATGCCGATAAGTTAAAGCCTGACTATGTAAAGGCCCAACAAAAAATTAATAATATTTCACTATTGATAAACAATAATAAACCTCAGCTAGATTTAATGTATATAGGTCATAAAGAGTTTGCTGGTGTTGTTGATAAATTGACTAAAAATCACGATAGAAACTACCAGCTAAAACAAAATACGATTATTCAATTACAGCTTATTAATGATCAGATATCGACTGATATTAAACAAAAGCAGCGACAAAAAAAACTATTACTTCAGCAAATCAGTTCAGACAAGTTTACTGACAACGTAACGGCAACAAGAGCTAAAGCCTACGCAACGCAAATAACGGAACTGAGTCATTTGCAACAATTACAACAAACAATTATCCATGCATTGTTAGCCTTTCAACAATTAAATCTTCAGTATTCTATTCTTGATTTTGATGATGTAAGTACTGAGCTAAGGCAAGCTTTAACAAGTTATTTACCGACTAAAAATGTGGTCAGTAAAAATACTTCGTTATTAACAAAACAATTAATAATGTTAGAACAGTTATTATTTTCACAGCAAAATACGGTGGCAAAGTGGCGTAGCCATTTATGGTTGTCGCGTTTATATGTCGAATTTATAAAACAACAGCAACAACAATTACAAAAACTAGTGTTGGACTTTTCATTCGTAGAGTCTGTTTCATTAAATAAAAAATTGTTATTAATCGATTGGCTTCCTGCCAAGGTAACAACCTTACTAAGCCAACAAAAAATCGTTCTAAGCAACCAACATTTACAGTTAGCGATACTTGGTTTTATTGCGCTACTTTTTTTATTTTTAGTGAGCATGATATTCAATACCAAGAGAAAAATAAAAAAGTATGGCCAAGAAAGTGTACCGCTATTTATGGCGTTTATTGAAAGTAGGGTTAACAATGGAGATGAAAAACTTACCCCCAATTTTTTGAATTCTATGGAAAATAAAAAAATTGCAGAAAAAATGCAAATAGCCCTAGAAACAATGGTTAATCCTGCACATAGTGAAAAAGAATTTCAGCAACAACTTTTAGAGCTACAAATTACTAATAAAAATAGTAGTCAACAAGTTGAAGAAATTAAAAAGCTGAAAAACGCTATAAATAAATTAGAACAGGTCAGTGATAAAAAAAGTCTGCAGCTAATATCTAAACATAACACCGATAACGAAAAGTTAAGTAATATGGTGGTACGTACTATGTTGCAAAGTCAGAGTGTATCCATTGGCTCTGGTGTTACCTCACTTCAGGTTTATCGGCAATTATCACGCATCTTTGATTGGTGTCGACAAAATGAAATTCGAAATCAGTTTTCGTCTGCTTTACAACCGATGACATTGAGCGATGTCGCCTTGTACAACGAAATAGATGCGGCACTACTTAATATTATTAGCGATACACATTTTCAGCGTAATAATATTTACTATCTCCAGGACGAACAATTGTTAACACACGCGAAATTGGATATACGTTTATTCCACCGACTTTTAAATGGCATTTGTCGATTACTGCTTGTTGACTTATTTAAAGCTACCTTACAAATAAGTACCCGTGTCATTGATAAAAACGAAGGTCAGCAAATGGTGCGTTTTGACTTTTCTGTTATAGCCAAAAAGGCAATAGCAAAAGTACCTGAGGAAATAAAACGTCTATTATTGGTGGAAAGTTCGGAGTCTGCGAAAATAACAACAAATGATACTCTTGCCTACTTGAGCCTACTTTTTGACACTTTAAATGTCACGGACAAAAATGTTCAATTTCAAGAAAACGGTTATCAATTCTCATTTACGTTACCGATTGCTTTTACTGATATTGTTCAAGAAATATCAGTAAATAAAATTGATTTGCAGCAAACGAATGTTTTATTACTCTCAAGTGACAACAACATCTGTGGCATTATCGAAAAAGCGCTTGTTTCAGCTAATGGTTTAATTGAAAGCTTAGCAAAACCAGCGTTAATTTTTCCGCGTTTAAGCACAACAAAACTGATGAGTAACAGGGTTGATCTGGTTATTTTAGGTAGCGATCTTTATATAAAGTGGTTTGAAAAAATCCAGCAACATATATCGAGCTTAGCAACAAATATTCAGCCCAAACTCTTCGTTATACAACCCAATTTCAATGCTCCTATAGAGCGGCATGGTTTGTTTGAACAAGGAGCTAACCCGCTACAAATATCTGCGTTACAACAAAGTATCTATGATTTTTTAACAACAGAAAAAGCGAGTAATCATAAACTTAATGCAAGTCTGTTTATCGAACATCAGTATTTAATGACACAGGTTGAAGTACTTTTTGCTGTAGAAGCTCCTACTAAGCACCTAACGTTAATACGTATTTTACAGTGGTTAGGATTACAAGTGAAAATTGTTTCTCAGCCTAAGGCTATGTCTAAATTTTGGAGTTCTGGGCGATATTTATTATTATTTACTGGGTTTGAGCAATCACCTTTTATTGAAATGGCTGCAGGTAAAGGCGTTCGCCGCGATATATTTACTTTTAGTAAAAGTAGCTTTTCAACAAAAAATATTCCATCATTGGCAGAGAAGTGGCGTGTCTCTGTTGTCCCCAGACTTGATGATATTGACGCTTTAGTGACACTTTTACAGCCTTGGCTAAAGGCAAAGCAAACTCAAGCAATTTCTAATGCACCGCTAGAAGAGCAAAATAACGACAGCCAAAAGCGGCATACGAGTAAAGAAATTGACCAAGTACACTCGGCGTTAGATTTAACACCCGCATCGAGAAGTAATCAGTCGGAGCCGCTTAATTTAGAACAATATGCAAACACCCAAGGTTCTGCAGAACTGGCAATCGTGATGCTTGATGATTACATTGCTGATATTAATGATGTGGTTAGACAATTATCGACAGCGCTTGATGAGCAAAATTACCCCTTAGGTATAAGCTTGATCCATAATTTAATGAAAACAGGCACAATATTAGCTGCTCAAAACTTGCTTGATACGTGTAAACAATTACTGTTTGAACTTAATCAAGATAAAATACATGAACATCAGCTGATTATGGTGTTGTTTGGACAATTGAATCATCAGAAACGGCTGTTAAGTCTGTTTGCTGAGGCAATATAAAGTGACTTTTGAAGCGGATAAAAACACTAACGTAGCCAGTCCTTGTACGAGAAACTGTTGTTTGAATACGGACGATGTTTGTCTTGGCTGTTTTCGACATATTAATGAAATTTTGGCATGGAAAAACTATAAAAATCATGAGAAAAACAAGGTGATTAAAACGTGCGAACATAGGCGAGTTACTGCGCAAGAAAAATGATCTAAAGGTAAATGTTAAATGGAAATTACTGAAAAAAATGAGCTAGATGACTTTTCTCAACTTACTGTATTAATAATAGACGACAACCGGTTAGTTCATGACACCTTAAAAAGGGGATTATATGACATTGGTATTAATCACGTAAAATGTGCTGAAAATGCTTATTACGGTATAAGGTTATGTGAAACAGAACGTTTTAATATTGTTATTTGCTCATTTAATGTTAACAGTGATAAAGATGGTTTTCATTTACTCGAAGAATTAAAGTTTAGAGGCCATGTTAATAAAACCACTGTACTCATTTTTCTTAGTACTGAAACCAATGAGTCTCTCGTTAATTCTATTGTAGAATTGCAGCCTGATGATTTTTGGGTAAAGCCACTTGCGCCTAAAAATGTCAAAGAACGCTTAATACATACTTTGCAAATTAAGAAGCAATTATTCAATATGTATCGAGCGAGCGATACGAAGAGTTTTTCAAAAGTTATTTATTTTGCAGACCGTCATTTAGCTAATGAGCGTTTACATCATTTTCATTCAAACATATCACGTATGAAAGGTGAGGCTTATTTAAGTCTTTTAGAGTTCGAGACAGCAGAAGGTTTCTATAAAGGTTTAATGAAAACCTATACCTATGCTTGGGTATATTTGGGTTATGTAAAGTCTTTATTAAAACAAGGACGTATTAAGGATATTTATGACTTACTCGAAAAACTGATAAAAAAACCTGCTACTCGGTTTGGTGCTCACGATATGCTTGCTCAATATTATATTGAACAAGCGCAATTTGACAAAGCTTACGATGAGATAAAAAAAGCCACTGAGTTATCGCCACGAAATATTGAACGTAATAAAAAATCATGGGATTTAGCGCGTCTTAATCATGACCATGAAGGACAATATATTGCGACACGTAATATCGTCAAACAAGCAAAAAACTCTATTCATGATTCCCCTGAACTCCTTTTAAACCTGATTCGATCAGGTATTGACTTAGCTGGCGCACTTACAGACGGAAGGGCATCTATTGTTTTAAAGCAAACAGATAAAAACATTAAACAACTTGAAAGTGAATATAGTAACGATATAAGTGAATTCAAACAGCAGTTGTTAGTGATAAAAGCACGTTTATATATTGTGCGAGAACATAAAGGTAAAGCGACTAAGCTCATTTTAAATCACGTTGACTTGAAAGCATCCACTCAAATTGAAGACAACCTTGACAAAGTTAAAGTATTTCATGAATTAGGTATGCGTGAAGAGGCATTGAAAATGTTAGATGTCATTAGTAATCAAGTTTCAGGTGATTCACTGACGAGCCAAGTCATCAATAAATACATCGAACAAGAAAGTATTGAGCGTGTTGAAATTAATTTTTCTCCTAAACAATTGAATGACATGTCGATTGAGCATTTCGAAAAAAACCGTCTTAAACCCGCACTTGACGCTATTCAGCAAGCACTGAGATTAACGCCTCATAATATTAAATTGACGATGCGATTGTTAAAAATATTGATTGCGTTAAAGGAAAGTAATGAATTTGAAGAATGTCATGATATCTTCGGGAAAGAGGCTATTGAAGTACTCTTATCTTCAAACGTCAAGGGGAGTGGTCTAGAGGCAATTGAAAAACTTAAAATAAAGTGGCAAAAAGCTGAGCCAATTAAGCGTCTCTAGGTAAACCTTTTTCAACACTGCGAATCAATCGTTCAGTTAACCGTTGATTTTTTACGTGTATCTTACTTTGCTGTTCTATTGCTATACGCTTGCTTTCCTGTTGGCTCAGTGCCCAAGTCATATGTTCAGCGACCATAGACTCCGCGCTAACTAAGTTATGCTGTAGTGCTTGAACATTTGCTTCGTTATACGGAGCATTACCCAGTGCAACGGCAATATTTCGTTGCCAGCTATTAAAGCCAATACGGCGGATTGGTGAGCCTTCGGTTTTACTGAGAAACGTTTGTTCATCCCAGTTAAAGACCGTCAGTAATTCAATGTTATCAAGATTTTGACGTGGCGAGAAATCACCTTCATGTGTCAGGTTTGCAAATTTATTCCATGGACAAATAAGCTGGCAATCATCACAACCGTAAATTCTATTACCAATTAAGGGTCTAAATTCTTCAGGGATCGCATCTCGTAATTCAATGGTTAAATAAGAGATACAACGACGAGCATCAACGACGTAAGGGGCCACTATTGCTTGAGTTGGACAAATTTTAATACAAGAGACGCAACTACCACATTCATTAGCTGTTTTATCACTGGTCGGTAAGGGTATATCAACTAAAAGTTCGCCAAGAAAAAACCATGAACCCGCATTTTTGTTGATCAAGAGTGAGTGCTTGCCTACCCAGCCTAACCCCGCTTTTTCTGCTAATGGCCTTTCTAAAATGGGGGCAGAGTCAACGAATGGACGAAAATTAAACGCTTCACAATATTCACTAATTTTATCACCAAGTTGTTTAAGGCGTTTACGGATTAATTTGTGATAGTCTCGGCCTAAAGCATAACGGCTAATATAGGCATGATCTTTCTTTTTAAGGGTACGCGCAAATTTAGCATCGGTAGGTAAATAGTCCATGCGTACACTAATTACTCGTGTTGTGCCCTCAACAAGCTCTTGAGCGCGTGCTCGCATTAAACCATGCTTTTTCATGTAGTCCATTTCACCATGGTAGTTGTTTTCTAACCACTGGGTTAATGCTTTTTCATGGCTTGATAAGTCAATATCGCTGAAACCTACCTGGGAAAAGCCTAATTCTTGACCCCAAAGCTTGATTTTTTCGGCTAATTCTTGATAGTTGATCGTAGATGTTGTCATAGTTACATTGTTGTCGCAGGAAAATTAACCGAAAGTTGGATAAAAATAATGAATATAAAAATCTTAGCAGCAAGTTTACCACAAGCGGCTTTTTCCGCGAAGCAAGTGTTGAACAATGAAGAAAAAGTTGCAAAAAAGCAAAAAATTGAAATGTATTCATTAATGAAAAGTGCAGGTGAGGTTACTTTTCAACATATACAACAAACCTATTTATTAAAGTCTAACCTAGAAAACGAGTATCTTTTAAAGCCGAAAATTTTAGTGATTTGCGGTAAAGGAAATAATGGTGGTGACGGTTTTGTTTTGGCGAGTTTAGCTGCACAGGAAGGCTTTCAAGTCACTGTTTTACTTACCGTACCCCCACAGGAACTCTCAGGTAATGCTTTAACTGCTTACCAACACTACACAGTGATTAATAAAGCTAAAGATGCATTGGTTTTATTTGAACAGCAAAACTGCAATGATGAAACGGTGGTGAATTTTCAAGGCGCCCTAATCGTTGATGCAATTTTTGGTATTGGTTTTAAAGGAAGTTTGCCGCCATGCATCGTTACTTTGGTTGACGCTATTAATCAGCATTTAGCGCCAGTGGTCAGTGTTGATGTTCCGTCTGGACTTTGTGCAACAACTGGCTATGTGGAAAGTTCAGCGGTTGTTGCGCAGAGTACAGTCACTTTTATTGCGCTTAAAAGTGGCTTGTTAACAGGGCAAGCAATGAATCACGTTGGTCAGTTATATTTTGCTGATTTAGATCTGGGTTGCGAGTTTTCAGCACAAATCTCGAATGAAGCTTCCGTGTTAGGTGAGTCGGTATTTCAGTATCTGCCAACACGTGTGGCCAGCAGCCATAAAGGAAATATTGGCTTATGTATGGCGATTGGTGGCGAGAAAGGTTTTGCGGGGGCCATTAGGTTATCTGCAGAGGCTGCTTTACGAAGTGGCGCAGCATTGGTCAGTGTTTGTTGTCATCAAGCCAACCAAGCATTCGTATTTAATGGGCGGCCTGAATTGATGTTAGCACCGACTTGTGCTGAAAAATTATCAACTAATGATGCATTTATTAACGCTAAAATCTATGTGCTTGGCCCGGGGTTAGGTCAAAATAACTGGGGTATGGCGTTATTTAATTTGGTTTTAGCTCAACATAAACCTTGTGTCATTGATGCGGATGGCTTGCGTTTATTGGCAAGCGATTATTATCAAGGTCTATTGGGAGAGTACCTTAAAAATAATGATTGGATATTAACGCCACATCCTGGTGAAGCGGCTGCATTATTAGATTGTACAGTAGCAGACATAGAAAGAGACCGTTTTAGTGCAGTGAAAAAAATTGCCCGACAATATAACTGTGTTTGTGTATTAAAAGGCTCAGGGAGCTTAATCAGTGATGGACAACATGCTTGGATAAATACAACAGGAAATTCAGGTATGGCTAGTGGTGGTATGGGGGATGTCTTGTCAGGTATTATTGCAGCGGTCGTTATGCAAAAAAATATGGTTAAAGGTTGGAGCAAAAAGCAAAAGACCCTCAATTATGCACAACTTACTGCTCTGGCTGTTTATATTCATGGGAAAGCCGGCGATTTTATTGCACAAAAGCATGGTAAAATTGGTATGCTAGCAAGCGACTTATTGCCTATTATCCCGCAACTTATTAATAAGAAACTTTAGAATATACTAATGAAAGAAATACTTACAAACAAACACTACTTATTACCTGATGAATCCGCAACCATAGCCATGGGTAAAAAACTGGCTGATATTGTACAAAAAAAACTTAAACAAGGTATTGTTGTTTATTTATACGGTGATTTAGGTGCAGGAAAAACGACGTTAACACGAGGTTTTGTACAAGGTATGGGGCATATTGGTCACGTTAAAAGCCCAACTTACACTTTAGTTGAACCCTACGAACTGAATAATTGGTTAGTATACCATTTTGACTTATATCGATTGTCTGACCCTGAAGAATTAGAGTATATGGGCATTCGAGATTACTTTGCGCAGAATTGCTGCTGCTTTATAGAGTGGCCGGAAAAGGGGCAAGGTATGATTAAGGCGCCTGATTTACGTATCGACTTAGCGTATAGTGATGAACAAAGAACTATTAATTTCCAAGCAAAAACCACGCTGGGTCAGCTTGTGCTGAGCTCACTGGCTTAATGTAGTTTGAAATAAGCAAAAGGAAGGGAAAGCAGTAAATGAATATTCGATCGTTATTTTTAGCTATTTTATTACTTTTTAGCGGTTTTTCTTCTGCCTACGGTAATAGTATTGACGGCGTTCGTGTTTGGCCTGCACCTGAGAATACACGTATTGTTTTTGATTTAAGTGGCGTACCTGACTATAAGTATTTCAGTTTAAAAAAACCTCAACGGTTAGTCATTGATTTTAAAAATAGTAAAAATCACGTTTCGTTTAAGAATCTTCTTAAAAAAGACAAGCGTATTACACGCATTCGTACCAGCAAGTCTCCTACTAAAGGAACAACACGCTTAGTATTAGAATTAGCTGACAATTATTCTCTAGCTGTTTTCCCCCTTGCCCCCGCAGGACAATACGGCAATCGTTTAGTGATTGATTTATTCGATCAGGAAAAAATCACCCAGCGTGCGCATACGCCACAAAATAATCAACGCGATATCATCATAGCCATTGATGCCGGACATGGCGGCGAAGACCCAGGCTCGGTGGGTGGGAAGGGGACTTATGAAAAACGCGTTACGCTAGCGATTGCAAAAAAACTTGCGACTTATATCAATAATGAAAAAGGGATGAAAGCGGTAATGGTTCGCGATGGAGATTATTATGTCTCTGTCGGGCGACGTAGTGAAATAGCCAGAAAAAGCCAGGTCGACTTTTTAGTGTCCATTCATGCCGATGCTTTTAGAACCCCACAGCCAAGTGGTGCGTCAGTGTGGATTGTATCGCATAAACGTGTAGAGTCAGAAATGGCAAAATGGTTGCGTAACCGATCTAACAACTCAGAGTTATTAGGTGGTGGAGGGGGCGTAATCAAAAATACCCGTGATGATAATTTGGCGAAAACCTTAGCTGACATGAATAAAGAGCACTCACAAGGTGTCAGTATCAGTATGGCAGCGAGCGTAATTAAACAATTAAAAAAAATCACTAAGATGCATAAGAAATATCCACAAAATGGTAATTTTGGTGTGTTAAAATCTTCTGATATCCCCTCAATTTTGGTAGAAACAGGCTTTATTTCTAACCACAGAGAAGAGCAAAATTTAAATTCTAGTGCCCATCAAAGAAAACTCGCTAAAGGTATTTTTAAAGGCATTAAAAATCATTTTCTGTCTCAACCACCGATGGGAAGTTTTTATGCCTCTATTGAAGAACGTCAGCACAAAATTACTCGTGGTGAATCTTTGTCGGTGTTGGCGCAGCGTTATAGCGTTTCAGTAAGACAATTAAAACTCGCAAACAATCTAACGTCTAATACCGTACGCATAGGTCAAACATTAAGAATACCTCGTGCCGATTAATTTCATTATAAAATAGTTAATAGATCAAATTTTATGACCATAGAAATCCTTCCCGCTCGTCTTGCTAACCAAATTGCCGCGGGTGAAGTCGTAGAGCGCCCTTCATCAGTGGTGAAAGAATTAGTTGAAAACAGTTTAGATGCTGGCGCAACGACCATTAAAATAGATATTGAAAAAGGTGGCGCTAAACGTATTCGTATTAGCGATAATGGCGCGGGCATTGTTAAAAATGAACTCACCTTAGCGCTAAGTCGCCATGCAACCAGTAAAATTAAAGATTTAAATGACTTAGAAGGTATCTGCAGTTTAGGTTTTCGTGGTGAGGCACTGGCAAGTATTAGCTCTGTTGCTCGTTTAACGTTGACCTCAAAGCCTGCTGAGCAAGAATCAGCGTGGCAAGCAATTGCGGAAGGCCGAGATATGGCGGTGGCATTGCAACCAGCCGCACATCCCAACGGTACAACTATTGATGTCGTTGATTTGTTTTTCAATACGCCAGCTAGGCGAAAATTTCTGCGCACCGAGAAAACAGAATTTTCTCATATTGAAGAAGTCATTAAGCGTATCGCTTTGGCACGGTTTGATGTGAGCTTTATTTTGTCGCATAACCAAAAAGTGATAAAACATTTCAAAGCGGTTAATAATAAAAGCTTATATGCGAAGCGCGTAGCGCAAATTTGTGGTCAAAAGTTTATTGAACATTCACTTGAAGTTGATTGTCATCATGGTGATTTGCAATTGTCGGGTTGGGTAGGGCTACCAAGCTTCGCGCGCAGCCAAAATGACTTATGTTTTAGCTATGTTAATGGTCGCATGATGCGAGATAAGTTGATTAATCACGCGATTCGCCAAGCTTACAGTAATATGCTGCCCGCGGATACTTATCCCGCTTTTGTACTTTTTCTGGTGCTTGATGTGCGTGAAGTTGATGTTAATGTGCATCCTGCAAAGCATGAAGTACGTTTTCATCAAGGCCGTTATATACATGATTTCATCTACTCGGTTTGTCATGACGCGTTAAGTGAAAATGCAAATGTGGCTGAGGTGCCTGTTCAAGGTAATCAATCTGCCACTCTTTCACACATTCAGCCTGAAATGAGCGGGGTAAATTACCCACAAGCCAATCAACACGAAAGCGTTCACCAAGTAGAGCGTGACTATATTAAGCCATTGACTAAAGTGACTGATGTACATGTTCAATCTTATGAGCATCGCCCTCAAAATAATCAATCCTCTTATACACAAAGCAATAACAAAGTCAGTAGAAGTGCGGCTCAAGCTTATCAAACATTAATGACACCTTTGTCTGACAAAGAAAATACTGATGAAAGATTAAAAACCGTTAATGACAACCAAACCCTAGTACTGGGCGATGTGGTTGACAAACAATATGCTGTGATTACACTTAATAATGAACTGCGTTTATTAGCGTTAAATAAACTAGAACAAGCGGTTAAATTGCTTGATGTTCAAAACAGGTGGCAACATAACTTTGTAAGCCAACCGCTATTATTACCCATAAAAATATCGTTAGATAACAATCAAGTCAATTTTGTTGAACAACAGACGGATGCTTTGAAAAAAATAGGCATCGTTGCCAGTGTTTTAACAAAAACTAGTGTGCAGGTTCGCGAATTTCCTGCCTTATTGAGAAATAAAGATGTTAACTTGAGCTTTAATAACCTACTAAAGTTTTTGTTTTTGCAGGATGTCCAGAAATTGGAAAATAGTGATTGGCAACAGGCGTTTGCAAGTTTGTTGACCGCTGGTGTCTATGATAGCCAAGAAGCTAATAATCTACTTCATTTGGGTGAACAAAAATTTAATTCTACTTTTGAACAGCAGCTACGCTTGAATTCGGTAGTGGTAGACCTCACATCCTCAATAAGAAAGTTAACGAATGCCAATTAAGCTGATGTCTGAAGTTCTATCCTTAAACGTTATTGACAGTAAACAAAGTAAATTACCGCCAGTAATTTGTTTGATGGGGCCGACTGCCGCGGGGAAAACAGCGTTAGCGATGGCATTATATGATGCACTACCATGCGATATCATCAGCGTTGATTCTGCACTTGTATACCGAGATATGGATATTGGCACAGCCAAGCCAACGGCTGAAGAATTAGCAAAGTATCCACATCGTTTAATTAATTTAATCGATGCTAGTGAAAGCTATTCAGCCGCTGATTTTTGTCGTGATGCATTAATAGAAATTGCTAAAATTCGAGCAAATAACCGTATACCTTTATTGGTAGGCGGTACGATGATGTACTTTAAAAGCTTAATTGACGGGATCTCACCTCTGCCATCTGCAGATGTTAGTATTCGTGAAGCCATCGAAGCTGAAGCTAAAGCGTTAGGTTGGGGCAATATACACCAGCAACTTGCTGTAGTAGACCCCATTTCTGCCGAACGTATTCATAAAAATGATCCGCAACGATTAATGCGAGCGTTAGAAGTCTATCGACTTACTGGCAAAAGCATGACTGAATTAACGAAAGTTAAAGGTGAGCGACTTAGCGGCGATGTTCTACAATTTGCTATTTCACCTAAAGAACGTAAAGATTTACATGCTCGTATCGCGCTAAGATTTGAGCAAATGATAGCACAAGATTTTGAATCAGAAGTTGTTAAATTAAAGCAACGTAATGATTTAAATAAAGATTTACCCTCCATCCGTTGTGTTGGTTATCGCCAGATGTGGGAATATTTAAATGATGAAGTCGACCATGATGAAATGGTCTTCAAAGGCATTTGTGCGACACGTCAATTGGCAAAACGACAGTTGACTTGGCTGAGAAATTGGCCAAATCTACAATGGCTGCATATGGAAGATGAAAATAATTTAAAACTAATTTTGTCTTCTGTAAGCAAACTTTAAACCTTGATGTATAATGAAAACAGTTGCATAGTAAGTAACTAGTTTTATAACGAAAAAACTCGACAATACATTTATTAAAAATAACAAAAAAGGGGCCACACAATGGCAAAGGGGCAATCTTTACAAGACCCATTTTTGAATGCTTTACGACGTGATCGCATTCCGGTAGCAATATATTTAGTTAATGGCATTAAACTACAAGGACAAGTAGAGTCATTTGATCAATTTGTTATCTTACTTAAAAATACAGTAAGTCAAATGGTTTATAAACACGCGATTTCTACTGTTGTTCCTTCACGGGCAGTTTCTACTATGCCAGCGCCTCAAACAGGTGATTATAATCAGGAACAGCAAGATTAATGATTTTATTGAGTTTGGTTATACGCCAAATATTAAATGTACATAAATCTTTTTTGGTTTAACTATTTAGTTTATAGGTAATACTCAATTGTTTGATCGTTATGAAGCAGGTGAGCAAGCTATTCTTGTTCACCTTGATTTCCCTGATGAAAATGCACGTGAAGACTTACAAGAATTTGAAATGCTTGTAAGCTCTGCGGGTGTGAATGCGCTTGCTATTATTACCGGTAAACGCAGTACACCTCACGCTAAATTCTTTGTTGGTAGTGGTAAGGCTGAAGAAGTAGCCGAGGCGGTAAAGCTATACCAAGCCAATGTCGTACTTTTTAATCACGAACTTTCCCCCTCTCAAGAAAAAAATATTGAAGCGTTGTGTGAATGTCGTGTTATTGACCGCACGACACTTATTTTAGATATTTTTGCACAACGCGCGCGAACCCATGAAGGGAAGATGCAAGTTGAGCTGGCACAGTTACGACACATGAGTACTCGCCTTATTCGTGGCTGGACTCACCTTGAACGACAAAAAGGTGGTATAGGCTTACGAGGTCCTGGTGAAACTCAACTAGAAACTGATCGGCGTTTACTTCGTGATCGTATGGTTAATATTCGTAAACGTTTAGAACGGGTTGAGAAACAACGCCAGCAAGGCAGAAGAGCAAGAACACGCGCTGAAATACCGACTATTTCTTTAGTGGGTTATACCAATGCGGGTAAATCGACGCTGTTTAACATTATTACTGAGGCAAATGTTTATGCAGCTGATCAATTATTTGCAACTTTAGACCCTACGTTACGAAAAATTGAGATTGAGGATGTCGGTCGGGCAATACTCGCTGATACAGTAGGTTTTATCCGTCATTTGCCTCATGATTTAGTCGCTGCTTTTAAAGCAACATTGACCGAAACTCGTGAAGCTGAGTTATTACTACATGTAATCGATATTTCGGACGATAGGCGAACTGAAAATATTGAGCAGGTTGAAACGGTTTTAAAAGAGATCCAAGCGGGCGACGTACCGCAATTATTAATTTGTAACAAAATAGATGCTCTGGAAGATATTCAGCCTCGCATTGACAGAGATGACACAGGCTTACCTAGTAGAGTCTGGTTGTCTGCACAGAAAGGTATAGGAATCGATTTACTTTTTCAAGCGCTAGCTGAACGCCTTGGAAAGAAAATTATTAAGCACAACTTATGTTTACCTCCAAGTGAAGGTAAATTACGGGGTGTATTTTATCAATTAAATTCTATTGTTGATGAAAGTTATGATGAAGACGGAAATTGTTTATTAAAAGTTAAATTACCTGCAAGAGAGTGGGATAGATTAGTTAAACTCAACGAAGCTGATATTGAAGGCTTTATTGAACGCAAACAGACTGATATATTACCGTAATGGGTAAATAGTAGTTTTAGTATTTATTTAAATTTAAAGTGAGTGGAGAAGACCATGGCGTGGAACGAACCGGGGAATAATGATAAAGACCCCTGGAAAAAGAAAGATGATAAGAATCAAGGGCCACCTGATTTAGACGATTTACTTAAAGATATTGGTAATAAGTTCGGTGGTATTTTTGGTGGTAAATCATCAAACGGTGGTAGCAAGAAAGGCGCATCGAATGTTGGTATCGCTATTGCTTTAATTGTGGGTATTCTTGTCTATGCATTTAGTGGTTTTTATACCATTAAAGAAGCTGAGAAAGGTCTTGTTTTACGTTTTGGACAATATTCTGGCACAGTAGAGCCAGGTTTGCGTTGGAAGTGGACATTTGCGGAACGTATTATTCCTGTAGATATGCAAACAACACGCGATTTACCTGCATCTGGCTTCATGTTAACAAAAGATGAAAACGTAGTACGTGTTGAAATGCAAATACAGTATCGTGTTGTTGATGCGCGTAATTATATTTTCAGTGTTACCAATGCAGATGACAGTTTAAGCCAATCACTAGATAGTGCTTTACGCTTTGTTATTGGTGATTCTAGAATGGATGATATTTTAACAAGTGGTCGTGAGAAAGTTCGTCAAGATGTTTGGAAAGAATTAGATGATATTATTGCCCCGTATAACCTTGGGTTAATTGTTGTCGATGTTAACTTTAAAGATGCTCGTCCTCCTGAAGAAGTGAAAGATGCTTTTGATGATGCTATTTCTGCACAAGAAGATGAAGTGCGTTTTTTACGTGAAGCTGAAGCCTATGCACGTGGTATTGAACCACGAGCACGTGGCCGAGTGAAACGTATGGAGCAAGAAGCCATAGCGTATAAGCAACAAACGGTATTAGATGCTGAAGGTGAAGTGGCTAAATTCAATAAACTATTACCTGAATATTTAGCGGCTCCAGAAGTTACTCGCCAGCGTATGTATTTATCAACGATGGAAAGCGTTTACGCGAATACCAGCAAAGTAATGGTTGATGTTGAAGGCGGTAATAATATGATGTATTTACCGTTAGACAAAATGATGCAAAGTCAGTCATCAAACCAGAATAATACGATGCAGAGCCAGTCACGTGTAAACAAATCTGTTAATACGTCAAGCTCTGCTCCTGACTTGTCAGGTCGTGCAGACAGATTTAATGATGGGAGAAATTAAGCAATGAAAAACTTTATAATTGCATTAATTGTATTATTTTTGGTATTAACTGTCTCTTCTGTTTTTGTCGTTTCAGAAGGACAACGTGGTATCGTTTTTCAGTTTACAAAAATTAAACGTGATGCTGATACCGGCGAAATGATTGTCTATGAACCGGGCTTACATCTTAAGATACCGTTTATTAACAACGTTCGTAAACTTGACGCGCGTATTCAAACACTTGATGAAGCAGCTGATCGTTTTGTGACCTCTGAGAAAAAAGATTTGATGGTAGACTCTTTTGTTAAGTGGCGTATTGTTGATTTTTCAACCTTTTACTTACGGACCTCTGGTTCAGTAGAAAATGCTCGTGCGTTATTAAAGCAAAAAGTAAATAATGGTCTGCGTACCGAATTTGGTACTCGTACCATTAAAGAAATTGTTTCAGGTGACCGTGATGGCATTATGGCTAAGGCTTTGGCAAGCGCTGAAAGTAGTCGCGAAGATTTAGGTATTGAAGTTATTGATGTACGTATTAAGGCGATTAATTTACCCGCCGAAGTTAGTGCGTCTATCTACGACCGCATGCGAGCAGAACGAACCGCGGTTGCAAAAGAGCATCGCTCTAAAGGTCAAGAGCAAGCAGAAATTATTCGTGCAACAATAGATGCTAAAGTAACAGTGATGTTAGCAACGGCGCAAAAAGAAGCACAAGAAATGCGTGGTGAAGGTGATGCATTAGCCGCTAAAGTTTATGCTGATTCATATGGACAAGATCCTGAGTTTTTCAGTTTCTACCGTAGCCTTGAAGCGTATGAAAAAAGTTTTAGTAGTAAAAGTGATATCCTGGTGGTTAAACCTGATAGTGATTTCTTTAACTACTTAAAAGAAGGCGCTAAAGTTCAAAAGTAGTCTATTCTTTTGATAAAAAAGCCATGACTTGTCATGGCTTTTTTATATCTGCTATAAGTAGCAACCAATCAATTGTTAATAGGAGTAATTCCTTATTTCAATACTAATCAAATAACTTACGGAGTATTAAGATGATAGATACACTGTTAACCGCTTTCGCGTTGGTACTGATCATTGAGGGTTTAGTACCAGCCCTTTTTCCCAATAAATGGCAAAACTACCTAATAAAGTTAACACAACAACCGACTTCATCTATCCGTAATATCGGCATGAGTTTATTGTTTTTTGGTATGATTATTTTATGGTTGATGAGCAAATAGGTTAAAGTTTGATATAAATATTTTTTATAAGCCCTTTAGTTAATTGAATATTTTAAAATTGAACTAAAAATCGTCATATATTACTTGGACTACTATTTTATTTTTGATAAAATCGCCGCCTAATTTTTTATCGAAATTGAAAACATGGGCAAAAACGTCGTAGTTCTAGGCACCCAATGGGGTGACGAAGGTAAGGGTAAGATTGTTGATTTACTCACAGATAAAGCTAAGTACGTAGTACGTTATCAAGGAGGCCATAATGCAGGTCATACTTTGGTAATTGACGGTGAAAAAACCGTACTTCATTTAATTCCATCGGGTGTATTACGTGACAATGTGAAATGTTTAATCGGTAACGGCGTAGTTTTATGTCCAAAAGCCTTGATGACAGAAATCGCAATGTTAGAAGCTAAGGGTGTTCCTGTTCGCGAACGCTTACTTATTAGTGATGCTTGTCCGTTAATTCTTCCTTACCATAATGCTTTAGATGCGGCGCGTGAAATTGCTCGTGGTAATAAGCCTATTGGTACGACAGGACGCGGAATTGGTCCAGCTTATGAAGATAAAGTGGCTCGCCGTGGTTTACGGGTTGGTGACTTAGTCTGTGCAGAAACATTTGCAATTAAATTAAAAGAAATTGTTGAATACCATAATTTCTCTTTAGAACATTACTACAAAGTTGAGCCTGTTTGTTATGAAACAGTCCTTGCTGATGCCCTCGCGGTGCGTGATGTGATCCTTAAGATGGTTGCTGATATACCTGAAATGCTTGATCAAGCGCGTAAAAACGGTGAGTCAATTATGTTCGAAGGTGCTCAAGGCACTTTACTGGATATTGATCACGGTACTTACCCTTATGTAACGTCTTCAAATACTACTGCAGGTGGCGTTGCTACCGGTTGTGGTTTTGGACCTCGTCACTTAGATTATATATTAGGCATTACTAAAGCATACACAACGCGTGTTGGTTCGGGTCCTTTCCCAACAGAACTAGACGATGAAGTGGGTGAACACTTAGGCACCGTTGGCCATGAATTTGGCGCAACTACGGGTCGTGAGCGACGTTGTGGTTGGTTTGATGCCGTTGCAATGCATCGCGCGATTCAAGTTAACAGCGTAACAGGTTTCTGTTTAACTAAACTTGATGTTTTAGATGGTTTAAAAACACTTAAAATTTGTACAGGCTACAAAACTCAAGCGGGTGATATTATCACCGTGCCGCCAACGGCTGCTGAAGGTTATGAGTGTATTACACCTGTTTACGAAGAAATGCCGGGCTGGTCTGAAACAACAGTTGGAGCAACTTCTCGTGATGTTTTACCTGCTAATGCAATTGCTTACATCAAGCGTATTGAAGAATTGACAGGCGTACCGGTTGATATTATTTCAACAGGACCAGAACGTAATGAAACTATTATTTTAGTTAATCCGTTCACTGATTAACACATAATACAGCATATTTTCTAAAATAAAATTTTATTAAAACCACCTTTTAGGTGGTTTTTTTTTCATCAAAAATAAAATATATTCAAACATTGATTTGAATATAAATGCAAAAAAAATTACTAACACTACAATCATAAGTTATAAAGTTAATGAACGTTATGGTTTTAATGTTAAAATTTAGTGATAAATTCGCTATTGTGCATTGAAAAAAACAAAAATAGAAAGCTAAGTTTAGCCAGTGAATGAAGTTTATAAAATGTACATAAGTATTAGATGAATAGATTAAGCTATATAACGAATATTTAGTTTTATGATGTGCAATAGAAAAGTGCTGAGGGTATGTTTGTTGTGGCTTCTGGCACTTTTTTATATAAGAATAATGTTGGAACAACATGTAAGATTGCCATAATATATATAACTATACTGTATGTAAAAATAATAAAACTTAAAAAATAGCATAAAAAACATAATAAATTTACCTAACGCATAGGACTCATCATGACTGATTTTCGCCAACAAGCACTTGATTACCATCAATTCCCAACGCCAGGGAAAATAAGTGTCGAATTAACTACCGCTGCTGAAACTAGCCTTGATTTAGCGCTCGCATACAGCCCCGGTGTTGCTGAGCCGGTACGTGCAATTGCAGCAAACCCAGATGATGTTTACAAATATACCGGCAAAGGTAATACGGTTGCTGTTATTACTAACGGTACCGCTATTTTAGGTTTAGGTAATTTAGGTGGTATGGCTGCTAAGCCAGTGATGGAAGGTAAAGCGTTATTGTTTAAGCGATTTGCAAACATTAATTCATTCGATATCGAGGTCAAACATAAGACAGTTGAAGAATTTGTTAATACGGTGGCTAATATTGCAGATAGTTTTGGCGGCATTAACTTAGAAGATATTAAAGCGCCAGAGTGTTTTGCTATTGAAAAGGCCCTTATTGAACGTTGTAAAATACCTGTATTTCATGATGATCAACATGGTACCGCTATCGTTACTGCTGCAGGTATGATCAATGCCTTAGAAATTCAAGGTAAACATATTAAAGACGCCAATATAGTGTGTCTTGGGGCAGGTGCTGCAGCAATTGCTTGTATGGAACTCTTAATAAAATGTGGCGCTCAGCGAGAAAAAATCTACATGTTAGATACTAAAGGTGTTATTCATACTCGTCGTGACGATCTTAATGAATACAAGCGTATGTTTGCTAATAATACCGATAAACGTACGCTAGAAGATGTCATCGATGGCGCAGATGTATTTGTCGGTGTTTCTGGGCCAAATTTACTTTCTGTTGAAAATGTAAAAATGATGGCGGCGAATCCGGTGATATTTGCTTGTTCAAACCCCGATCCTGAAATTAAACCAGCATTAGCGCTTGCTGTTCGCGATGATCTTATTATTGCCACTGGACGTTCTGATTACCCTAACCAAGTTAATAATGTTTTATGTTTTCCTTTTATTTTCCGTGGAGCATTAGATGTTCGTGCTAGAAGGATTAACGATGAAATGAAAATTGCTGCTGTTAATGCCATCCGTGAATTAGCAAAAGAACCTGTTTTGCAGGAAGTGCTAGATGCTAGCGGTGAGCAAAGTTTAACTTTTGGTAAGGAATATATCATTCCTAAACCAATGGACCCGCGTTTATGTGGTCGAGTTGCACTTGCTGTTGCCCAAGCTGCGGTTGATTCTGGCGTTGCCGCATTAGCGATGCCTGAAAATTATATGGAATAATCAGCGCAAAGGAGCAATCGTGGTTTATGTGGTCGAGTTGCACTTGCCCAAGCTGTGGTTGATTCTGGCGTTGTCGCATTAGCGATGCCTGAAAATTATATGGAATAATCAGCGCAAAGGAGCAATCGTGGTTTATGTGGTCGAGTTGCACTTGCCCAAGCCGCGGTTGATTCTGGCGTTGCCGCATTAGTGATGCTTGAAAATTATATGGAATAATCAGTAAAATGTAATGCAAATAAACTAAGATGAACACGCGGGAGAGCCATAATGAAAAACGTAACAAAAGCAGTTTTACTTTCTACGCTTGTTTACCCAGGAGTTGGCCAACTAGTTTTTCAGTCCTATCGGCGTGCAATAGCGCTAATTTTAGTATTTTCAATAACGGCTTATGTGTATATTGAAGAGGTGGTCAGTAAATATCAGCCACTTATTGATAGAGTAAAATCAGGTGAAATTGGGCTAAACAGCCAAGTACTTGCAAATGAAATAGCAAAACACCCTATTACTTTTGATCCGTTCTGGGTGAGCACATTAACCTATATACTCGTAATTTGTTGGGGAGTGGGTGTTATCGATGCTTATCGTTTAGGCATAAAAAAAGACGCTAAAGCGTCTTTAAATGAGTGTAAATAATTACTGCTCGTCATCTACTTCAAATTGACTAAAGTCGGTAATCCCCTTTGCTATCAGTGCATCTCGAACACTTTTGGGGAGCATTTCAGTATTGTCTTTTGTCAAATCACCATCATCAGGAAGAGGCTGTCCAGTAAAAGCATGTAAAAAAGCTTCACATAATAATTCACTGTTTGTCGCATGGCGTAAATTATTAACTTGTCGACGTGTGCGTTCGTCAGTTAACACCTTAAGCACACGCAACGGAATTGATACGGTGATTTTTTTAACTTGCTCACTTTTTTTCCCATGTTCGGCGTATGGTTTTATATAATCGCCATTCCACTTTGCCATCTAATTACCTTGTTTAGCTAAATTATTTTTTATAGGTTCGATTTTACTGGTTGTTGGCGTTGAGTCAATAACGAATGTGTAGAAGTTTAGAAGTCTAAAGTTCTTGACCGGCAAAAGTAAAGCGTTTAGAGTTATAGACGTCCAAACATCTATTTGATTTTATTGTCCAATTGGAGCAAAAAATGACAAGCAAAAAACCAGCAACATTGGCGGTTAGAGCGGGTATTAATAGTGATAAACACCATGGTGGCGTTGTACCTGCAATTCATTTATCGAGTACTTACGCTTTAAAAGGCTTTAATGATAAGCGCCAGTTTGATTATTCTAGGACAGGAAATCCAACACGAAGTACATTTGGGCAAGCTATTGCTGATTTAGAGCATGGCGCAGTTGGTATAGTCACTAGTACCGGTATGTCTGCTGTTCATTTAATCTGTCAACTACTGACAACACAAGATACTGTTATTATCCCCCATGACTGTTATGGTGGCAGTTATCGATTATTTACCCATTTAGCAAAACGTGGCCAATTTAATGTTATCGTTGTTGACCAAAACGATGAGGAAGCCTTAGCTCAAGCACTGGCGAAAAAGCCAAGATTAGTTCTGGTTGAATCACCGAGTAACCCATTATTACGTTTGGTTGATATAGAAAAGGTCACTCAGGCGAGTCATAATGTAGGAGCTTTAGTTGCGGTAGATAATACTTTTCTTTCACCTCTTTTGCAGCAGCCGTTATTATTAGGCGCGGATATTGTTTTTCATTCAACAACTAAATATATTAACGGTCATAGTGATGTGGTTGGTGGTGTATTAGTAACAAAAGACCAGGAGCTTGGTGTAGAACTTGCGTGGTGGGCAAATTGTATTGGTATTACGGGCTCACCATTTGACAGCTATCTTGCATTACGCGGCTTAAAAACATTGCCTATTCGCATGAAACAACATCAAGAGAATGCAAATGTTGTGGCAAAATACCTAAAAAATCACTCAGCAATTAATGCCGTGTATTTTCCTGGTTTGAAAGATCATCCAGGACATGAAATTGCTAAGCGGCAACAAAAAGATTTTGGCGCTATGATGAGTTTTGAAATAAAAGGCGGTGTTGAAGCGGTTAAAGTGTTGTTTGATAAGTTAGCACTCTTTACCTTGGCACAATCGTTAGGTGGCGTCGAAAGTTTAATCAGTCATCCATCAACGATGACTCACGCAGGTATGGAGATTGAAGCACAAATTGCTGCAGGTATCACGCAATCCTTAGTCAGAATTTCTGTAGGTATTGAAGATATTACTGATATTATCAGTGATTTGGAACAAGCTTTACTTGCGAGCCAAATTTAAGTTTTTAGGCTATTTTTAGTAGAATAATTAATGAGTGAAAATGACACAGTCAAATACAGTAGAACCGTTATCATCCGGGAATAACCAACTTGCCAAACATGCTATACATGCACATAAATTTGGTGGTAGCAGCTTGGCAACCACACAATGTATTGAGCGTGTGGTTGCTATTATTCGCAAAAATTGTCAGTTAGATGATTTAGTCGTTGTCTCTGCTAATGGTAATACGACGGATGACTTATTCAATATTTATGAACTCGCTGTTGAAAATAGTCAGGATCTTTTAGTTGCCATTGAGGCATTAAAACAGTCACAAAGTGTATTAATTAGTGAACTATTAAATAAGAGTAGAGCCGCATGCTTAATTGAGATTTTGTCTGATGATATAGATCAATTAACCGTTTGGTTAACAGAGCAACCGCGTCAACATCATGCTGATATGCTGGCCTATGGAGAAGTGTGGTCTGCGCGTTTATTATCCGCAGTGCTGAGTGAGCAAGTGTGTCCAAGTTATTCAATTGATGCGCGTGATTTCTTAGTTATTAATAACGATAAAGAGTGTGCAGTTGATAATCAAAGCAGCAAAAAACAATTTCAGGAAATATTACAAAAGGGAAAGTTGGCAGTCATTACTGGCTACATTACTAAAAACTCACGAGGTGAGACCTGTACATTAGGACGTAATGGCAGTGACTATTCAGCAACAATAATCGCATCGCTGTCGGGTGCGTTGAATGTTACGCTCTGGACTGATGTCGATGGTATATACAGTGCTGATCCCCGTGTTGTACCACTTGCTCGTAAATTACACCGTTTACCAAACGGTGTAGCAAAAGAGCTTGGTCGCTTGGGTAACCCCGTTTTACATGCAAAAACTTTACAACCGCTCACGAACCACAGTACGCATTTACATGTAGCAAGCAGTTTTGATCCCGAAATATCTGGTACAGAAATTGGTAAATTTGGTCAAATTGCTAAGCAAGAACTATCAGTGACTTCACTCAATGATTTATTACTGGTTCAATCAACAAGTTTAACTGGTTCATTGGCTGGGCAGGCTAACCATGAGTTTTCTGCTATTTGCAGTGATGTTAAACAAGGTTTTATTGTTATTCACCGAGCACAACAAAAGTTGGTTAGTCAATGGTTAGCCAATCATGATACCGACGTGTCATTCACACCGGTTTCAATTTTAGCTATTGTTGGTCACAGTGTAGTGAACCAAGGTAATATTCAAGCGCGTTTTAAGCGTGCTCTCAAACATTCCAAAGTGCTTTATGTGGTTAACTCGTTAAGTGAACATAGTATTATTGCCGTTCTTCAGCAGAGTTGTACGGGGGAGTTACTCAATAATGTTCATCATGATATGACTAAAGACGCACGTCATATCGGGGTTGTTGTAGCAGGACTTGGTAATATTGGTCAACGGTTTTTGGAGTTATTACCTGGGCAACTCAATCGGATCCCGGCGTTAGAGAACGTACATTTAGTCGGTTTAGTTGCGTCGAATAAAGCACTTCTTAATACCGACGGTATCGATGTTGTTCGAGCGATAAAGCTTTATGAGCGAGATGCTAAAGCTTATGACAATGCATTATTAATGTCATGGTTGACCAATCACCCTTACGATGAATTAATTGTTGTTGATATAACACCCAGTGAACATTTTAGTTATCTATACGGCGATTTTTTTAGAGAGGGAATTCATGTTATTGGCGCAAATAAGTGGGCGGCATCGTCCAGCACCAAACAATATAATACCTTAGTATCGACAGCGGCCAAAAATAAAAGCTTATGGTTAGGTAATACGACCGTAGGTGCAGGTTTACCGATTAATTTTGCGATTAACGATTTACTTAATAGCGGCGATCAAATCATTGAAATATCCGGAATTTTCTCTGGAACACTCTCTTGGTTATTTGAAACCTATGATGGTAGTGTTCCTTTTTCAAGGTTGTTACTAGATGCACTGTCACAAGGTATTACTGAACCTGATCCACGTGAAGATTTATCGGGGCGAGACGTACAACGAAAATTACTAATACTAGCGCGTATGGCTGGTTTTGAATTATCACTTGAAGATATTGATTGTCAGAACTTAGTACCTGAATCACTACAAGGCCTATCAATAAAAGATTTTTTAGCAAAAGCAGCTCAATTAGATACTTATTTTGCTGAACAGTTAGCGCAAGCGTCGGCGAAGCAATCGTGTATTCGTTATATTGCAGAGTTTGCTGTAAATGAACAAGGTAAATCAACAGCTAAGGTTCATTTAGCTGTTTTACCCAATAATGACGCATTTACTCGTTTAACACCGTGCGATAATATATTTTTAATAAAAAGCCTTTGCTATCAAGATAACCCACTCATTATCCAAGGACCTGGTGCAGGACGAGATGTTACCGCTGGTGGCTTACACTCAGATTTAGTTAGTATCTGTCAACAATTGGCAGGTAAAAAACATCAAGTTAAAATTAAAGGTTTAAGTTAGTTACATAACGCTTTTAATAAACAATACTTTAATTTAAAAAGCATGACCTTAACGTTATGCTTTTTTATTACGTAAAGTGTACGAAATACTTGTTTCCGTAGTATTATCAACTAGCATCTGGTTAACAAAAATTTTAATACACTTATTTAAGGCTCAGTTTTATTTTTTATGGCAAATAAAAGTAACAGCGATACAAACTTTACCGCACAAGCAAAAAGCCTTTTAACAAGGATATACGGACGTAGCCAACTAAACGATTCAGTACTCGAGCGTGCGATTGAATATTATGAAAAACAACCCTTTATCCAACATAAGCTCGATGAACTTCAAAATAATATTGAAAAAATAACGGCCCAAGTCCCTAGCGATAAAACTAAACAACAAAGGGTTCGGTTAGAGCGAGAAGAACGTGCCTATCAGGAAGAATTGAAGTTCGAACGTAATGAGCGCCATCAACATTTATTCTTGCTGTGTAAAGAAATTATCAGTTTATGCGAAGGTGATAGTTTTGAGGAAAGTAATCGTAAATCAGGGCAGTTATTAGGTATTATCCAATTAGTTAGCCCTACCCAAGGTAAAAAAGTCGCTTTATCCAATGAGCAGAACAAGCCTCTTTATAAAAGTGTGCTGTGTTTACGTTTACTCGACAGATTATGTTTAGACAAAAATATTGTTGAACCTTACATTAAAGTTGCCTTGGGTAATATATCTTCAGACCAGTATAAAACTTTTGCACAAGACAATCCACAAGCGTATCAGGCTTTTGTTGAAAAGGTGAAAATTCCTTTAATGATGGCGTCATTATTACAAGATATGGGTAATAACCACCCTGAAGCGATAGCTATTTTGTCTGGCGAAAAAAATGAAAAAAATCCTCACAGAACATTACCGATAGAAGAACGAAAAGCATTATTACAAATTAACTACCGGGAAACGGTAAAATACCTTGTAGATGGCATTGGCGCGTCGATTTATATAGGTAACTCAAAAGCAGATCGTGATAAGTATAATGCACTTGAACGTAAAAAATTATTATTTATTAAGCACCTATTAAAAAGCGCCGTGAACCCAAAACAAGGGATTGGTAATTTACTTAAAGTGCCACAAATCTATAGTTCAATAATCTTGTCGACCAAAGATAGCTATAACTACAAATTATTACCAAAAGTTTATCATGTCTTAAACCAGAATGCAGAGCGCGGAGCCTGTAGCCAGATAGTTGTTGATGCACTCGCTCAAATTACGGGTCATTTCCCTCAAGGTTATGGCGTTACCTATATTCCGGTAGAACAAGATATGGCTGACCGCTATGAATATGCAATAGTCAGTCAGCTTTACCCTAATGATCTTGAAAATCCTATTTGCCGAGCAGCAACGCGTAATTTAGCTTTTATATGTCATGGACAAGAAGTTGTGCTCAAAAAGTCTAATAATTTGTATTATACAGAAACAGCAAAAAGTTTTTCTAGCATCAGCAAAGAACGGCTCCATGAAATATTAGAGCTTTTAGTATCAAATTATCATGAACGTAAGAAATTAGACTTAATTCCACGCTGTTGGGAGCCCGGAGAGTTCTTTGCTGTAAAGATTAACCAAAACCTGTGGAATAAAGCTAAATAATAATAAAGCTTTTATCAATGTCTGTAAAAGTTCAGGTAAAATACATATTCACTACTTTGTACTATTTTGGAATATCTCGTGAGCGATCAAGAAAAAAGACTCAACAAATTTATCAGTGAATCAGGTTATTGCTCGCGTCGAGGTGCTGATAAGCTGATTGAAGAAAACCGAGTTACCATTAACGGTAAAAGCCCTGAATTAGGTACTAAAGTACAGCCAGGTGATGTTGTTTTTGTTGATGGTAAACAAGTCGGTGCAATGCCTACCAATAAATCAGACAGGGTTTATATTGCCTACAATAAACCTATTGGCATCACTTGTACAACTGAACTAAATGTCAGGGGCAATATTATTGATGCTATTGGTCATCAAGAAAGAATTTTCCCTATTGGTCGTTTAGACAAACCATCAGAAGGATTAATTTTTCTTACCAGTGATGGAGATATTGTTAATAAAATTTTACGCGCTGAAAATGCACACGATAAAGAGTATATTGTGACCGTTGATAAACCTATCAGTGAGCGTTTTATTCTGCGTATGTCTAAAGGTGTTCCTATTCTTGGTACTATTACAAAACCTTGTATTGTTAAAGTTCACAGCAAATTTGAATTTCGCATTATTCTTACGCAAGGCTTGAATCGCCAAATTCGCCGCATGTGTGAATATTTAGATTATGAAGTATTGAAACTCAAACGTTCACGTATTATGACCGTTGAACTGGGCGACTTAAAGTCAGGCCAATGGCGAAATTTAACGAAAGAAGAAATGACCGAAATAAATGCTGCGGTAGCGACGTCAACGAAAACAGCCTTACCAAAAGAAGCTGATGAATCTGCAGATCCCTGGGCTACTGTTATAGCAGTCACGGATATAGAAAATGATACGGATATCTCATAACTATACTAAGTTTATCCCTTTTACCCCATGAGAAAATAGAACCACTCATTAATTAAACGGATATTATAAAATTTAAATCGTTGATTATCTGTAATATTAAGACAATAAAAAAGGACGCAGAAGCGTCCTTTTTTGTTTTAGTACTTTAATGCTTACTATTTTCTAGCGGCATCTTTAGCTGCTTTAGCTGCTTTTACTTCAGCGATAACAACTTCTGCTACGTTATTAGGACAAGGCATGTAGTGAGAGAATTCCATTGAGAATTGACCACGACCTGATGTCATTGTACGTAATGTTCCGATGTAACCAAACATTTCTGAAAGAGGAACGTCAGCTTTAATACGAACACCAGAAACACCCGCGTCTTGACCTGCGATCATGCCACGACGACGGTTTAAATCACCAATAACATCACCAACGTGATCATCAGGCGTAAACACATCAACTTTCATGATAGGTTCAATTAACTGTGCACCAGCTTTTGGAATTGATTGACGGAAAGCACCACGAGCAGCTAATTCAAATGCAACAGCAGATGAATCGACCGCGTGAAAACCACCATCGTATAATTCAATTTCAACGTCAAGTACAGGGAAGCCAGCAAGAACACCAGTATCCATCATGCCTTTGAAGCCTTTCTCGATAGCTGGGAAGAATTCCTTAGGAACATTACCACCGACAACAACAGAGCTGAATACGAAACCAGTACCTGGTTCGCCGGGCTTAATACGGTAATCAATTTTACCGAACTGACCAGAACCACCAGACTGTTTCTTATGTGTGTAAGAATCTTCAATTGCCGTAGTGATTGTTTCACGGTAGGCAACTTGTGGCTTACCAACTTCTAATTCAACACCATAAGTACGTTTTAGAATATCTACTTTGATATCTAAGTGAAGCTCACCCATACCAGATAAAATTGTTTCACCTGAATCGATATCAGTTTCAACTTTAAAAGTAGGATCTTCTGCAACCATTTTACCGATAGCAAGACCCATTTTCTCAGTTGAACCTTTATCTTTAGGTGTCACAGAGATTGAAATTACAGGCTTAGGGAAAACCATCGCTTCTAGGACGATAGGGTGTTTTGGATCACATAATGTGTGACCTGTCTGAACATTACTTTTCATACCAACAATCGCGATGATATCACCAGCTTGTGCCGAAGTAAGCTCATTACGGTCATCAGCTTGCATTTCACACATACGTCCAACACGCTCTGTTTTACCTGTAGCAGCATTAAGAATTGTATCGCCTTTCTTCAATGTACCTGAATAGATACGTACGAAAGTTAATGTACCAAAACGGTCATCAGTGATTTTGAATGCTAACGCTTTGAATGTTTCTTCTGCAGAAACGATTGCGAATTCGCCATTAGGCGTGCCTTCTTCATCAGTAAGTGGTTGAGGATTAACATCGGTAGGTGAAGGCAAGTAATCAACAACAGCATCAAGAATTAATTGAATACCTTTGTTTTTAAATGCAGATGCACCGTAAGTTGGGAAGAAAGTCATATCACGAGTACCAGTACGGATACACTCTTTGACTTGTTCTGTAGTAGGAACCATTTCCCCTTCTAAGAACTCCATCAACATATCTTCATCAACTTCTAAAGCTGTTTCAATTAACTTCACACGGTATTCAGCCGCTTTTTCTACCATATCTGCTGGAATATCGGTAATTTCATAGTTTTCTGGAAGACCTGTGTCATCCCATATGTAAGCTTTTTCGCTCAGAAGATCAACTACACCTACAAAATCATCTTCTTCACCAATTGGTAAAGTCATAATAAGAGGAGTAGCACCTAGAACGTCTTTAACTTGTTTACAAACACGATAGAAATCGGCGCCTAAACGGTCAAGTTTGTTAACCATGATGATACGAGCAACTTTTGAGTCGTTCGCGTAACGCCAGTTAGTTTCTGATTGTGGTTCAACACCACCAGAACCACAGAATACACCAACACCACCATCAAGTACTTTAAGTGAACGGTAAACTTCAACGGTGAAATCAACGTGACCAGGAGTATCGATGACATTGAAACGGTGATCGTTCCAAAAACAGCTTACCGCAGCAGACTGTATGGTGATACCGCGCTCAGCTTCTTGTTCCATGAAGTCAGTCGTAGATTCACCATCATGTACTTCACCTGTTTTATGGATTTGACCCGTAAGTTTTAAGATACGTTCAGTTGTTGTGGTTTTACCCGCATCAACGTGAGCGAAGATACCAATGTTTCTGTATTTAGATAAATCTGCCATTACTTTACTCTATTTAAGTCGCTACTAAAAAAGCGGAATTATTGAAAATTTGCGCGCGAGTATACCATTACTTTATCTAAATCTGTATAAATAATGAAAAAAAATTGTACAAAGAGTATTTATTTGGATTTGGATTATGGCTATATATTTCGAATTAGTATTACCTCCATAGAATTAATGTTACCTCTATATAAGTAGAACTTTAAAAAGGTTAATTTTTATAAAATATATGCGACCCTTCAGGCACAAGCGTTGTTATATAAATATAAGAAAAATAAAGGGGTGAACTTTTGGTGCAATGGAATGAATCGCTTGTCGATAAAATGAAAGCCGGAGATCAAGAGGCATTGGAACAATGCTATCGACAGTTATCTCCCCTCATTTATACGGCAATTTTTAATATATGTCGTGATCAAGGTAATGCTAATGACTTATTGCAAGATACCTTTATTGCCGCATTTGAAAAAATTCACAGTTACACATCTGGATCACAATTGTTTCCCGCTTGGATAAAACGTATTGCCTTTAACCATACTTTTAATTTTTTGAAAAAACATAAATTAACCGTTATCGGTATAGAGAATGAAAACCAAGTAACGTCAACAGAGTTTTCAATAGAAATGCTACACGAACAGCATAATTTTTTAAGTGCCTTATTACTAAAAATTTCAGAAAAAGAACGTTTGATTATTTGGTTGTATGTGGTTGAACAATATAGCCATGAAGAAATTGGAAATATTGTGAAGAAAAGTCCTAGTTATTCAAAGTCAGTGGTTTCAAGATGTTTAAAAAAGTTAAGAGCAAAGCAAGAGATTAAAAATTATGCATATTAATTTACATCAAGCTCATGATAAATATAGCGAAGCAGAGTGCTTACATATAAAAAAGTGTGAACAATGCCAAGAAGATATTAAGTTGTTAGAACAATTAAAAGCTTCTGCGAATGTGATGCCGGTAATAATACCAGAAGCATCGAATTGGCAAGCGATTAGAAGACACACTATTGATAAAAAGTTAGTGGTCATTTCGCGGAAAACCAAAAGGACTAGGCCCTATTTTTTCCAACAACTTATTGGCATTGCCGCTTCCACCTTTTTTATTGCAGTGGGTTGGTTAGTGTGGAGCAACTATCAGTTACAGAGTCAGTTAGAACAAGTGCTGATGGTTAATCAATCGTTAGAATTACAATTGTTCGACAATGCGGTGCCAACATTTCATCAAACAGGTGTTTTGAACAAGGTCAGAAATATTGAATTAAAACTTTCCCAATCAACGAATGCTCAAGAAAAATTAATTTTACTGAATAAAAGAAAGTTACTAATTCAGGAAATTGTAAATATACAAAAGGAAAATAACGATGCAATATCAATCTAGACTCTATAAAAAATCATTATTAGTAATTAGTGCTCTGATTTTTTCATTGAATATACACGCCAACGAATGTGCGGCAGTTAAAATAACTTCAGCAAATCCTCAAGAGCATGATGTCGTTTATGAATTAGTGGGGCACAACGGGGCAGTTGCAGAAGGGCATAATAAACATTCTTATTTCAATGCCGTACTTGATGGAACTAAAGAGTATTACTTAGCCCCTGGTCTACATACACTGACTTTCAATCAATGGGATAAACGTTACTATCAACGATTTAAAAGGGGGCTGCAACCGCGTTTTGAGAGAACCTTGCCCAGCTCTATTCAAATGATTGTAGAGAAAAATAAAAGGTACAATGTTGCTGCTAAGTCATCAGGCAAAGATAATCTCCCTATTTTTAGTATTGAATCTATTGAGGACATAAGCAGCGACTTATGTGATGAAGACAAAGTAACTTATATAGCATCAACTAAGGCGCGCGAGATCCAACTTAATAACAACCTTGATTACAAACTGAAGCATCTAATGGCAAAAATGAAAACCATTCAGGAGAATAATTTATTCCCATTAGAGTTTAATTGGTCGTTTGGGGCCGTATTTGACACTAATCAAAATAGTTTTAAAACACTCGCCGTCTTTCCATACTCTTTTGCGAGCAAATTAAAACTAACCAGTGGCGACAAAATACTTGAAATTAATGGTGTCGATGTCAAAAGTATAACTTCGGATCCTTATAGTGTTCTTTATGGCTTGTTAGGAGAGTTAGGGTTAGGTCATGACGTAAATATGACTATTTCAAGAGCAGAAAAACAGCATAAGTTGTCAAATAAATATTTACCAGCAATTGTCCCTAGTGTGAATTATAAAACAACTGATTTTGATACGGTTCAATCATTAACTAATGCTACTGCAATACCTGAGAATATTAAATATCAGTACAATAATTTGATGGTAGAAATAGCAGAATATGCCAAAAATAATGATCTGGATGATACTGCGATTATGATAAAAAGCCCTGAGAAATATGATGTTTCTTTTGGTATTACAGGAAAAAATACAACGATAGGCAACAAATCAGCGTTTATGGTGATGCGAATTACTGAAAATAGTCCAGCTGAAAATTTACATTTAAAGCAAGGAGATATGATTGTTTCTATTAATGAACAAGAATTTACGGGTGCTGCATCGGTTATTCTAGCCAGTAATATTCGAGCCCTAGAGAAAAATAAAGTATATACAGTGTCTATTTTACGTAGTGGTATTAAACAGGTTTTAACGGGGATATATACACCAATACTATTTCCTAAATTTGAAATGACTGTAGATTTAGCCGAGAGAAGCTTAGCGTTAAACGCTTTATTTGATTTAGCGAATAATCCTATGGAATTTACCAAGGAACGCAAGTTGCGTTATAACTATGGAATTGAATTATATGACTACCGTTCGAGTACGTTAAGAACTCCGAGAAGTCATCGTTCTGATGCAAGCTGGAGATCAAGTTCAAAACCAAGTTCGCCATCAAAATCGAGTTCGAGTTCAAAATCTTCATCAAAGAATTAAGGTTTAACGCTGCTTGAGTTAATAACTCAGGCAGCATTCTAAAACCGAATTAACCAACGATTTATCAGAAAAATAGTTCCAAACTAAGAGCCATTATTAGTCAATATTATTAACAAATATTGACTTAATTAAGCGGTAATGGCTAAACCTATGAACGTATTCAGTTAAAATAAAGGATTACAGATGAATAAATACAGATTGGCAAAATCAGCATTAGTTGCATTGATTCCAGCCTTGCTGCTACAAACAGTCTATGCAGCAGATTGTGCATCAGTTAGTTTGGCGAGTGGTGAAATCTCTGGAAAAAAAGTTATCTTAGAATTACTGGGAACTAATGGTAAAGCGGTCCCTCAACCTAAGAAATATCAAAAAACGCTCAAAGGAGACCATGCATACTTTCTTGCTCCTGGTACGCATACCTTGATTTTAAATCAATGGGATAAACGTGATTTTATTTCATATCATAAAAGTTTACGTAGAGGAGTAACGGCCAGTAATCCACCTGTGCCATTGCAGTCTGCAGTTACTATGCAAGTATTGGCTAATCAACATTATCAGTTATCTGTGAGTGAAATGGGACTTGGTTCTGTAATCGAAATTAAGGAACAAGACAGTAAAGAGTGCGAAGGGATATTCATTGCAAAAGCAAAAACTAATTATCCTGAATTACTTGCGGTAGACCTACCCGAAAATCTTCAGCAGCAGCTAACGTCAATGATGCATAGCCTTACCGTCTTTCATCAACAAACAGCTGACAAGCGTGATGATACTAATGTTCAATCTCGTAAGCTAAACGAACATTTTGGCACTGTGTTGGCAAGAGATTTTGTCGGTGAGAATATAAAGGTAGATAAAGTGATAAGCCATTCACTTGCAGCCGGCGTTAATATTAAGGCAGGAGACTTAATTATTAAATTGGGAGAAGAAATATTTAATACGGCGAGTAATACACCCAGCCAAGTAATAAATACTTACTTGAAAGGGCGTGCCTATGGTGAACAAATATCTCTAGACATCCTTCGTGCAGGGAAAGTAATGAAGCTCACTGGCCGTTATATCCCAGTGGTTGTCCCTGAAGCATCTTACACCATTGTTAAAGGCTCAATGAATGATGTTATTAATCAAACAATATTACCTGCACAACTAGCCTTCGAATTTGACCAGTTTTTGTTAGCAATGAACAATTATTACCAACAAATGGGGCAAGGTAATAAAATCGTCATTGTTAAAGAACCAATATTTCAACTCTCAATAAATTTGGCTTCTGTAGAGAATGCGCAAAAAGAAATGTTGAAAGCGAGTATTGAAGGAAAGGGCAGTTATCATAAACTAAGGAGTAGAGAATCGAGAAGTTCAGGCGTTCTTAATTATAATATGGGGGGGTAGAGTCTTAACATCATCGACTTTAAATAAGTCATTATATATCTCAACTTAATGAATAACATTCAGTGAACGGTGAGCATTACAAATAACTTAATATGCACACAAGTAGCTAACAATAAAGCTGAAAATACTTTAACAATGTAATGTAGCACCTTCAGGATAATTTATCTTTAGGTGCTACAGAGCCTCAACCTATCTTCTGTGAATAAAAGTTACGTCTATCTACGTTAACTCATATCATAAACTGCATAATACCCACACCAATTGTAAATATAAAATCATATTTCTCCGTTATATTTATCGGTAATAAGGCGGTTGAAAAAGGATCCATGTCGGTAAGTTTGCACTTTATTTATATGATGCTTTGAATCAGCGTCACTTAACCCTTTCTCTATAAATAAAAAGAAAAATCAGAAAAGTTTATCATTCTTTGCGACCATTTATTGTTGACAGATGTATTACTAAGTATGAAAGGATAAGGATAGAAATCAATGCAAGGTAAAAAGCTTAAGATAAACTAAGTGACTTATTAAAATATCATATTATACCGTATCGATATGATAGACCGCCGGTGCTAACGCTGGTAATTGCGTTGTAAGTTGTTAAGTCAATGAAAGCACACTTTATCAATAATAGTGGCACACACATTGAAGAAAAGGGATTTGGAGGAGTAGATGTTAAAAATTAACGTTTTATCAGGAATGTTAGCCGGAGAGAATGAGGCTTTTGAAAAGTGTTATCGGCTTTTCTCCCCTGCACTTTATGGTTTTATTATTAGGATTTGCCGAGATGAATCTACCGCTAATGATTTATTGCAAGATACATTTGTGGACGCCTTTAATTCAATAGGATCGTTTGATAAGAATCGCTGCTTTGCTTCATGGATAAAGAGGATCGGTTTTAATAATACCTTAAATAATATTAAGAAAGTAAAAAGACAACAAGAGGTGTTTTCACAATTAACTTACCTTTTTACTGATGGCAGTTATGTAAATAATGAAGCAGAAAATCAAAACTTATTAGATAACTTATTAGCACAAATAACGGAGACTGAGAGAATGGTTTTATGGTTGTCAGTGGTTGAGCAATATAAGCATGATGAAATAGGGCGTATATTCAATAAAACCGCGAGCTTTTCAAAATCTACGCTTTCACGCACCTTAAAAAAGTTAAAAATAAAATCTGAGGCTAAAAAATATGCAGGATAATAAAATTGAAAGTGCAGATTTACTAACAGCTGCAGACGAAGATCATGTTAGGGAAATTACTGACAATGAAGATGAGCGAACTAAGATGTCAGCCTTAATACAATCTTCTAAAATGTCTGCACTTAGCGTCCCTAATGAAATTAACTGGCTTAAAATTCAAGGCCGAATTCAACCGATAATTGCCGCTCCACATCACGTTAAAGAGCCAACTGTTGTGCCTTTTTACATTAAATCTTTTGCTGTAGCTGCATCAACAATCTTTTTAGCAATGGGCTGGCTAGTTTTTAGCAATTATCAATTACACAATCAATTAGAACAAGTGTTATTAACAAATCAACAATTAGAATCAAAACTTATAAATCCTAAAGTCACTACCTATGAACAAGTGTTTTTTGTTCAAAAATTAAATGATATTGATAAAAAATTACAAAATATTAGCGCTTTAGATCAAAAAGTAACACTTCTTCAAAAGCGAAGTGTTCTTATTTTAGAGCTCTATAAAACACAACAGGGAGTCAGCGATGTATTCAGTATATAAAAGTCATAAATTTGTATTAGGTTTAGTTTTGTTATTGGGGATAACGACGCATACAGTTTCAGCTAAGGAGTGTTCATCTTTACAACTAAAACAGACCAAAATAGAAGGTGAAACTTACCTCTCAAGAATAAGACTTAGCAATGGTTTGATGTTAGAGAGTGAAATTAAAAAGTATACAAGTGGCCTCAGCACTAGAACACTTCGTACCGGTCTTATTGGTGGAGATGAATTAAGGACGCTAAACGCCAGTAAACTCTATTATTTAGAACCAGGTGAACACAGCGTAACAGTGGAACTATGGAAAAAGGATGATTTGGAGACGTATTACACAGATTTTATGCGTGGAACCGATAGCCCTAAATCACCTGAACGCTTATCAACCTTTAGATTGAGAGTAGAAGATAATCATGCATATCAGGTGGTTTTTAGTCTCGATGGTCAGGTAACACTCAGTGCAGAAAAGTCATTATGCGTATTAGACAATAATTATATTCTTGGAGCTATCACGAGCAAAGTTGATGAGATTAAAAGTAGTGAAAAATTGCCGCCTGAACTTGAAAAACGCCTAAGGGTGGTGATGAATAAACTCTTTGATAATGTGCAACCTTTAGGTCTTATTAATAGTGAAGTAAGTCAATATTTTGGTGCGGTTAAAGACGAAAATTATAAAGACAAAGACGGCGGGGTAAGATTACTAAGCGTTTTGCCTTTTTCATTAGCTCATAAACTGGGGTTACTTAGCGGAGATGTAATAGTAAGTTACGGCGATCCTGCTTATAGTAACTTAACAGAATTACTCACGGCACTTGACTATAAAAAAGAAATGAAACTTGAGGTCTTAAGGAATAGTTCATTAGTCGCGCTTAACATGGTGTATGAGCCTGTTGTTGTGCCGCAAGTAACCTATGGTCGCGATAAAAACGATATTCAAAAAACACTTATTGAAGGGGTAGAGTTTGATCATGAATTACAGTTTGAATATGAACGACTTATGCTTGAAATTACAGAATACTATCGAAATAAAAATTACAAAGGTCGGCTCAACATAGTAAGAGACAATACCTTGAACGAACAATTTGGTCTTATAGGTACATTAGACAAAGTCTCAGGTTCAAAATATAGCATTGTTGTTGATGAAGTCTTGCCTCATAGTGCAGCTAAGGCTATAGGACTTAAAGTTGGTGATATAATAGTCTCAGTGAATGATAAAGTAATGAACACACGATACATCACGCATATTAATGAAGAGTTAAAAAATCTAGCAGTAGGAGAAGAGTATACTATAGCTATAGAACGCCAAGGTAAAAGTATAGCTTTGACCGAGAAATTTACAGCAAGTGCTTTTTTATCTTTTAATTTAATAATAGAACTAGACTCTGTGGACACCTATTACGCTAACTTAGCATCGATAAAAAGTGTGAACAAAGATATTAAAGATTTTACACAGTTACTTAGGAACAGCCAGGGAACTCGGAGTTCTCCTACAAAGAGCAGGATTTCCGGGAAGGGGCCGTCTACACCTTGGCAATCGAGTAATAAGAGATCAGGAAAAGAAAGCAAAAGCTCAGAAAAATAGTTAACGAATATCTTTGTCTTGCTATATATCTTTGCTTATGTATAATACGCATCCGCATATAGCTCAGGCTTTGTGCGGATTTCTACTTATGCCAACATGGATAAGTACTACAGCAGCTCCGATAGGGAGTTGAATGTTATTAGCGATACACCCCCCTTTTACATATAAAAGGTGATGGGATGTATTTTGTTGTTCTTTAAAAATGGGGATTTGATTAATGTCAAATCAAAGAATTCGCATTCGTTTGAAAGCGTTCGATCATCGTTTGATTGATCAATCAACAGCTGAAATCGTAGATACTGCAAAACGCACTGGTGCACAGGTTCGTGGTCCAATTCCACTTCCTACACGTAAAGAGCGTTTTACTATCTTGACTTCTCCACACGTTAACAAAGATGCGCGAGATCAGTACGAAATTCGTACTCACAAACGCATGATTGATATCGTAGAGCCAACTGAAAAGACTGTAGACGCATTAATGCGTTTAGATCTTGCAGCTGGCGTTGACGTTCAAATCAGCTTGGGTTAAGGGGTTTTAACAATGACTATTGGTCTAGTTGGACGTAAAGTAGGCATGACTCGTATCTTCACTGAAGATGGCGTATCAACACCTGTAACCGTTCTAGAAGTTGAAGCCAACCGTATTTCTCAAGTGAAAACTTTAGAAACTGACGGTTACTCAGCGCTTCAAGTTACAACAGGTAGCCGCAAGGCTAGCCGTGTTACAAAACCAGCAGCGGGTCATTTCGCTAAAGCTGGCGTTCAAGCAGGCCGTGGCCTGTGGGAATTCCGCTTAAACGAAAATGAAGGCGAAGGTTTAGAGTTGGGCAGTGAATTAACTGTTTCAATTTTCGATGACATAAAATTAGTAGACGTAACTGGCACGTCAAAAGGTAAAGGTTTCCAAGGCGGTATTAAGCGCTGGAACTTTACTATGCAACATGCCACTCATGGTGTTTCTTTATCACATCGTTCTAACGGTTCGTTAGGTCAGTGTCAAACACCAGGTCGCGTTTTCAAAGGTAAGAAAATGTCTGGTCACATGGGTTCTGTGCGTTGTACTACACAAAACCTTGAATTGGTTCGCGTTGACGCAGAACGTAACTTGCTCCTTATTAAAGGTGCGGTTCCGGGTGCAATCAACGGTAACGTAATCATCAAACCAGCTGTTAAAGCCTAGTCCGGGAGATTCGTGATGGAATTATCATTAAAAGACGCTTCAGGTGCTCTTGAAGTTTCTGAAGCAACTTTTGGACTTGAGTTTAACGAAGCATTAGTACATCAAGTAGTAGTTGCATATGCAGCTGGCGCTCGTCAAGGTACTCGTGCTCAAAAGACTCGTTCAGAAGTAAGCGGCGGTGGCGCAAAACCTTGGCGTCAAAAAGGTACTGGCCGTGCTCGTGCTGGTACTACCCGTGGTCCAATTTGGCGTTCTGGTGGCGTAACATTCGCTGCTAAACCTCAAGACCACAGCCAAAAAGTAAACCGTAAAATGTACCGTGGTGCGATTAAAAGCATCTTATCTGAGTTAGTTCGTCAAGATCGCTTAGTCGTGGTAGAAAATTTTACTGTTGAAACACCAAAAACTAAAGAATTAGTAGCTAAACTTAACGGCTTGGAGTTAAAAGATGTATTAATCATCACTCCAGAAGTTGATGAGAACTTGTTCTTGTCAGCACGTAACTTATATAAAGTTGACGTTCGTGACGTAGACGGTATTGACCCAGTTAGCTTGGTTGGTTTCGAGAAAGTTTTGATGACTGCTACTGCAGTTAAACAACTTGAGGAGATGTTAGGATGATAAGCGAAGAACGTTTGTTAAAAGTGCTTTTAGCACCGAACATTTCTGAGAAAAGCACAATGGCCGCTGAAGCAAACAACACTGTTGTTTTCAAAGTTGTCACTAGTGCTACTAAAGCTGAAATCAAAGCTGCTGTTGAGAAACTTTTTGAAGTTTCAGTAGACGGTGTTCGCACATTAAATGTTAAAGGTAAAGTGAAACGTACTGGTGCTCGTTTTGGTCGCAGAAGCGACTGGAAGAAAGCCTACGTTACTCTTGCTGAAGGCAGCGACATCGACTTCGTCGGCGCGGAATCATAGGAGTTTACGAAAATGGCTATAGTTAAATGTAAACCTACTTCTCCGGGTCGTCGCCACGTAGTTAAAGTGGTAAACACGGAGTTGCATAAAGGTAAGCCTTACGCACCATTATTAGACACTAAGTCTAAGTCTGGTGGCCGTAACAATACCGGTCGTATTACAGTTCGTCACGTTGGTGGTGGTCACAAGCAACATTACCGCATGATCGACTTTAAACGTAACAAAGATGGTATCCCTGCAAAAGTTGAGCGTTTGGAATATGATCCAAACCGTTCTGCTAACATTGCACTTGTATTATATGCAGATGGTGAACGTCGTTATATCTTAGCCCCTAAAGGCTTAAGCGCTGGAGATACAATCCAGTCAGGTATCGATGCTCCAATCAAGCCAGGTAATACAATGCCACTTCGCAACACACCATTAGGTAGTGTTGTGCATGCAATCGAACTTAAGCCAGGTAAAGGTGCACAAATTGCACGTGCTGCTGGTACTTACGCTCAGTTAGTTGCTAAAGACGGTGCATATGTCACTTTACGTCTTCGCTCTGGCGAAATGCGTAAAATTGAGTCTGACTGTCGTGCTACTTTAGGTGAAATCGGCAATTCTGAACACATGCTTCGCTCTTTGGGTAAAGCTGGTGCTTCAAGATGGCGCGGTATTCGCCCAACTGTTCGTGGTGTTGCCATGAACCCAGTTGATCACCCACACGGTGGTGGTGAAGGTAAAACATCTGGCGGTCGTCACCCGGTATCCCCTTGGGGCGTACCAACTAAGGGTTACAAGACTCGTTCAAACAAACGTACTGATAAATTTATCGTGCGTCGTCGTACTAAATAGTACATTTAATTAATACTCTGAATGTGGAGCTTAGGTTACTTCGGTAAGGTTAAGTTCACATGAAGGGTAAATAAAGAGGATTCACCATGCCACGTTCTCTCAAGAAAGGTCCATTTATAGACCTACACTTGCTGACGAAGGTAGAGAAAGCTCTGGAAAGCGGGAATAAAAAGCCAATTAAAACCTGGTCTCGTCGTTCAATGATCATCCCTACGATGATCGGATTGACCATAGCTGTCCATAATGGCCGTCAACACGTACCTGTATTTGTAACTGATGAAATGATCGGTCACAAATTAGGAGAATTTGCACCAACTCGTACTTATCGCGGTCATATCGCTGATAAGAAAGCGAAGAAATAGGGGAAATTAAATGGAAGCTATCGCTATACATAAATTTGCCCGCGGTTCTGCTCAAAAAGCACGTTTAGTTGTGGATCAAATCCGCGGCTTACATGTAGAGAAAGCACTTGAAATACTAACTTTCAGCAACAAGTCAGCTGCTGAATTAGTTAAAAAAGTACTTAACTCTGCAATTGCTAATGCTGAGCATAACGAAGGTGCAGACATTGATGAACTTATCGTAAAAACTATTACGGTTGATGATGGTCCAACAATGAAACGTATCCGACCTCGTGCAAAAGGCCGTGCGGATCGTATAATTAAACGTACAAGCCACATAACTGTGATTGTATCTGATAACTAGGAGTATATTAGTATGGGTCAAAAAGTTCATCCTAACGGTATTCGCTTAGGTATCACGAAACCTTTCGCGTCTACTTGGTTTGCAAGTAATAAAGACTTCGCTGAAAATTTACGCGGTGACCATTTGGTTCGCGAATATTTGAAAGAGAAGCTTGTCCGTGCATCATTATCTAAAGTAGTGATTGAACGTCCAGCTAAATCTATCCGCGTAACAATTCACACGGCTCGTCCGGGTGTAGTTATCGGTAAGAAAGGCGAAGATGTTGAAAAACTACGTTTAGCTGTTTCTAAAATTGCTGGTGTTCCTGCTCAAATCAACATCGCTGAAGTACGTAAGCCAGAAATGGATGCGCAGCTTGTTGCCGACAGCATTGCTAGTCAATTAGAACGTCGTGTGATGTTTCGTCGCGCTATGAAACGTGCTGTACAAAATGCTATGCGTCTAGGCGCAAAGGGTATTAAAGTACAAGTAAGTGGTCGTTTAGGCGGTGCAGATATTGCACGTGCTGAATGGTATCGTGAAGGTCGTGTACCACTACACACTTTACGTGCTGACATCGACTATGCTATTGCACGCGGTAACACAACTTATGGTGTTATTGGTATCAAAGTGTGGATCTTTAAAGGTGAAATCATTGGTAATATGCCTCTACAGGCAGAAGTACCAGCGGCTAAACCTAAAAGAAAAAACAACCGCAAGCCTAAGTAGGAGCTAAGTAATGTTACAACCAAAACGTACTAAATTCCGTAAGCAATTTAAAATGCGCAACCGTGGTCTTGCACACGTCGGTAGTTCAGTTAGCTTCGGTACTTTCGGTTTAAAATCAATGGAACGTGGTCGTATGACTGCGCGTCAGATTGAAGCGGCACGTCGAGCAATGACTCGTCACGTTAAGCGACAAGGTAAAATCTGGATACGTGTATTCCCTGATAAGCCAATTACTAAAAAGCCTCTTGAGGTTCGTATGGGTAAAGGTAAAGGTTCAGTGGAATATTGGGTATGCCAAATTCTACCAGGCCGTGTTCTTTATGAAATGGAAGGTGTATCGGAAGAAATCGCACGCGAAGCATTTGCTTTAGCCGCGGCTAAACTTCCGTTCAAAACATCTTTCGTAACTAGAACGGTGATGTAATGAAAGCTAGTGAATTAAAAGATAAAAGCATTGAAGAGCTAAATACTGAAATGCTTGCATTATTACGCGAACAGTTTAACTATCGCATGCAAGCAAGCACAGGACAATTAGCACAAACTCATTTGCTAAGAACGGTACGTCGCAATATTGCACGTGTAAAGACTATCATAACTGAAAAGGCAGGTAAGTAATGAGCGAAGCTAAAATCCGCACACTACAAGGTCGTGTTGTCAGTGATAAAATGGATAAGTCTATCACTGTATTAATAGAACGTCGTGTTAAGCACCCAATGTATGGTAAGTACCTTACGCGTTCAACTAAGTTGAAAGCGCATGATGAGACAAACCAATGCAACGAAGGTGATTTAGTAACAATTCGTGAAGTTGCACCAATTTCAAAGTCTAAAAACTGGACTTTAGTTGATGTAATCACTAAAGCATAATTTACTTTTAGTAAATTTGTTTTAACGAACGTGTTTAATAAAAACCCTATCACACTGTGATAGGGTTTTTTTATGCCTGAAAGACAGCCTTTTTCGTAATAATAAAAATCAGAGTTGATAATATTTTACAATATTGATGGTGTTAATTATTTCCAAGCTATGAAATTGTTTATTTTTTAGCTAAATAAAGTATCACTTTAACTTTTGCGGTGTTATAATCTCGCGCCCTCCGAATTCGTTTGACGTTTTTATGGGGGAGTAGAAGGCAGTGACGGGTCAAATTTCTGGCCTTAAATTATATCTAAGTTAATTTAGATAAATAGCGGAGTAAAACTCAATGATCCAAATGCAATCACAACTGAACGTAGCTGATAACAGCGGCGCTCGACGTGTACAGTGTATAAAGGTTCTTGGTGGTTCGCACCGTCGCTACGCGCGTATCGGTGATATCATTAAAATTGCAGTGAAGGAATCAAATCCTCGTGGCAAAGTTAAAAAAGGTGATGTTCTGACTGCGGTAGTTGTGCGCACTAAGAAAGGTGTTCGTCGTTCAGATGGTTCAACCATCCGTTTTGATGAAAACGCGGCTGTAATGTTAAATGCTAACTTACAACCAATTGGTACTCGTATTTTCGGTCCAGTGACGCGTGAACTTCGTAATGAAAAGTTCATGAAAATCGTTTCACTTGCACCTGAAGTACTATAAGGAGTCACGATAATGGCATCTAAGATTCGTCGTGATGATGAAGTTATTGTACTAGCTGGCAAAGACAAGGGTAAGACTGGTAAAGTCACTAAAGTTCTTGTTGAAGACAGTAAAGTATTTGTAGAAGGCATAAACTTAATCAAGAAACACACTAAGCCTGTACCTCAGTTACAGCAACCTGGTGGGATTATTGAAAAAGAAGCTTCTTTACAAGTTTCAAACGTAGCGATTGTTAACCCTAAAACGGGTAAAGCAGATCGTGTAGGATTTAGAGTTGAAGACGGCAAAAAAGTTCGTTTCTTCAAATCTAACAACGAACTAGTTTAATTATTGGAGTAAACGATGGCGAAACTGCATGATTTTTACAAAGATACTGTTGTAGACGACCTTCAGAAGAAGTTCGAATATAAGAGTGTCATGCAAGTCCCTCGGATTGAAAAGATCACCCTTAACATGGGTGTTGGTGAAGCTATTGCTGATAAAAAAGTATTAGACCATGCCACAAATGATCTTACTGCAATCTCAGGTCAAAAACCAGTTACGACTGTAGCACGCAAATCTGTTGCGGGCTTTAAGATCCGTGAAGGTTACCCTATTGGTACAAAAGTAACTCTACGTGGCGAACGTATGTGGGAATTTTTAGAGCGTTTAATTTCGATCTCTATTCCTCGTATCCGCGATTTCCGTGGCTTAAACCCTAAGTCATTCGATGGCCGTGGTAACTACAGCATGGGCGTACGTGAGCAAATAATCTTCCCTGAAATCGATTACGATAAAATCGATAAAATTCGTGGGATGGATATTACTATCACTACTAGCGCGAAGAGCAATGAAGAAGGACACGCATTGTTGTCTGCCTTTAGCTTCCCGTTTAAGAACAAGGTGTAGAGTTATGGCTAAAACGTCAATGAAAGCTCGTGAAGCTAAAAGAACCAAATTAGTAGCACAATATGCTGAAAAGCGTAGTGCATTGAAAGCAATTATCTCTAACGATAACTCTTCTGAAGAAGATCGTTGGGATGCTGTATTGAAACTTCAAAGTTTACCTCGTGATTCATCAAGTAGTCGTCAACGTAACCGTTGTAATATTACTGGTCGTCCGCATGGTTTCTTACGTAAATTCGGTTTAAGCCGAATCAAATTGCGTGAAGCAATGATGCGTGGTGAAGTTCCAGGTCTTAAGAAAGCTAGTTGGTAATTCACGGGAGTAAATTGTTATGATGACTGATCCTATCGCGGACATGTTTACACGCATCCGCAACGGTCAATCTGCAGCTAAAGTTGCAGTTACAATGCCATCTTCTAAGGTTAAAGTTGCTATTGCCAACTTGCTTAAAGAAGAAGGTTATGTATCAGAGTTTTCAGTGTCAGGCGAAGTTAAGCCTGAGTTATCTGTAACTTTGAAATATTTTGAAGGTAAAGAAGTAATAGAAACGATCAAACGTGTTTCACGTCCTGGTCTTCGTATATACAAAAGCTGTGATGAACTTCCTAAAGTTCTAGCAGGTATGGGTATTGCGATTGTATCTACTTCTAAAGGTCTGATGACTGATCGCGCTGCTCGCTCTGCGGGTATCGGCGGTGAAATCATCGGTTTCGTAGCGTAAGGAGAAATATATGTCTCGTGTTGCAAAAGCACCTGTCGTTGTTCCTGCTGGCGTTACTGTTACGTTATCAGGTCAAGACATTCAAGTTAAAGGTCCAATGGGCGAATTATCTCGCACGATCCATAGTGACGTTGTTATTTCTCAAGAAGAAAATAGCATCATTACTAATATCGTTGCTGATGTTAAAGGCGCATGGGCTCAAGCAGGTACTGCACGTGCTTTAATCAATAATATGGTTGAAGGTGTTAGTACAGGTTATGCAAAAACATTGTTATTAAACGGTGTTGGTTATCGTGCAAAAGCTGCAGGTAAGTCATTAAGCTTATCTCTAGGTTTATCACATCCAGTTAACCACGCTATCCCTGATGGGATTACCGTTGAAACTCCTAGTCAAACTGAAATCATACTGAAAGGTGCTGATAAACAGTTGGTTGGTCAAGTTGCTGCAGACATTCGTTCATACCGTAAGCCAGAGCCTTATAAAGGTAAAGGTATACGTTATAGTGACGAGCATGTTCGCCGTAAAGAAGCTAAAAAGAAGTAGGATAATACTATGGATAAGAAAACATCTCGTTTGCGCCGCGCTAAACGCGCTCGTGCAAAAATTAGCGAGTTGGGTGCGAATCGTTTAGTTGTATTTCGTACTCCTCGCCACATTTACGCGCAATTGATCGCTCCAACGGGTTCTGAAGTTATCGCATCTGCGTCTACTTTAGACAAAGAAATCAGTGCTCAGTTAGATAAAACAGGTAACGTTGCCGCAGCAACTGCAGTCGGTACAGCAATTGCTGAACGTGCAGTAGCTAAAGGGATCACAAGCATTGCTTTTGATCGCTCTGGTTTCCGTTATCACGGTCGCGTAAAAGCGTTAGCAGAAGCAGCTCGTGAAGCTGGCCTGCAGTTCTAGGAGTTGATAATGGCTAATCATAATCAAGAAAACTCACAACAAAGTGATATGGCTGAAAAGCTAATCGCCGTTAACCGCGTTTCAAAAGTGGTTAAAGGTGGTCGCATATTCAGTTTCACTGCTCTTACAGTAGTTGGTGATGGTGCTGGTCGCGTTGGTTTCGGATACGGTAAAGCACGTGAAGTGCCTGCTGCAATCCAGAAAGCAATGGAAAAAGCACGTCGTAACATAGTAACCGTTGATCTGAAGGGTACAACTCTTCAGCATGTCATTATTGGCAAGCACTCTGGTTCTAAAGTTTACATGCAACCAGCTTCTGAAGGTACAGGTATCATCGCCGGTGGCGCGATGCGTGCAGTACTAGAAGTAGCAGGTGTTCAGAACGTATTGTCAAAAGCATACGGTTCTACTAACCCGATCAACGTAGTTCGTGCTACTGTTTCAGCTCTTGCGAATATGAAATCGCCGGCAGGTGTTGCAGCTAAGCGTGGCAAAACCGTTGCAGACATACTGGGGTAATTGAGCATGGCTAAAACAGTAAAAGTAACTCAAATGAAAAGTTCTATCGGTCGTTTACCGAAGCATAGAGCTACATTAAGAGGTCTTGGATTACGTCGTATCCGTCATACAGTAGAGTTAGAAGATACTCCATCTGTACGCGGTATGATTAACACAGTATCTTATATGGTTAAGGTGGAGGACTAATTATGCATTTAAATACTTTATCTCCTGCACCAGGTGCAAAGAAAGCTAAGAAGCGCTGTGGGCGTGGTATTGGTTCAGGCATAGGTAAAACAGGCGGACGTGGCCATAAAGGTCAGAAGTCTCGTTCTGGCGGTAGTGTACGTCCAGGTTTCGAAGGTGGTCAAATGCCATTGAAACAACGTTTACCTAAGTTTGGTTTCACGTCACGTAAATCTTTAGTTCGCGCTGAAGTACGTCTACATGAACTAAATAACATCACAGGTGATGTTGTCGATATCTTTGCTCTTAAAGATGCAAACCTAATTACACGTAACATTAAGACAGCAAAAATTATGTTGTCTGGTGAAATTAACCGTCCAATTACGGTTCGTGGTTTAGGTGTTACTAAAGGCGCACGTGCAGCTATTGAAGCTGCTGGCGGAAAAATCGAGGAATAGTACAGCATGGCTACACCAGGAATGGCTACTTCACAAAGTGGTAAAGGCGCAGGCGGAATGTCTGAGCTTAAGCAAAGATTATGGTTTGTTCTCGGCGCCCTCATTGTGTTCCGTTTAGGATCATTTGTGCCAATCCCTGGTATTGACGCCGCTGTATTAGCTCAGTTGTTTGAACAACAAAAGGGCACCATTGTAGAAATGTTTAACATGTTCTCTGGTGGTGCACTTGAGCGAGCCTCTGTATTGGCGCTAGGTATTATGCCGTACATCTCAGCTTCAATTATCATGCAATTGCTCACTGTGGTTCATCCCGCAATGGCAGAGCTGAAAAAAGAAGGTGAAGCTGGACGTCGTAAGATCAGCCAATACACCCGCTACGGCACGTTAGTCTTAGCGACAGTACAATCAATTGCAATTGCAAGAAGTTTACCAGGAATGATGCCGGGTCTAGTAATGGACGCTGGTTTTGGTTTCTACTTTGCTGCGGTAGTAAGTTTAGTAACCGGTACCATGTTTTTGATGTGGTTAGGCGAACAAATTACTGAACGTGGTATTGGTAACGGTATATCAATCTTGATTTTTGCAGGTATTGTTGCTGGCATGCCGTCGGCTGTTGCACAAACAGCTGAAATGGCGCGTCAAGGTGAATTGCACTTATTAGTATTATTGCTGATGTGTGTCATAGTATTCGCTGTAACATTTTTTGTAGTATTTGTGGAACGTGGTCAACGACGTATTGTTGTTAACTATGCTAAACGTCAGCAAGGCCGTAAGGTTTTTGCTGCCCAAAGCACACATTTACCACTGAAAGTGAATATGGCTGGTGTTATACCACCAATCTTTGCATCAAGTATTATCTTGTTCCCTGGCACTCTAGCGAGCTGGTTCGGGCAAGGTGAAGGTGCAGTTGCTGACTTTTTACAAGAAGTATCTATTGCTATTTCTCCAGGTCAGCCGTTGTACGTTATGTTACTTGCCGCAGCGATAATATTTTTCTGTTTCTTTTACACGGCTCTTGTTTTCAATCCGCGTGAAACAGCAGATAACCTAAAAAAATCAGGTGCGTTTATTCCTGGGATACGTCCTGGCGAGCAAACGTCTAAATATATAGATAAAGTGATGACACGTTTAACCCTAGCCGGTGCGTTGTATATTACCTTTATCTGTTTGGTACCTCAGTTCATGATCATCGCATGGGACGTTCAGTTCTACTTCGGTGGTACATCATTACTTATTATAGTAGTGGTTATTATGGACTTTATGGCACAAGTACAAACGCATATGATGTCTCATCAATATGATAATGTGCTTAAGAAAGCTAACTTAAAAGGTTAGGCCGTTAGGCTTAATTTAATAGGTAAACGGAGTATAAAATGAAAGTACGTGCATCCGTAAAAAAGATTTGTCGTAATTGTAAAGTGGTTAAACGCAAAGGCGTAGTACGCATTCTTTGTGTTGAACCTAAGCACAAGCAAAGACAAGGTTAAGTTTAGATTTATCTAAGCTGACAGCAATATCTTTTAGAAGTAGCATTGTGCAGAGATTTCTGTATAATGCCGCTTCGATTTGCAGAAAAGAAGACGGGTTGGGTATCCTAACGGGCTTTCCAACCTGATAATTTTAACCTTAAATAGGAGATGTGTTAGTGGCCCGTATCGCTGGCATTAACATCCCTGATCGTAAGCATGCAGTAATCGCCATTACTGCGATTTTCGGTATCGGAGCGACTCGCGCAAAAGCAATTTGTGCAGCCGCAGGTATCGCAGAATCAACGAAGATCAGTGAATTAGACGAAGCAAAAATAGATTTGCTACGTGCTGAAGTGGATAAATACACCGTAGAAGGTGATTTACGCCGTGAAGTTTCAATGAATATTAAACGTCTTATGGATTTAGGTTGTTACCGTGGCATACGTCATCGTCGCAGTCTTCCTCTACGTGGTCAACGCACTAAAACAAATGCGCGTACCCGTAAAGGTCCTCGTAAGCCAATTAAGAAGTAAGAGGAACTAGACAATGGCTAAAACACCTGTACGTACGCGTAAACGCGTTAAAAAACAAGTTGCTGATGGCATGGCTCATATCCACGCCTCTTTCAACAACACAATCGTAACTCTTACAGATCGTCAAGGTAATGCTTTATCTTGGGCAACTGCGGGTGGTTCAGGTTTTCGTGGTTCACGAAAATCAACACCCTTCGCTGCTCAGGTAGCTGCAGACCGCGCTGGCGCCGCTGCAAAAGAGTTTGGTTTGAAGAATATTGAAGTGTTCGTTAAAGGCCCTGGACCAGGACGTGAGTCTGCTATCCGTGCTTTAAATGCTGCTGGTTTTAAAATCACCAACATTACTGACGTTACGCCTATTCCTCATAATGGTTGTCGTCCTCCTAAGAAACGTCGCGTTTAATCGCACTTTTCTAGGATAGTTGGAGAAAGAAAATGGCTAGATATTTAGGTCCTAAGTTAAAGCTTAGTCGTCGCGAAGGAACAGATTTGTTCCTTAAAAGCGGTGTTAGAGCAATTGACACTAAATGTAAAATCGAAACAATACCAGGTCAGCACGGCGCACGTCGCGGTCGTTTGTCTGATTACGGTATTCAACTTCGTGAAAAACAAAAAGTTCGTCGTATATATGGCGTACTAGAAAAGCAATTCCGTAATTACTATAAAGAAGCGGCTCGTTTGAAAGGTAATACAGGTGAAAACTTGTTACAACTTTTAGAGAAGCGTCTTGATAATGTAGTATACCGTATGGGCTATGCAAGCACTCGTGCTGAAGCCCGTCAACTTGTTAGCCATAAAGCTATCGTAGTTAACGGCGTAGTTGTTAATATTCCATCTTTCAATGTTAAAGCTGAAGATGCAGTTTCTATTCGTGAGAAATCTAAAACTCAAGCACGTATTATCGCTGCTTTAGAATTAGCTGAACAACGTGAGAAACCAGTCTGGGTTGAAGTAGATAACAAGAAACTTGAAGGCGTTTTTAAACGTGTTCCTGATCGTTCTGACTTGTCTGCTGAAATTAATGAACAGTTAATTGTTGAACTTTACTCTAAGTAAAGTAGCACTTAAGAGAGGACACATATGCAGGGTTCTGTAACCGAATTCCTTAGACCACGACTGGTTGGTATTGAAACCATTAGTGCAACTCGTGCTAAGGTAACTTTAGAGCCATTAGAACGTGGTTTTGGTCATACTTTAGGTAATGCGTTACGTCGCATTCTTTTATCTTCAATGCCAGGTTGTGCTGTAACTGAAGTTGAAATTGATGGCGTTCTACACGAATACAGTAGTAAAGAGGGTGTTCAAGAAGACATCATCGAAATATTGTTGAACCTTAAGGGATTAGCTATAAGTTTAGAAGGTAAAAACGAAGCTGTTATTACTTTAACTAAATCCGGTGAAGGCCCTGTAACGGCAGCTGATATCCAACATGACGGTGATGTAGAAATTGCAAATCCAAATCATGTAATCTGTAATTTAACAGGTGAAGGTTCTATCAGTATGCGCATCAAAATTGAAATGGGACGTGGTTATGTTCCTGCTTCAGTAAGACGCGACGCCGAGGATGAAGATCGTGCTATAGGACGTTTGTTAGTAGATGCTTCGTTCAGTCCAGTTGTAAGAATTGCTTACGATGTTGACTCAGCTCGAGTTGAACAGCGTACCGATTTAGACAAACTTGTACTTGATATGGAAACCAATGGTACATTGGATCCAGAAGAGGCTATTCGTCGTGCTTCAACGATTTTAGCTGAACAGCTAGATGCGTTTGTAGAATTGCGTGATATTAAAGAAGTAGAGCAAGTAGAAGCTAAGCCTTTATTTGACCCTATTTTGCTTCGTCCAGTAGATGATCTTGAATTAACAGTTCGTTCAGCTAACTGTTTAAAAGCAGAAGCAATTCAATATATTGGCGATTTAGTACAGCGTGCAGAAGTTGAACTTCTTAAAACACCTAATTTAGGTAAGAAGTCTTTAACAGAAATCAAAGACGTTTTGGCGTCTCGTGGTTTATCTTTAGGTATGCGCCTTGAAAATTGGCCACCTGAAAGCATCGCTGATAACGACTAATTCGTTCATCATTTTTTTAATAGTTTGAGAGAAGGATTAACTTATGCGCCATCGTCAAAGCGGTCGCCAGTTAAACCGTAATAGCAGTCATCGTAAAGCGATGTTCCGCAATATGGCAAGCTCTTTAGTTAAGCACGGTCTTATTAGAACGACTGTAGCAAAAGCTAAAGAACTACGTATGGTAATAGAGCCATTGATTACATTGGCTAAGACCGACAGTGTTGCAAATCGCCGTTTAGCGTTTGCTCGTACACAAGATAAAGAAGTAGTAGGTATTTTATTTAACGAACTTGGTGCTCGTTACCAAGACCGTCCAGGTGGATATACTCGCGTTTTAAAATGCGGTTTCCGTACTGGTGATAAAGCACCTATGGCTTACATTGAATTAGTAGACCGTCCTGCAGTTGAAGATGCTGTAGAAGAAGTTGAAGAATCAGTTGAAGCATAATTTAGCCTAGCTAAATTTACTTTAAAATTAAAAACGGAGCTTCGGCTCCGTTTTTGTTTTTAAAAATAAGCTAAATGATATTTTTGTAAAACTTGACCCACCTTCAAATTCTCCGTATAACATTTATCTTACCCCAAAGAGAATTAACTATGTCATCACGCAACCCTATTATTGCTGTAACCGGATCCTCAGGTGCAGGTACGTCTACTACAATAGAGTCGTTTGCACACATATTTCGGTCTCTTGGAGTCACTCCTGCTACAGTCGAAGGTGACAGCTTTCATCGATATTCCCGACAAGAAATGGATCTAGAGAAACGTAAAGCAAGAGAGGAGCGAAGAAACATTAGTTACTTTGGCGATGAGGCTAATGACTTTGATGCTTTAGAAAAGCTTTTTAGAAACTATTCTGAAACAGGTAAAGGGGAGATGCGCCGATACCTTCATACATTCGACGAAGCGGTTCCTTATAATCAAATGCCTGGTACATTTACACCATGGGAAAAGTTAGCAGATGGCACAGACTTGCTCTTCTATGAAGGATTACATGGTGGGGTTGTTACCAAAAAAAACGATGTCGCGAAGCATGTTGATTTATTAATTGGCATGGTACCGATAGTAAACCTAGAATGGATCCAGAAAATAATTCGTGATACTAATCATCGTGGACATAGTCGAGAAGCAGTCACTGCGAGTATCGTTCGTAGCATGGAAGATTATATTTCTTACATTACACCGCAGTTTTCAAAAACACATATCAATTTCCAACGTGTACCTACGGTTGATACGTCAAACCCTTTTAGTGCAAAAGCGATCCCTAGTCTTGATGAAAGCTTTGTCGTCATCCGCTTTCGTGAAGCAACTGGTGTAGACTTTCCTTATTATTTATCAATGATTGATGGAGCATTTATGTCACGTATTAATACTTTAGTTGTGCCTGGGGGAAAGATGGGGCTTGCCATGGAGTTACTTTTAACGCCACTTATTCAAGATTTAATGAATAAGAAACATAAAGCTAATCAGCAGTTAGATTGGATGACTGATTTATAGAACAAAGGTGCTGTGTTTAAAAAGACTACAGCACCAATAATATCGGTTAATCGTCAATAATCTCAAAGTCATGAGTAATATTAACCGTTTTATTCAACATTAATGCTACGGAGCAGTATTTATCGGCTGAAAGTTTAACCGCTCTTTCGACATGCTTTTCAGCGACTTCTTGCCCTGTGATAACAAAGCGAAGATGGATGTCTGAAAACATTTTTGGTACAGAATCTACACGTTTTGCTTGGATATCTACACGACAAGCACTGATGTTTTGGCGCGATTTTTCTAGAATACTAACAATATCAACTGAGGAACACGCCCCTAAAGAAATGAGAACATTTTCTAGTGGACTAGGCGCAGAGGTTCCTGCATTCGCGTCTAAAAGAATTGTATGGCCGCTATCAGAAGTGCCCATAAATAATTCTTTACCCATCCATTTTACACTTGCCTTCATTGTTATACCTTATAGTTACTTATTATCTAATAATATCTTAACTTGCATCGATAGAATTTTACTAGTGATCAGTTGAGATAACGGGAAAAAGATATTTCAAACCAAGAAACATCAGACAAAACAAAATATCACTTGAGAAAAGTAATATCATTAGTATAATAGCGCCTCACTTCTTGAGTCTCTTTTAATTCCCAAAAAACTAAGATTCACCAGAAAAGTGAAACTCTTCATCTAAGATGAAAAGTAAATTAGGGGTATAGTTCCAATTGGTAGAACAGCGGTCTCCAAAACCGATGGTTGGGAGTTCGAATCTCTCTACCCCTGCCATATTTTATAAAGTAGTTTTTAATACTTTTGAAGTAACTTCAGTGATGAAGTTAACATGCCATAGGCAAATATTTACGGGTCAATATTATGAATGCAAGTACAGAAAGCCAGCCAAACGGGTCTCTTGATTCACTAAAGTGGATGATCGTCCTCCTTCTTTTAGCTGGAGTCGTTTTCGCTAATTATTTCTACGGTGATGAATCCGTTTTATATCGTGCGATAGGTGCAGTCGTAGGTATAGTTGTTGCTGGTTTTATCGCCATGCAAACAGTTAAAGGCCACAATGCCGTTGCATTCGCAAAAGAATCACGTACTGAAATTCGTAAAGTTGTCTGGCCAACTCGCCAAGAAGCTATACAAACGACAGGTATCGTTTTATTTGCTACTTTTATCATGTCACTCGTTATGTGGGGACTTGATTCTACTCTATTTTGGGTAGTTGGCTTTATTACAGGTTTACAGGTTTAATTATGACTGAAGAAAATTTACCATCTGAAGAGAATGAACAAAACGAAGAAAAAGTAGTGAATACGAACCCAAAGTTGCGTTGGTATGTTGTTCAAGCTTTCTCTGGCTATGAAGGTCGAGTGCAAAAAACATTAGTTGAGCATATCGAGATTCAGGGCTTACATGAAAAGTTTGGTCAAATACTTGTTCCTACCGAAGAAGTTGTTGAAATGCGTGCAGGTCAAAAGCGTAAAAGTTCACGTAAATTCTTTCCAGGTTATGTTTTAGTTCAAATGGAAATGGATGTTGAAGCATGGCATCTAGTAAAAAGTGTGCCACGCGTATTAGGCTTCATTGGTGGAACCAGTGATCGTCCAGCGCCTATTTCACAAAAAGAAGCTGATCGTATTTTGCAACGTCTCGAAGATACTGATAAGCCTCGTCCTAAGACACTCTTTGAGCCCGGCGAAGTGGTTCGTGTTATTGACGGTCCATTTGCCGACTTTAATGGTGTTGTTGAAGAATTAGATTACGATAAAAACCGTATTAAAGTATCGGTTTTGATTTTTGGTCGCTCTACACCAGTAGATTTAGAGTTTGGTCAAGTCGAAAAAGGCTAGTACCTCAATAAAACCATACAATACACAAAAGGCTAAAGATGTAAATCTTTAGCCTTTTTCTTTGCCCTTAATAAAAAAATACTGTTATTGTTCAGTACGTATAAGGCCAGCAAAACTTTCTATTTAAAAAACTTGTGTAACTTGCCCTATTTAATATATAATCCGCTGCCTATTTTTTTTAAACGACATTGTTGCTTAAAAAAAAACAGGGTAAATCGTACAACGGGGAGCTGAATAGTCTTTAGCGTTTGAACCCAAACTAAAGGTATTGAAAAATGGCTAAGAAAGTCCAAGCTTTAATCAAGCTACAAGTTGCTGCTGGTGCAGCAAATCCGTCACCGCCTGTTGGTCCTGCATTAGGTCAACACGGTGTGAACATCATGGAATTCTGTAAAGCGTTTAACGCAAAAACAGATTCTTTAGAAAAAGGCGCTCCAGTTCCAGTAGTTATTACTGTCTACAGTGACCGTTCTTTCACGTTCGAAACAAAAACTCCACCTGCATCTTACTTATTAAAGAAAGCAGCTGGCATAAAAAGCGGCTCTGGTCGTCCTAACACAGATAAAGTTGGAACTGTTACTACAGCACAACTTGAAGAAATTGTTAAGACAAAAGAATCTGATTTAACTGCTAGTTCATTAGAAGCTGCAGTGCGTACCATTGCGGGTTCTGCTCGTTCAATGGGTTTAGTGGTAGAGGACTAATCAATGACTAAATTATCAAAACGCGCTCGTCTTATCCGTGAAAAAGTAGACGTATTAAAAGATTATGACATTGCAGAAGCAATCTCATTATTAAAAGAATTAGCAACTGCTAAATTCCGTGAAAGTGTAGATGTTGCTGTAAATCTTGGCATCGATGCTCGTAAATCAGACCAAAATGTACGTGGCGCAGCTGTATTACCAAATGGTACAGGTCGTGATGTTCGTGTTGCTGTATTTACACAGGGTGCAAATGCTGAGAAAGCGAAAGAAGCTGGTGCTGACATCGTAGGTATGGAAGATTTAGCTGAATTAGTTAAAAAAGGCGAGATGAACTTTGATGTTGTTATCGCTTCTCCAGATGCTATGCGTGTTGTTGGTCAACTAGGTCAGATATTAGGCCCTCGTGGTTTAATGCCTAACCCAAAAGTTGGTACCGTAACGCCAGATGTTGTAACCGCTATTAACAATGCAAAATCGGGTCAAATCCGTTACCGCAATGATAAAAACGGTATCATCCATACTACTATTGGTAAGGCTGATTTCGACGACGCTAAATTACAAGAAAACCTAGAGTTCTTATTGGAAGCTTTAAAGAAAGCTAAACCAGCAAATGCTAAAGGTCAGTATATTAAGAAACTTTCTATTTCAACTACAATGGGTGCCGGTGTATCGGTAAACCAAGCTAGTTTGACAGCAGTTTCTAAGTAAAGTCCCTATCATGGTACTTTACAAGGGTTAAATTATAGACTATAATTTCGCCCTTAAAAATTTTGGTAGGTGTTGTTTTCTTCTTTAACAAGATTAAACAACCCCGTCAAAGACCGTAGGAGTTTTATCGATAATTATTTATCACATTTAACTTAATTTTTCCTACGTAGATGGTGATTACCCAGTATTTCCTAATTCTGGTCCTCGCCGTAACGGCCTAAGTTAATGACTGTAAAAGGTAGTAGCTTAGGGATAGTAAATACCGGTTTATGTAACCGGTGAACCAGGAGTTAAAGCCAATGGCTATCAATCTTGATGACAAAAAGGCAATTGTTGCTGAAGTTCAAGAAGCTGCTAGTGGTGCTCACTCAGTTGTAATCGCGGATGCCCGTGGTGTTACAGTTGAAGCAATTACTGCATTGCGTAAGCAAGCACGTGAAAATGGCGTATGGATGAAGGTTGTTCGTAACACATTAGCACGTCGTGCAGTAGAAGGTACTCAATTTGAATGTGTTTCTGACGTATTCAAAGGTCCTTCATTAGTTGCTTTTTCATCTGATCACCCAGGTGCTGCTGCACGTTTATTCACAGACTTCGCTAAAAAGAACGAAGCCTTTGAATTAAAAGCAGCTGCATTTGAAGGTAATTCAGTAGACGTAAATATGTTAGCTAAGCTACCTACTTACGACGAAGCGATTGCACGTTTAATGAGCGCAATGAAAGAAGCATCTGCAGGCAAATTGGTCCGCACGATTGCTGCAGTACGCGATCAGAAAGAACAAGAAGCTGCTTAATAATTGTTTACCTCTTAAATTTAAGAGCACAATTTGCACTTTTTGTATTTATAGTTATTTATAACAACCTTAGGTTGTTAATTGAACAGGAAATTAAAAATGTCTATTTCTAAAGACGATATCCTAAACGCAGTTGCTGAAATGTCAGTAATGGACGTTGTTGCTTTAATTGAAGCAATGGAAGAAAAATTTGGCGTATCTGCATCAGCTGCTGTTGCCGCTGCTGGACCTGCTGAAGCTGCTGAAGAGCAAACTGAATTCAACGTTATTATGACTAGCTTCGGTGAGAAGAAAGTTGCAGTAATTAAAGCAGTTCGTGGCGCTACAGGTTTAGGCCTTAAAGAAGCTAAAGACTTAGTTGAAGCTCTTGGCACTGTTAAAGAAGGCGTTGATAAAGCTGAAGCTGATTCGCTTAAGACACTTCTTGAAGAAGCTGGTGCTTCTGTTGAGATCAAATAATCTGTTTTTAAACAGATTATTTGCCTGAAAAGGCAATGGCTGGTGACTTTAAAGTTACCGGCCTTTTTGCGCTAAAGAAAGTGGTTTTTTTAAACCAAAAAAGTGCATAATTTGATACTAAATGTATTAAGTATCATTGCAATATCCTGTCTGATACCAATTGGATTAGCTAACAAAATGTATGAAACTATACTAAAGTTGTCTAGTCCAATTGGTATTTTAAAGGCAGATCGGCCATAACCAGCAAGCTGAGGAACCCCATGGTTTACTCTTACTCCGAAAAGAAACGTATTCGCAAGGACTTTGGTAAAAGCATACAAGTAATGGACTATCCATTCTTGTTATCAATCCAACTCGAATCTTTCCGTAAGTTTATTGATATTGATCCAACAGGTGAAACAGGCCTAGAGGCTGCGTTTCATTCTATTTTCCCAATTAAAGCCTACTCTGGTAGCTCAGAGTTACAATATGTGAGCTACAGACTTGGCGAACCGTTATTTGACGTCAAAGAATGTCAAATCCGCGGTGTAACCTATTCTGCGCCGCTTCGCGTAAAATTACGTTTAGTAGTTTACGATAAAGAAGCGCCAGCAGGCACAGTTAAAGATATCAAAGAACAAGAAGTATACATGGGTGAAATCCCATTAATGACAGACAACGGTACGTTTGTTATTAATGGTACTGAGCGTGTTATTGTTTCGCAATTACATCGTTCTCCTGGTGTGTTTTTCGATCATGATAAAGGTAAAACACACTCATCGGGTAAAGTGTTATATAACGCACGTGTTATTCCTTACCGTGGTTCTTGGTTGGATTTTGAGTTCGATCCAAAAGATAACTTATTTGTACGTATTGATCGCCGTCGTAAATTACCAGCATCAATCATATTACGTGCATTAGAATATTCTACTGAAGAAATTCTAGATATGTTCTATGACACCACTGACTTCTCAATCAAAGGCGATAAGTTGATCATGGATCTAATCCCTGAACGCTTACGTGGTGAAACGGCAACGTTTGACATTTGCTTGAAAAATGGTGATGTATTGGTAGAGCAAGGACGTCGTATAACTGCCCGTCATATTCGTTCTTTATCTAAAGAAAACCTTGAAAAGCTTGAAGTTCCAGCTGAGTACATCGTTGGTAAGGTTTTATCTAAAGCTTACATTGATGAGTCTACTGGTGAAGTTATCGCTGAAGCCAATGCTGAAATAACATTAGAGCTATTAGCAGAGCTTAGCCAAGCAGGTCATAAAGTTCTTTCTACATTGTACATGAATGAATTCGATGTCGGTTCATATATGTCTGACACTATTCGTGTTGATGGTACCTCAAATAAGCTTGAAGCTTTAGTTGAGATTTACCGTATGATGCGTCCAGGCGAGCCGCCAACAAAAGATGCAGCAGAAACGTTATTTACTAACTTATTTTTCGCATCAGAACGTTATGACTTATCAACGGTAGGTCGTATGAAGTTCAACCGTCGTGTTGGTAATTCAGACGATGTTGGTACAGGCATTTTATCTAACGATGACATTATTTCAGTAATGAGAACTTTAATCGCCATTCGTGACGGTAAAGGCGAAACTGACGATATCGATCACTTAGGTAACCGTCGTATTCGCTCTGTAGGCGAAATGGCAGAAAACCAATTCCGTGTTGGTTTAGTGCGTGTTGAACGTGCGGTTCGTGAGCGTTTAAGTCTTGGTGACTTAGATGCGATCATGCCACAAGATTTAATTAACGCTAAGCCAATTTCTGCGGCTGTGAAAGAATTCTTTGGTTCTTCACAATTGTCACAGTTTATGGATCAGAACAACCCGTTATCAGAAGTGACGCATAAACGTCGTATCTCAGCATTAGTCCCAGGCGGTCTAACGCGTGAACGTGCCGGTTTTGAAGTTCGAGATGTACATCCTACCCATTATGGTCGTGTATGTCCTATTGAAACGCCGGAAGGTCCAAACATTGGTTTGATCAATTCACTTTCGTGTTATGCACGTACTAACGATTATGGGTTCTTAGAAACTCCTTATCGTAAAGTAATTGATGGTTTAGTAACTGATGAGATAGATTATTTATCAGCAATTGAAGAAGGTAACTTCGTTATTGCCCAAACGACTGCTGCGGTTGATAGTGAAGGTAAGTTAGTTGATGGCTTAGTACAATGTCGTCACAAAAATGAATTTACACTTATTTCAGCAGAACAAGTTCAATATATGGACGTCTCGCCACAACAGATCATTTCAGTTGCAGCAAGTTTAATTCCATTCCTCGAGCACGATGATGCTAACAGAGCCTTGATGGGTTCAAACATGCAACGTCAAGCGGTACCAACTCTTATCGTTGATAAGCCTTTAGTCGGTACGGGTATGGAAAAAGTAGTTGCTGTTGACTCAGGTGTTACAGCCGTTGCTAAACGTGGTGGTGTAGTCAGCTATGTAGACTCTTCACGTATTGTTGTTAAAGTTAACGAAGATGAAATGCATGCTGGTGAAGCAGGTATTGATATTTACAACTTAACAAAATACACACGTTCTAACCAAAATACATGTATCAACCAGCGTCCACAGTGTCGTATGGGCGAACCTGTAACTCGTGGTGATGTTTTAGCCGATGGTCCTTCAACGGACATGGGTGAATTAGCCCTTGGTCAAAACATGCGTATAGCGTTTATGCCTTGGAATGGTTACAACTTCGAAGATTCAATGTTGTTATCTGAACGTGTTGCTACTGAAGATCGTTTTACTACGGTACATATTCAAGAGTTAACCTGTATCGCGCGTGACACAAAATTAGGTAGTGAAGAAATTACTTCTGATATCCCTAACGTAGGCGAATCAGCATTATCTAAATTAGATGAAGCGGGTGTTGTTTACATCGGTGCTGAAGTTAATGGTGGCGACATCTTAGTGGGTAAAGTTACTCCTAAAGGTGAAACTCAATTAACACCAGAAGAAAAACTTTTAAGAGCAATCTTTGGTGAAAAAGCTGCTGACGTTAAAGACAGCTCTTTACGTGTACCTAATTCAGTTAAAGGTACTATCATCGACGTGCAAATCTTCACCCGTGACGGTGTAGAAAAAGATAAGCGCGCTGTTGAAATTGAAGAATTACAACTTAAAGAAGTTAAGAAAGATTTAGGCGATGAATTTAGCATCTTAGAAGATGGTATTTATGCTCGTGCTAAAAATCTCCTTTTATCTGCTGGCTTAAACGAATCAGACATTAATAGTATGTCTCGTGCAAATTGGTTAGTTCAAAACTTGTCTGACGAAGGTCAACAATCTGAACTTGAACAAATTGCTGAGCAATACGACAACATTAAAGCTGACTTTGATAAGAAGTTTGAAATTAAACGTCGTAAGATCACCCAAGGTGCTGATTTGGCTCCAGGTGTTCTTAAAATCATCAAAGTTTATTTAGCGATAAAACGCCACATCCAACCGGGTGATAAAATGGCCGGTCGTCATGGTAACAAAGGTGTTATTTCAAACGTAGTTCCAGTAGAAGATATGCCTTACGATCAGTTTGGTGTTCCTGTTGATGTGGTACTTAACCCGTTAGGTGTTCCATCACGTATGAACATTGGTCAGATCTTAGAGACTCATCTAGGTATGGCGTGTCGTGGTATTGGCGAAAAAATCAACCGTATGTTAGAAGCACAACAAGAAATTCATAAACTACGTAACTTCATTCAAGAAGTTTACAATGTTGGTGAATCTCGTCAAGTTGTTGACATTGCAAGTTTCTCTGATGACGAAGTGATGCGTTTAGCGAACAACTTACGTGCTGGTCTTCCTATTGCTACACCCGCTTTTGATGGTGCTGCAGAGAAAGAAATCAAAGAGATGTTCAAACTTGCAGATATGCCTGAAAGTGGTCAGTTTATCTTAACTGATGGTCGTACTGGTCGTGAATTTGAACGTCCTGTAACGGTTGGCTACATGTATATGTTAAAACTTAACCATTTGGTTGATGACAAAATGCATGCACGTTCAACAGGCTCTTACTCATTAGTTACGCAACAACCACTTGGTGGTAAAGCGCAATTTGGTGGTCAACGCTTTGGTGAGATGGAAGTATGGGCACTAGAAGCTTACGGTGCTGCTTACACGCTACAAGAAATGTTAACGGTTAAATCTGATGATGTTAACGGTCGTACTAAGATGTATAAAAACTTAGTAGACGGTGATCACAGAATGGAACCAGGCATTCCTGAATCATTCAACGTACTGTTGAAAGAAATTCGTTCGTTAGGTATTAACATCGAATTAGACCAGGACTAGCCTCCAAAGCTGCATGCTGACTATCAATTTGATGAGTCAGTACACGGAGAAAGCAGGCAACTGCTTTCTCTTTAAGGTTTAACTCCGACAGGAGAAGAAGTGTGAAAGATTTACTTAAGTTTCTTAAGCAACAAAATCAAACAGAAGAGTTCGATGGTATACGTATCGGACTAGCCTCACCTGACCAGATTCGTTCTTGGTCATTTGGTGAAGTAAAAAAACCTGAAACGATTAACTACCGTACGTTCAAACCTGAACGTGATGGCTTGTTTTGTGCGCGTATTTTTGGTCCAGTAAAAGATTACGAATGTCTATGTGGCAAATATAAGCGTTTAAAGCATCGTGGTGTTATTTGTGAAAAATGTGGCGTTGAAGTTACATTAACAAAAGTTCGTCGTGACCGTATGGGCCATATCGAATTAGCTAGCCCCGTTGCACATATCTGGTTCTTAAAATCATTACCTTCACGTATTGGTTTGTTACTTGATATGACGCTTCGTGATATCGAACGTGTCCTTTACTTTGAATCCTATGTTGTTACTGAACCTGGTATGACAACATTAGAAAAAAGCCAAATTCTAACTGAAGAAGAATATCTTGACGCGTTAGAAGAACACGGTGATGAATTTGACGCCCTAATGGGTGCAGAAGCTGTTTTAGCTTTACTACAACAAATCGATTTAGAAGGCGAAGTAGCGCAAATGCGTGAAGAGCTTCCTGAAATTGGTAGTGAAACTAAGCGTAAAAAAGTGACAAAACGTTTAAAGTTAATGGAAGCATTTGCCGCTTCAGGTAACAAACCTGAGTGGATGATCATGAACGTACTGCCCATTTTACCACCGGATTTACGTCCGTTAGTACCTTTGGATGGTGGCCGTTTTGCTACGTCTGATTTGAACGATTTATACCGTCGTGTTATTAACCGTAACAACCGTTTAAAGCGTCTTCTAGACTTAGTAGCACCAGACATTATCGTACGTAACGAAAAACGTATGTTACAAGAGTCTGTTGATGCACTTCTTGATAACGGTCGTCGTGGTCGCGCAATTACCGGTTCTAACAAACGTCCTCTTAAATCTCTTGCCGATATGATTAAAGGTAAGCAAGGTCGTTTCCGTCAGAATCTATTGGGTAAACGTGTTGATTACTCTGGTCGTTCTGTAATTACTGTTGGTCCTACACTACGTTTACACCAGTGTGGTTTACCAAAAAAAATGGCACTTGAATTATTCAAGCCATTTATTTACGGTAAATTAGAAGCTCGTGGTTTAGCGACTACGATTAAAGCAGCTAAAAAATTAGTTGAACGTGAAGGCGCTGAAGTTTGGGATGTACTTGACGAAGTGATCCGTGAACATCCGGTAATGCTTAACCGTGCACCAACACTTCATAGACTAGGTATTCAAGCATTTGAACCTGTTCTTATTGAAGGTAAAGCGATTCACTTGCATCCACTGGTTTGTGCGGCATACAACGCCGATTTCGATGGTGACCAAATGGCGGTACACGTACCGTTAACTATTGAAGCACAAATGGAAGCTCGTACTTTAATGATGTCTACTAATAACGTGCTATCACCAGCAAACGGTGAGCCGATTATTGTACCATCACAAGATGTTGTTTTAGGTTTGTACTACTTAACACGTGACCGTGTTAATGGTTTAGGTGAAGGCATGGTTTTTGCCGACACTAAAGAAGCTGAAAAGGCTTACCGTACTGGCGTTGCTGAACTTCACGCCCGTGTGAAAATTCGTATCACAGAATACTTTAAAGACGAAGAAGGTAACTTTACTGTTCCTAAAACGACTTTACGTGATACCACGGTCGGCCGTGCCATTATGTGGCAAGTTTGTCCACAAGGTATGCCTTATGATCTAATCGATCAACCGCTGGGTAAAAAACCTATTTCGAAACTGATTAACCATGCTTACCGTAATTTAGGTTTGAAAGAAACGGTTATTTTTGCTGACCAAATCATGTACACAGGCTTCCATTATGCGATGATCGCGGGTTGTTCTGTTGGTATTGATGATATGGTTATTCCTGATGCTAAATACACTATTATCGAAGAGTCGGAAGAAGAAGTTGCTGAAATCCAAACTCAATTCGAGCAAGGTTTAGTGACTCAAGGCGAAAAATATAACAAAGTTATTGATATTTGGTCATCTGCCAACGAGAAAATCTCAAAAGCGATGATGGACAATTTATCGAAAGAAACAGTTATTAACCGTGATGGCGTTCCAGAAGAGCAAGATTCATTCAACTCTATCTACATGATGGCTGACTCGGGTGCTCGTGGTAGTGCTGCTCAGATCCGTCAGTTAGCAGGTATGCGTGGCTTGATGGCAAAACCAGATGGTTCTATCATCGAAACGCCAATCAAAGCTAACTTCCGTGAAGGTTTGAACGTATCAGAATACTTCATCTCAACTCACGGGGCGCGTAAAGGTCTTGCCGATACAGCATTGAAAACAGCTAACTCGGGTTACTTAACTCGTCGTTTGGTTGATGTTGCACAAGATTTGGTTGTTACTGAACATGATTGTGGTACCTACGACGGTCTACAAATGACGCCACTTATCGAAGGTGGTGATGTTGTTGAACCATTAAGAGAACGTGTTCTTGGTCGTGTTGTTGCTGAAGATGTTATCAAGCCGGGTACTGACGAAGTTTTATTACCACGTAATACGTTAATAGACGAAGCTTTATGTGATTTCATTGAAGAAAACTCAATTGATCAAATGAAAGTACGTTCAATTATTACCTGTAAAACTGATTTTGGTATTTGTGCTCATTGTTACGGTCGTGATTTAGCTCGTGGACATATGATCAATCAAGGTGAAGCTATTGGTGTTGTTGCAGCACAATCAATTGGTGAACCTGGTACACAGCTTACCATGCGTACGTTTCACATCGGTGGTGCCGCATCGCGTGCTTCTGCTGAGAACAACGTACAAGTTAAAAACACTGGTACCTTGAAACTTCAAAATGCTAAGTTTGTAACAAACTCTGAAGACCATCTTGTTATTACCTCACGTTCTTCTGAAATGACGGTAATTGATGAACTCGGTCGTGAAAAAGAACGCTATAAAGTTCCTTACGGTTCTGTTCTTTCTAAGAAAGATGGTGGTTCAATTGTTGCCGGTGAAATTATCGCCAACTGGGACCCACATACTCACCCTATTATTACGGAAGTAGCGGGTAAAGTTCAGTTTGTTGACCTTTCTGATGGCGTGACTATGGTTCGTCAAACGGATGATCTTACTGGTTTATCAAGTATTATCGTTACTGACGCAGGTCAACGTAATGCTACCGGTAAAGAAATGCGTCCAGCATTGAAACTTATCGATGCTAAAGGCGATGAAGTAATGATTGCAGGGACTGAAATCCCAGCACTTTACTACTTACCAGGTAATGCTATTGTAAACTTGGAAGATGGCGCGGATGTAAATATTGGTGATGCACTTGCTCGTATACCACAGGCAAGTTCAAAAACGCGTGATATTACCGGTGGTCTTCCACGTGTTGCTGATTTATTTGAAGCGCGTAAGCCTAAACTTCCTGCTATTCTTGCAGAGAAAACAGGTGTTGTTGCTTTCGGTAAAGAAACTAAAGGCAAAGTACGTCTATTGATCACTCAGCCTAGCGGTGAAGTTTACGAAGAGATGATTCCTAAAACGCGTCTTTTAAATATCTATGAAGGTGAGCCAGTGATTAAAGGTGAAGTTATTGCCGATGGTCCTGAGTCTCCGCATGATATCTTGCGTTTACGTGGTGTTGCGCCTGTTGCTAATTACATTGTTAACGAAGTACAAGAAGTATATCGTTTACAAGGTGTTAAAATTAACGACAAGCACATCGAAGTTATCGTCCGTCAAATGATTCGCAAGTGTGAAATCTTAGACGCCGGTGATAGTGATTTCTTGAAAGGCGAACAAGTAGAAGTAGCACGCGTGAATATTTCAAATCGTGAGCTTGAATCTGCTGGTAAGCAACCTGCTGAATACGAAATGCAAATGATGGGCATTACTAAAGCATCATTAGCAACTGAATCGTTTATTTCAGCGGCATCTTTCCAAGAAACAACACGTGTACTTACTGAAGCTGCTGTCGCAGGTAAGAAAGATAAGTTACGTGGCTTGAAAGAAAACGTTATCGTTGGTCGTTTAATCCCTGCAGGTACGGGTTATTCATACCACCAAGAACGTGCTAAACGTAAACTACAAGCAAAAATGCCTGCCGTTGAAGAAGTCGCTGTTTCAGCTGACGATGCAGCACAAGCATTAACTGACGCACTAAATGCTAGTGATTAAGTAAAAAATATAGCGTTAATGGCCTGTGCTACTTGACAGGCCATAGCTTGACCTATAGAATTCCGCGACCCTATATTCTGTACTGTTTATGTATAGCATTTAAGGTCGCGGATTTTCACGTTTATAAGGGTGTAAATTTCTCATTGATTGGAATTTGCACAAGTTTAACTAATCGGGAGCTATTTAATGGCAACTATTAACCAATTAGTACGTAAACCACGTGTAAGACAAGTAACTAAAAGTAACGTTCCAGCGTTACAAGCTTGTCCACAACGTCGTGGCGTATGTACTCGTGTGTATACAACTACACCGAAAAAACCTAACTCAGCACTTCGTAAAGTTGCTCGTGTTCGTTTAACTAACGGCTTCGAAGTAACTTCATACATCGGTGGTGAAGGACATAATTTACAAGAGCATAGCGTTATTTTAATACGCGGTGGCCGTGTAAAAGATTTACCGGGTGTGCGTTATCACACCGTTCGTGGCGCGCTTGATTGTTCAGGTGTAAGCGACAGAAGACAAGGCCGTTCTAAATACGGTGCTAAACGACCTAAATCTTAAGTTTTCCTCTCTAACTCCTTATAGATAGGAAGAGAAAAAAACGTTAAGTAAGGCCAAATAAGAAATTTTTAAATTTATATATTTTGGATTAATCCTGAATACTACGGAGAATTAAGATGCCAAGAAGACGCGTCGTAGGGCAACGTAAAATATTGCCAGATCCTAAGTTCCATAACGAACTTTTAGCAAAATTCATCAACATCCTTATGGTTGATGGTAAAAAATCTACTGCAGAAAAAATTGTTTACGGTGCATTAGACATTTTAACTGAAAAAAACAGCGAGAAAACTCACTTAGAGCTTTTCGAAACTGCTTTAGATAATATCCGCCCATCTGTCGAAGTTAAATCTCGTCGTGTTGGTGGTTCTACTTATCAAGTACCAGTTGAAGTTCGTCCAGTTCGTCGTAATGCTCTAGCCATGCGTTGGTTAGTTGAAGCAGCTCGTAAACGTGGTGAAAAATCAATGGCTCAGCGCCTAGCTAACGAAATGTTAGATGCGTCTGACAGCAAAGGTTCAGCGGTTAAGAAACGTGAAGACGTTCACCGTATGGCTGATGCTAACAAAGCGTTCGCTCACTACCGCTGGTAAGCTAGCAGTTTTGAATGGATGTATGATTTACCCTTTGCATATGCTTAGGGTAAATACATGGCTAGCAAGAGTTTCTCTTGCTAGCCATACTAACTTTTACGGACTGATGCTTTGTACAGTTCAAAAAGTAGTATTAAACAAATACTCACCGCTTACGCGAATATTTATTTAATAGTACTAATTATTAGTGACTAAGAATTAGAGGATTTCATTTTGGCACGTATCACCCCTATTGAGCGCTACCGTAATATTGGTATCTGTGCGCACGTAGATGCTGGCAAAACGACAACCACAGAACGTGTTTTGTTTTACACGGGGCTTTCTCACAGAATTGGTGAAGTGCATGATGGCGCTGCCACAATGGACTGGATGGAACAAGAGCAAGAGCGCGGTATTACCATTACTTCTGCAGCGACTACCTGTTTCTGGAAGGGGATGGATGCGCAATTCGTTGACCATCGCATTAATATTATTGATACTCCTGGCCATGTTGACTTCACTATCGAAGTTGAACGTTCATTACGTGTACTCGATGGTGCAGTATTAGTGTTATGTGCCTCTTCAGGTGTTCAACCACAGACAGAAACTGTTTGGCGTCAAATGGAAAAGTATGCGGTTCCACGCATTGTTTTTGTCAACAAAATGGATCGCACGGGTGCAGACTTTCTTTCTGTTGTTGGTCAGCTAAAAGCACGTCTAAAAGCAAACGCTGTTCCTATTCAGTTGCCGATTGGGTCTGAAGAAGACTTTAAAGGTGTTATTGATCTTGTCAAAATGAAAGTGATCAACTGGAATGAAGACGATTACGGCATGACTTTTACTTATTCAGCAATACCTGACGATATGCAAGACCTTGCCGATGAGTGGCGTGAAAATATGATTTCAGAAGCGGCTGAAGTCTCAGATGATTTAATGGAAAAGTATCTAGAAGGTGTTGATTTGACTGAAGTTGAAATTAAATCAGCCCTTCGCCAGCGCACGCTTAATAATGAAATCATTCTTTGTACTTGTGGCTCTGCTTTTAAAAATAAAGGCGTACAAGCTGTTTTAGATGCCGTTATTGACTATTTACCTTCACCAACTGAAGTTGCTGCGATTACCGGTATTAGTAATGATAAAAATGAGACACCCGCGACTCGTGCCGCTGATGACAGCGCACCATTTTCAGCTTTGGCTTTTAAAATTGCCACTGACCCTTTCGTAGGAACACTTACCTTTTTCCGTGTTTATTCGGGTGTCGTAAAAACAGGTGACAGCGTTTTTAATCCTATCAAAGGAAAAAAAGAACGTTTAGGCCGTCTTGTACAGATGCATGCCAATGATCGTAAAGAAATTAAAGAAGTACGTGCTGGCGATATCGCTGCAGCCATTGGTTTGAAGGATGTTACTACAGGTGAGACCTTGTGTGATGCAAATCATGTGATCACACTTGAGAGAATGGAATTTCCAGATCCAGTAATTTCAATTGCTGTTGAGCCGAAAACCATCGCTTCTCAAGATAAGTTAGCCCTTGCATTAAGTAAATTATCAGCTGAAGATCCATCGTTTAAAGTGGCATCTGATGAAGAAACAGGCCAAACGATAATTTCTGGCATGGGTGAGCTACACTTAGACATCATTGTTGAACGTATGAAGCGCGAGTTTGGCGTTGAATGTAATGTGGGTAAACCACAAGTCGCTTATCGTGAAACGATTCGTTCAACGGTTGAAGTTGAAGGTAAATTTGTTCGACAATCAGGTGGTAAAGGTCAGTTTGGCCACGTCTGGTTGAAAATGGAGCCCTTACCTGAAGGTGGTGGTTTCGAGTTTGTTAACGAAATTGTTGGCGGTAGTGTTCCTAAAGAATATATCCCCGCCATAGAAAAAGGCTGTTTTGAGCAAATGGATAGTGGCGTTTTAGCTGGTTACCCGATGCTTGATGTTAAAGTAACACTTTATGACGGTTCTTTTCATGACGTTGACTCTAACGAAATGGCGTTTAAAGTTGCTGCTTCAATGGGATTTAGAGAAGGGGCGTTAAAAGCTACGCCAACTCTTCTAGAGCCTATGATGAAAGTAGAAGTTACAACGCCAGAAGAAAACATGGGTGATGTCGTTGGCGATTTAAATCGTCGTCGCGGTATGATCGATGGCATGGACGAAGGTCCTGCTGGCTCTAAGGTAGTGAATGCAACAGTACCACTGTCTGAAATGTTTGGTTATGCTACTGCATTACGCAGTGCAACACAGGGCCGCGCCTCTTATTCTATGGAATTTTTACAATACAGTGAAGCTCCTAAGAATGTAGTTGCGGCAATAACAGAATCTCTTGGAATCTCGTAAGACACTCACTTATAGTTAGTGAAAGTCTAGCTCGGTCGTCTTGGCTGCGCTTTTAATAAACTTTAAGGTAAATGAAAAATGGCTAAAGCAAAATTTGAACGTTTAAAACCGCATGTTAACGTTGGTACTATCGGTCACGTCGATCACGGTAAAACAACTTTAACAGCTGCTATCTCTGCAGTATTAACTAAAGTACACGGTGGTGAAGTTAAAGATTTCGCACAAATCGATAATGCTCCTGAAGAGCGAGAGCGTGGTATTACAATCAATACTTCTCACATCGAGTACGATACAGAAGCTCGTCACTACGCACACGTAGATTGTCCTGGTCACGCCGATTACATCAAAAACATGATCACTGGTGCTGCACAAATGGA